>DATCJU010000103.1:0-6227 GCA_036562635.1 Pseudonocardiaceae bacterium
GTTCCAGGTGGTAACCGGCCTCGACGTCGACCGTCACCGGGACGGAGACGGCTCGGACGACGCGCCGGCGGCCGCGAACATCTGGTCCGGGGGTGCCTGCTCGCCGTTCCTCGAATCCGAGTGCGGCCGCCACGGCGTCACTGCTGGTGGCCACCGCCGGGAAACCGGCCTCCTGGACCAGCCGGGCACTGTGGGCGTCCCAAGCGTTGGGCAGCACCAACAGGCGTCCCGCCGGTGCAGTCGACGCAGGGTGACGGCACCCTCGGCGCCCATCGCACAGCCACCTCCCCCTCGACCGAGGTGCCCCGGACATCACCCGGCGGTCGAGTGGCGGCGAGTACAGGGACGACGGCCTCGCCCGTGGCGGGTCGGCGCCGAGGCCGTCGCGACATCGCGTCCACGGTGGACATCCGTTGTGGACCTCGGCGCCGCTCCGGCGGCGCCCCGGGGCGGACCTCGCTCAGGGCATGGATGCGTGCCCGTTGAGCAGGTAGTTCTGGATGGCGGTGGCCGCCGCCCCCCGAGCCCATTGGGTGAAGTCGACAGGGACGACGTCCAGGGAGAGCGGCCGGCACCGTGGGTCGCGGTCGCGTCGTATGCCCTCCTCGACCGCATCCCGGGCCACCTCGGCCAACCGGACCCCCTCCCCGGTGAGGATGATCTTCTGCGACATGGTCAGGTTGGCGACCACGGCGATGAGCCGGCCCAGCGCCCGTCCGGCGTCGGTGATCACCGCCTCCGCCACGGGGTTCCCGGCCGCCGCGAGATCGAGGCACTCGTCGTAGGTGACTTCCCGCTGCAGTCCGGTGGAGACCCAGGCGCGGATGCTCGGTCCCGTGAGCATCGCGGTCGCACAGCCGCGGTGCCCGTCGGGGCACGGCGGGCCGAGAGGGTCCAACGGGAGGTGCCCGGCCAGCCCGACCCCGGCTTCGGGACTGTCGACGACCTCACCGTGCATGACCAGCCCGTATCCGACACCGTCGCCGATGGTCAGTAGGGCGAAACGGTCGTGACCGCGGGCGGCGCCGAACCAGTGCTCGCCCCGGGTCAGGGCCAGCAGGTCGTTGTCGACCACGGTGGGCAGGCCGGTGGCGGCGGCGAGCAGCCGCCCGAACGGCACGTCCCCGGTCCAGCCGAGGAAGGGTGCCGCGGTGACCGTCGCGTGGTCCGGTGCCGTGCCACCGATGCTGACGCCGAGTGCGGTGACGTGCGGGACGCCCCGGGCGAGTTCGGTGGCCAGTCGCCGGACGGTGGCCACGACGGCCTCCGGGGCCTTGCCGTCCAGTGTCGACCGGGTCGTCGCGACCACCTCGGCGCGCAGGGTGGTCAGGGCGGCGTGGGCCTCCTCACCGGTGATCTTGACCCCGATGAAGTGGTGCGCCTCGGGGACGACGTCCAGCGGGCGGGTGGGGCGTCCGCTGCGGGCCTCGCGCTGGGTGCCCGCCTCCACGAGCAGTCCGCACTCCAGCAGGGGTGTGGCCAGGCGTGTCACGCTGCCCGGGGAGAGCCGCAGTCTGCGGGCCAGCTCGCTGCGCGGCAGCGGACCGTGCAGCAGCACCTCCAGGGCGATCGCCCGGGTGGCGCCCGTCAGCGGCGCCCAGGTCGGCCGGGTCGCAGGCACGGAAGGGACCTCCGCGGTCGCGTGACGGCTGATGTGTGTCCGCATCCTCCCATTAGTTTCATCGCAGAAACAATCACCCCAGCAACACGGCCTTCCCGCACCTCCCGGGGGCTTCCAAAGTGACCGTTGACACATAGAAACTTCTTCACTAAAACTTTGTCCGCTCGTCGCCCGCCTGTCGGACTTCGGTCTCCGCCACGATCGGAGGTCTCGTTTGGACAGCACCCCCTCCCCCGGCCACCTCCACCTCCGAGCCGCCGGGACCAGCCTGGTCCTGGACTGCACCGGGGACCGGCTGCCCCGGGTCCTGCACTGGGGCGCCGACCTGGGCGACCTGTCGGAGAACGCGCTGACCGCCCTGGCCACCGCCGGCGCCTCCCAGCTCGTGTCCAACGAACTCGACGTGCCGGTACAGGTGAGCGTGCTGCCCGAGCAGTCAGCCGGCTGGCTCGGCACCCCCGGTCTGTCCGGGCACCGGGACGGCACCGCCTTCTCCAGCGCCTTCACCGTCCGCGCGCTCCAGGTCAGCACGGAGGACGGGCCGGTACGGCACCGGGTCGCCGTGGCCGCGACCGACGAGGACGCCCAGCTGGCCCTGGATCTGGAGATCGAACTGACCGCATCGGGTCTGGTGCGCCAACGTGCCACCCTGGTGAACCGGGGCGACCGGCCCTACACCCTGGACGGGCTGCTCCTCACCCTGCCCGTCCCGGAGCGGGCCACCGAGCTGCTCGACCTGACCGGCCGGCACCTGCGTGAGCGCAGTCCACAGCGGCACGCCTTCACCCTCGGCACCCATCTGCGGGAGGGGCGACGCGGACGCACCGGCGCCGACGCCACCCTGGTCCTGGTCGCCGGGGAGACCGGCTTCGGGTTCCGCGACGGCGAGGTGTGGGGCCTGCACGTGGCCTGGAGCGGCAACCACCGCACCCTCGCCGAACGCACACCCGGCGGAGTGGCCCTGCTCGGCGGTGGTGAGACCCTGCTGCCCGGGGAGGTTCGGCTCGGCCCCAGCGAGCAGTACCGCAGCCCGTGGGTCTACGGGTCCCACGGCCACGGGCTGGACGAGATGTCCGCCCGCTTCCACCGGTACCTGAGGTCCCGCCCGCACCACCCCCGCTCCCCGCGCCCGGTCACGCTCAACACCTGGGAGGCGGTCTACTTCGACCACCGCCTGGACCGGTTGGTGGCCCTGGCCGACGCCGCAGCCGAGGTGGGGGTCGAGCGGTTCGTCCTGGACGACGGCTGGTTCCGTGGCCGCCGCGACGACACCGCCGGGCTGGGTGA
Organism: Pseudonocardiaceae bacterium; assembly: GCA_036562635.1. GTDB lineage: Bacteria > Actinomycetota > Actinomycetes > Mycobacteriales > Pseudonocardiaceae > DATCJU01. The sequence continues at coordinate 2,909 of DATCJU010000103.1, forward strand.
CTGGTACGTCGACGAGCAGGTCTGGCCGCAGGGCCTGCACCCCCTGGTCGACCACGTCCGCTCGCTGGGCATGCAGTTCGGCCTGTGGGTCGAGCCCGAGATGGTCAACCCCGACTCCGAGCTGGCTCGCGAGCACCCCGAGTGGATCATGGCAGCGGGTGACCGTCTCCCGCCGACCGGACGCCACCAGCAGGTGCTCAACCTGGGACATCCGCAGGCGTACGCCCACATCCTGGAGCGCCTGGACGCCTTGGTCACCGAGTACCGCATCGACTACCTCAAGTGGGACCACAACCGTGACCTGGTCGACGCCGGGCACGCCCTGACGGGCACGGCCGGGGTGCACGCGCAGACCGAGGCCACCTACCGGCTGCTGGACGAGCTGCACCGTCGGCATCCGAACCTGGAGATCGAGTCCTGTTCCTCCGGTGGCGGTCGGGTCGACCTCGGTGTGCTGGAACGCACCGAGCGGATCTGGACCAGCGACTGCATCGACGCCCTGGAGCGGCAGCAGATCCAGCGGTGGACCACGCTCCTGGTGCCCCCGGAGATGCTGGGTGCGCACGTGGGCTCTCCGGTGGCCCACACCACCCGCCGGGTGCACACCCTGGGCTTCCGCGCCGGCACCGCGCTGTTCGGGCACTTCGGCATCGAGTGGGACCTCACCGCCGCCGATCCCCAGGAGCGGCAGGAGCTGGCCCGGTGGGTCGCCGCGTACAAGGAGCTACGGCCCCTGCTGCACACCGGGACCGTGGTCCGCGGTGATCACCCGGACCCGGCGCTGTGGGTGCACGGTGTCGTCTCCCCCGACCGCACACACGCGCTCTACGCGCTGGTGCAGACCACCACCGGTGTCACCTCCCGCCCCGGCCGGGTCCGCCTGCCCGGGCTGGACCCGGACATCACCTACCGCCTGACACCCCGGGAGCCCGGTCACGTGCCCGAGGGCCCGGCGCACTCCGAGCTGCCGTGGTGGCGCACCGGAATCGAGCTGCCCGGACGCGTACTCACCGCGTTCGGGGTGCAGGCACCGGTGCTGTACCCGGAACGCCTCGTGCTCATCGAGGCCCGCCGCGTCTGACCACCCCTGCCACCACGCAAGGAGGGACCATGTCCTGGCACGGTGTGCGCACGGCCGCGTTACTGGCCACGTCACTGGTGCTGAGCGCCTGCGGATCCATCCTGCCGAGCAACTCCGACGGCCGGGTGACCCTGGACTTCTTCCAGTTCAAACCGGAGGCCGTGCAGACCTTCGAGAAGATCATCGCCGCGTTCGAGGCCGAGCATCCCCACATCGACGTGGTCCAGCACCACGTGCCCAACGCCGAGGCGGCCATCCGGGCCCGCCTGGTCAAGAACGCCGTCCCCGACGTCCTGACGCTCAACGGCAACGCCACCTTCGGGGAACTGGCCTCGGCGGGTGTCTTCCACGACTTCGCCGGGGACCCGGTGACCGAGAACGTCAACCCGGCCGTGCAGCAGATCCTCGACGACCTGGGCACCCACCGCCCGGGTGAGATCAACGGCCTGCCGCTCGCCGCCAACGCCAACGGCGTGCTCTACAACAAGGACCTGTTCGCCCAGCACGGTGTCACCCCGCCGACCACCTGGAACGAACTGATCGCCGTCGCCGAGAAGTTCCAGGCCGCCGGCATCACCCCGTTCTACGGCACCCTGAAGGACTCCTGGACCGCGCTGCCCGCGTTCAACGCCCTCGCCGCCAACCTGCCGCCGCGGGACTTCTTCGCCCAGCGGGCCGCGGGGAACACCACCTTCCAGGAGGCCTACCCGGAGGTGGCGGACAAGCTGGCCGAGTTGTACCGGTACGCGCAGCCGGACATGCTCTCCCGCGACTACAACGCGGGCAACCAGGCGTTCGCCCAGGGCAGGGCCGCGATGTACCTGCAGGGCAGCTACGCCCTGCCGGCCATCGAGGAGTTCGGGCCGGAGTTCGAGATCGGCACCTTCGCCCTGCCGCCGACCGAGGATCCCTCGCGCACCCTGCTGGTCTCCGGGGTGGACGTGGCGCTCACCATGAGCCGCTCCACCGAACACCCGGAGGAGGCGATGACGTTCATCCGCTACCTCATGCGACCCGACGTCGTCACCACCTACGCCCGGGAACAGAACGCCATCCCGCCGCTGAAGGGTCTGCGCTCCGACGACCCGGCGCTGGCCGAGCTGCTGCCCTACTTCGACCAGGGCCGCATCACCGGCTACCCCGACCACCGGATCCCCCCGGCAGTCCCGCTGAAGGCGCTGCTCCAGCAGTACCTCATCGACGGGCGGCGGGACGCGCTGCTGCGCGCCCTGGACGGGGAGTGGGACAAGGTTCAGGCCCGGCGGTCCTGACCGTCGGACGAGGTTGGAGTCTCCATGGCAGTGGTCACCACCCCCTCGCCCCGCACCGACCGGCGCACCCGGTCCGTGTCCGCCACCCCCCGCGCCTTCTACTGGATGGTGCTCCCGGCGTGCGCGCTGTTCTTCCTGCTGCACACCGTCCCGGTGCTGCAGGGCGTGTACTACAGCCTGACCGACTACGCCGGATACGGCGACCACGAGTTCGTCGGGCTGCGCAACTACCTCAACCTGTTCGAGGACGAGCGGGTCTGGGACGCCTACGCGTTCACCTTCCGGTTCGCCGTCGTCTCCACGGTGCTGGTGAACGTTCTGGCGCTGGCCCTGGCGCTGGGGTTGAACGCACGGATCCGGTTCCGCACCGCACTGCGCGGCGTGTTCTTCGTCCCCAACGTGCTGCCGATCCTCATCGTCGGCTACGTCTTCAACTACCTGTTCTCCAACTCCCTGCCCGCCCTCGGCGAGAAGCTGGGCGTCACCGCGCTGAGCAGCAGCATCCTCGCCGACCCCGATCTGGCGTGGGTGGGTGTGGTGGTCGTCGCCGTGTGGCAGGCGACCGCGTTCAACATGATCGTCTACCTGGCGGGTCTGCAGACGGTGCCCAGTGAGCTGTACGAGGCGGCCACCGTCGACGGCGCGAACGCCTGGCAGCGGTTCCGTTCGGTCACCCTCCCGCTGATCGTGCCGTTCCTCGCCATCAACACGGTGCTGTCGTTCAAGAACTTCCTGCAGGTGTTCGACCACATCGTCGCGTTGACCGGCGGTGGCCCGGGCAGTGCCACCACCTCGGTCTCCTACCTCATCTACACGGGGGGATTCGAGGGCGGCGAGTACGCCTACCAGACGGCGGACGCCGTCGTGTACTTCGTCGTCATTGTCGTGTTCTCCCTCGTCCAGCTGCGCCTGCTGCAGCGCAGGGAGGTGTCGCTCTGATGTCCGCCCCGTCCCTGGCCGACCCGGC
>DATCJU010000132.1:0-21417 GCA_036562635.1 Pseudonocardiaceae bacterium
GTCCTGGGTGAGCCCGCGCACCCGGGTCAGACCGTGCACCACGCCCGACTTCTCGTACCGGTAGACGGTGCCGAACTCGAACAGCCGCAGCGGCAGCTCCCGGTAGGACCGCCCCCTCGACCTGAAGATCAGGTTGTGGAACGGGCAGTTCATCGGCTTGAGGTAGTAGTCCTGGCCGGGCTTGCGGACGTTGCCGTGCTCGTCGAGCTCGGCGTCCAGGTGCATGGCCGGGAACATCCCGTCCCGGTACCACCCCAGGTGACCGGACACCTCGAACAGCGTGCTCTTGGTGATGTGCGGGGTGTAGACGAACTCGTAACCGGCCTCCTGGTGCCGACGCCGCGAGTAGTCCTCCAGCTCCCGCCGGATGATGCCGCCCTTGGGGTGGAACACCGCCAGCCCGGAGCCGATCTCGTCCGGGAAGCTGAACAGGTCCAGCTCGGCACCCAGCCGCCGGTGGTCCCGACGCTCGGCCTCGGCGAGCAGCTCCAGGTGGGCGTCCAGAGCCTCCTGCGACTCCCACGCGGTGCCGTAGATGCGCTGGAGCTGCGGGTTCTTCTCGCTGCCCCGCCAGTAGGCCGCCGCGGTGCGCATCAGCTTGAAGGCCGGGATGTGGCGGGTGGTCGGCACGTGCGGGCCGCGGCACAGGTCACCCCACACCCGTTCCCCGCTGCGGGGGTCGAGGTTGTCGTAGATGGTCAGCTCGCCACCGCCGACCTCCATCACCTCGGAGGTGTCCACGTCCGACTTGAGATCGACCAGCTCGAGCTTGTAGGGCTCGGACGCCAACTCGGCCTTGGCCGCCTCCACGGACTCCACCACGCGCCGGGAGAAGCGCTGCCCGCTCTTGATGATCTGCTTCATGCGCTTCTCCAGCGCCTGCAGGTCCTCGGGCGTGAAGGGGCGGTCGACGTCGAAGTCGTAGTAGAAGCCGTCCTTGATCGGCGGCCCGATGCCCAGCTTGGCCTCGGGGAACAGCTGCTGAACCGCCTGGGCGAGCACGTGCGCGCAGGAGTGCCGGATGACGCTGCGCCCGTCCTCGCTGTCGGCGGTCACCGCCTCCACCTCGGTGTCCACCTCGGGGATCCAGGACAGGTCACGCAGGCGCCCCTCGGGGTCACGGACGACGACCACCGCGTCGGGCCCCTTGCTGGGCAGACCCGCCTCGCGCAGCGCCTGGCCTGCGGTAGTCCCAGCCGGCACCACCACGCGCGGTGCGGGCTGTGCGGGCGCGGGACTGAGCTGCGACACGGGACTCTCCTCGATGTGCTGTCGTCGGATGTCGGGCCGTCGATCGGCACCGGAACCGGTCCACTCGATGCTATCCGGAGGCACCGGGGGCTCACCTGCGGGTTTCCCCTTGCCAGCCAGAGAGGTGATCTTTCGCGGGCGACCCCGACCCGTGTCGGTGGTGATCGACCCCACCCGGCGTCCCGGAGACACCCCGCCGTGGGCCCACGGCCGAACCCTGTGTCGGGAAACGCAAGGAGCCCCCCGCGGTGTCCGCGAGGGGCTCTTATGGGAAGTGGGCGATACTGGGATCGAACCAGTGACCTCTTCGGTGTGAACGAAGCGCTCTCCCGCTGAGCTAATCGCCCCGGTGATCTCGCCGCCCGGGCTCGGCCCCGCTCTCGCGGCTGCCGTTCCCTGCCGGCGGGACACACCATACAGGATCACCCCCCGGCGGACGCAAATGGGGAGGCCAGCCAGGGGTGGTGCACACCGAACCAGCCTCCCACCAGGGCGAACACCCCCAGCACCCAGAGGGTCGCCGCCACGACGAGGCCGGTGAACGCCATGACCGTGACCTTGATCACTCCGTGCTGCCGCTCGAGCCAGTGCACCCAGCGGCGGTAACGGCTCCGCGCGAAGTGGTTGACCCGACGGGCCCACCGGAACTCGGTGGCCAGGATCTCCAGACCGGCGAAGACCACCAGCCACCCGGGACCCGGGTAGGGGATCATCACGACCCCCAGTGCCAGCACAAGCCCGCCCAGGACCCCGATCGCCACCCGGTACGTGGTGTTCAGCGCCGGGCGGGACCGGATCCGTTCCCTGCGGGCGCTCAGGCGGGCGCGGAACTCCCGCCAACGCCCGCGGACCCCCTGCGCCCGCCTGCCGCGCCCCGGGGCGTTGTCACACGTCTCACCCAACGGCTCCCTGCTGCTCAGCGCTCCACCTGCCGATCATCGGGGCGCCCGAAACGCCTCCGTCACTTCGCCGACCGGGCCGGTTACCACGACCCGCAACCAGGTTACGAACCGCCGATAGGCCGAACGTGCGACGGGCATCCCGGAGCCGTATACGAGAGGAGATACCGGACCAGAGAGATCAAAAATCGGCCACAAAGGTGACTCAACGAAGCTGATCGGTAGCACAAACGGAGCATTCACGTTCTCAGCCCCCGTTCGGGGGTTGCACAACCAGGCGAAACCTTAAGCGCCGCGTTCCCCTACGCCCCTCGGCTGGGCACGCTGGAAGAGGCACCGAAACGGCCACGACAACTGAACACGGAACGCAGTCCACTCATCGCACAGCGAAATCCCATTAACCCGGACGGGTGATAAATCCGTCGCAGCCGAGCGTTGCTCGCCACATTTGCGTCACAAGGAGAGCCGCTCGGTCGTTTCCTGGGCCGGGAAGGAGCAGGAAAGGCGATCACTATGCGCAACCCACACGTAACACTCCGTGCCAACGCGGTTTTCGACCTACTGACGCCGCGCAGCCCTGCTGTCCCGGTGCAGGTCGAGCTGCGCTACGACACCCAGGACCCGTACGCCGTCGTGGCCGCGTTCCGCACGGGGCGTGCCGGTTGGGTGGAGTGGGTCTTCGCCCGCGACCTGCTGGCCGACGGCCTGATCGCGGAAGCGGGCATGGGGGACGTGCGGATCCGACCGGCGGCCGACAACCCCGAGGTTGTACTCATCGAGCTGAGCTCCCCCTCCGGCCACGCCGTCTTCGAGGCCTCCGCCCAGGAGCTGGCCGAGTTCCTGGACCGGACCTACGACGTGGTGGTGCCGGGCAACGAGAACCTGTGGGTGGACCTGGACCGCGCCCTGGCACAGCTGCTGTCGAACGACCTGACCTGAGAAACCGCAGGTCAGAGCGATGACGGGACCCTGATTTGATCCCAGCTCCCCCTGTGGGCTAAAGTTCAGCTCGCAACGCGGCGGCGGGCCGAAAAGCCGGACGAAAGGCCAGCCAACCGGGGAGCATGCGGACGTAGCGCAGCTGGTAGCGCATCACCTTGCCAAGGTGAGGGTCGCGGGTTCGAGTCCCGTCGTCCGCTCTGAGCGGCCCACTCGTCGGGCCAGACTCTCTGGAGATTTCCAGGGAACGGCGGAGTGGCCGAGTGGCTTAGGCAAGGGCCTGCAAAGCCCTGTACGCGGGTTCGATTCCCGCCTCCGCCTCGGGCGATTAGCTCAGTGGGAGAGCGCTACCTTGACACGGTAGAGGTCACTGGTTCAATCCCAGTATCGCCCACCACCCCCTCGGGGCCCACATCACCGGGTGATGTGGGCCCCGAGGTTTTTGTGCGTCCCCCGACTCCGAAGCAATCGCCTTTCGTAACATTTCGATCAACCAAGCCGATGGGTGATGCACACCACAACGTCGGAACTCGTGCGACAGGCGCGCGCCCGTCCGTCGAGCAACAACAGAAACTTTCCCGGCACGGCCGCCCTCGACCGAGCACGTGAAATCGATCACCGCCGTTTCACGGGATGCCCCTCCGAGTGGTCACGTCACGGCGACCGGACACCACCGACGGAAAACACGGCTCCCACCACCCGGGAGCGAACGTGATGATCATCACTGCACACCGACCGGCTTCGAGAAACATCCGCTCATCGGTCGGGGCCGCACTTCCGACCCGGAAGTGCGGCCCCGGTCCTTGTCACCCACCGCTCCGTTCGTCCGACGCCGTCCCCCCGGTCGAGAGGTCGGGCGGAGTCGGTCACGGACGGCGTCCACCGGCCCTCAGTGACGCGCGGCGACGAACCCGGTCACCGCGTTGAGCGCAGGCAGGTAGGCGTTGGCGTGCCCCTTCGCATTGGGGTGGTAGGACTCGTCGACCGGCCAGCTGAGGCCGTTGATCCACGGGTCGGAGGCACACACCCGGTGACCCACGAACGCGCTCCGCGTGTCCACGTAGGTGAATCCGGCGGCCTGAGCCCGGGAGCTGATCACACTGGCCAACACGTCGGCAGCGGCGTTCAACCGCTGTCGCTTCGTCTCACTCATGCCGGTGATCCCGCAGGACCCCATCTCGAACAGCCCCGGGTAGCCGAGCACCACCACCTGCGCCTGCGGCGCACGCTGCCGGATCTGGGCGTAGACGGCGTCCAACCGACCGGGCAGCTGGTTGCGCGCCACGGACTCCGCCACGCTCACCGCCTGGTCGCACAGGGAGTCGGTGCCGAGCTGGCAGGTGGTGACCACCTCGGCGAACCCCACGTCGTTGCCGCCGATGGAGATCGTCACGAAGTCGGTACCCGAGTTGAGCGCCGAGAGCTGGTTGTTCTGCACGTCCTGTGTGGTGGCACCGGAACAGGCGACGAACGTGAAGGAGCTCACGGCGTGCGACGAAGCCCACAGTGCGGCGTAGGCCTGGGGGCTGCGCTTACAGCTTCCGCTGTCCGAGTAGTACTGGCCGATGCCCGTACCGGAGGCGTAGGAGTCACCCAACGCCACGTAGTCGACGGCCTGAGCCTGGATGGGGGCGGCCGTCGCGTATCCGGCGGCACCGCCGGCAAGGAGCAGCCCGGCGACGAGGACGACTAATCGACGGACGGCGTTCCGCACACTGCGCACGATGTCCTCCAGCAGGGGAAGGAGGGATCTGGCGCGACCTGACTACCACCGTGAGTCACGACATGGAAACCCTGCGTGAGGGTGATCCCGCAGCACAGTCCACCGGTCGGCCGTCAAGTGCATCCGTACGGTGGGGTGACGGCTCGACCGTCCGGAACGCGACGAAAGTCGCTAGTCGATGGGCAGGACGCAGGCCGCCTCGGGCATCGGCAGTCCCGCCCCCGCCCGGGTCAGCCGTCCCGTCCGCCGGTTCACCGTGAACGTCACCAACTCGCCCGAGCGCTGGTTGGCCACGTACAGCAGGTCCCCCTCCCGGCACAGCGCCGCGTGCCGTGGCCAGCTTCCGCCGCAGGGGACCTTGCCCAACCACCCCAGCCGCTCACCGTCCCCGACGACGGCGAACATCGCGATGCTGTCGTCACCCCGGTTCGTGGCGTAGACGAAGCGGCCGTCCGAGGAGATCAGGACCGCTCCGGCCCAGTTCTCCGTCCGGCCCTCCTCTCGGTCCTCCAGGGTGCTCAACCCCTGTCCGAGGCGCAGCTCACCGCTCTCGGTGCTCCACCGACACACCGTGACCGACGAGTTCAGCTCGTTGACCAGGTAGGCGTATCGCCCGTTGGGGTGGAAGACCAGGTGGCGCGGACCGGCCCCGGGCAGCACCGCCGTGCGTCCGTGCTCGGTCAGGGCGCCCTTGGCCTCGTCCAGGCGGTAGACGTACACGTGGTCGGTGCCCAGGTCCACGACGAGGATCCACTGGCCCGAGGGGTCCGTGACCACCATGTGCGGGTGCGAGCTGCTCTGCTGGGGGCGGATGGGACCGGAGCCGGTGTGCTGCACGACCGTGCTGGGCTCGTCCAGCGAGCCGTCAGGCCGGACGGGGTGGACGGCCACGCTTCCGGAGCCGTAGTTGGCCACCAGCACGAACCGTCCACTGGGGTGGACGCTGAGATGAGCCGGAGACGTCCCACCGGTCGACTGGCGTCCCAGGACGCGCGGCCATCCGGTGTCGTCGAAACGCAGGGCGGTCACCTGGCCCTGGCCGCCGGGGACCTCGTTGACCGCGTAGAGCGTGCTCCTGTCCGGGGACAGGGCCAGGAACGACGGGTCCGGGACGCCCTCCACGACGCCACGCAGTTCGATCTCCCCGTCACACGACGGGACGTCCACCACGGCCAGCCCGTAACCACGGCGACCGCCGCTGATACCACTGGTGTAGGAGCCGACACAGAGCGGGGCACGACCCCCGGTCATGGATGGGGCGAGCACAACAGCCTCCCTCGACGACGCGAGCCGGCGCCGGGCGGTCGGGCGCGTTCCCGGTGACATCGCACGACGATCCACCCGACCCCGCGGCGGTCACGGCTCGCACCGTATACCCGAAACCTGTTCCGGTCCGGGATCTCGGAGCCGAGTCGGCGCCGCGGACACATCGCGCCACCGGGGGACAAACCGACCACCCGCACGAGTGAGCCCTCTCACTGCGTCACCAATTATCGTAACGAAACGCCGTTGCAAAACGGAACAGCGCAACGATAGGCGAGCAAAAGCAACGTCGAGCGGCTGAATCCACCGCAACCTGGCCTTAGCCTTGCGCCATGACCGTGACCGACGTTCGCCCGAACACCGGAATGCCCAGCACACCCGAGGAGTACGTGGCGCTCGACGAACAGTGGAGCGCACACAACTACCACCCGCTCCCGGTCGTGATCGCGCAGGCCGAGGGTGCCTGGGTCACCGATGTCACCGGGCGCCGCTACCTGGACTTCCTGTCCGGTTACTCGGCGCTCAACTTCGGCCACCGGCATCCGGCGCTCGTCGCCGCGGCCATGGAGCAGCTGGGGCGGGTCACCCTGACCAGCCGGGCGTTCCACCACGACCAGTTCGGCCTGTTCTGTCGGGAGCTCGCCGAGTTGACGGGCACCGAGATGGTGCTGCCGATGAACTCCGGCGCGGAAGCGGTCGAATCCGCGATCAAGGTGGCACGCAAGTGGGCCTACCGGGTCAAGGGCGTGCCCGAGAACACTGCCCAGATCGTCGTGGCCGGTTCCAACTTCCACGGCCGGACGACCACCATCATCTCCTTCTCCACCGACGAGGTGGCCCGCGCCGACTTCGGCCCCTACACGCCGGGCTTCGTCCAGGTCAAGTACGGCGACGTCCAGGCGCTGGAGGCGGCGATCACCGAGCGCACCGCAGCCGTCCTGCTCGAACCCATCCAGGGCGAGGCCGGGGTCATCGTCCCGCCGGAGGGATACCTGCGCGAGGTGCGTCGACTCTGCGACGAGCACGACGTGCTGATGATCGCCGACGAGATCCAGTCCGGTCTGGCCCGCACCGGTGACCTGCTGGCCTGCGACCACGAGGGAGTCCGGGCCGACCTCTACACCCTGGGCAAGGCCCTGGGCGGGGGCATCATGCCGGTCTCGGCCGTGGTGGGCCGCCGGGACGTGCTGGGTGTGCTGCGTCCCGGTGAGCACGGATCCACCTTCGGTGGCAACCCGCTGGCCTGCGCCGTCGCCCGCGCGGTGATCCGCCTGCTGTCCACCGGCGAGTTCCAGCAGCGCTCCCGGGAGCTCGGGGCACACCTGCACGCCCGGCTGGGTGAACTGGTCGGCCACGGGATCGCCGAGGTGCGGGGCCGGGGTCTGTGGGCCGGTGTCGACATCGCCCCCGGAGGCCCGACCGGCAGGCAGGCGTCGGAGGCACTGGCCGAGCGCGGAGTGCTCTGCAAGGAGACCCACGGCTCGACACTGCGCATCGCGCCGCCCCTGGTGATCACCCGCGAGGAGCTGGACCAGGGTCTCGACGCGATCACCGCGGTCCTGGGGCGCTGAGCGCCACCCGGCACGGTCGGGACACCACACCACCGCCCCGCGTCACCTCGTCGCGGGGCGGTGGCCTCTGTGACCGGTGCCACGGAGCGACCGGCACGAGCACCCGGCACCCCTGTTCAGGTGATCACTGCGCCATGATGGTGCGGTGTCGGTGAAGATGGAGCAGAGGGAACGAGCAGCGGCCGTACTGGGAACCTGGGTGGAGCCGGGCCAGATCTACGCCCAAGGGCAGGCCCTCCGCACGACCACTCCCCTGGCCGTGCACGACCACGCCCCGACGGGGATGTCACGTCCGGACGTGTTCACCTTCATCGAGCACAGCAACGAGGGTCGGCTGCCCGACCTGGTGCCCCTGCGGATCGGCCGCATGCTGGTCTCGCCGTTCGCGTTCCTGCGGGGCGCCGCCGGACTGATGGCCGCCGACCTGGCCGGTCGTCCGGTGAGCGGCCTGACCGCCCAGATCTGCGGAGACGCCCACGCGGCGAACTTCGGGCTCTACGGGACACCCGAGGGCCGCATCGTGATGGACGTCAACGACTTCGACGAGACCGTGCCCGGCCCGTGGGAGTGGGACCTCAAGCGCCTGGCGACCAGCCTCGTCCTGGCGGGCCGTGAAGGCGGGGTGTCGGAGCAGAAGTGCCTCGAGGCCGCCCAGGACGCGGTCCGCAGCTACCGCCGAGCCGTCGCCTACCTGGCCCGGCGCCCCTTCCTGGAATCCTGGAACGCCCTGCCCGACGAGTCCACGATCAGCAAGGTCCGGGCCGACCAGCTCATCGACGACTTCGCCAAGGCCGCGGCCAAGGCCCGGAAGAACACCAGTGCCAAGGTGGCCGCCAAGTGGACCCAGCGCGTGGAGCGCGAGGGCTGGCGTTTCGTCACCCGCCCGCCGGTGCTCACCCGGGTCGACCAGGAGACCGCGGACGCCGTGGTGCTCGGTCTCGGGGAGTACGTCGAGACGCTGCGCGAGTCCCGGAAGAACCTGATCATGCGGTACGCGGTGTCCGACGTGGCGTTCCGCGTGGTCGGCACCGGCAGTGTGGGGCTGCGCAGCTACCTGGTACTGCTGCACGGCAACGGCGACGAGGCACTGGTGCTCCAGGTCAAGGAGGCCAGGCAGTCGTCCCTGGCGCCGTACCTGGACGTGCCCCCGGTCCGCCACGAGGGGGAACGGGTGGTGCACGGCGCCCGCCTGGTGCAGGCCGAGACGGACATCCTGCTCGGCTGGACCACGATCCAGGGTCGGCACTTCATCGTGCGTCAGTTCCGGAACATGAAGGGCGAGATCGACCCGACCGAACTGCGCGCGAACCACCTGGACGACTACGGACGCCTGGTCGGCGCCCTGCTGGCCCGGGCACACGTACGGTCGGTGGATCCGCGGCTGCTCGCCGGGTACCTGGGTGTGGACCGGAACGGGGAGCCCGACACCTCGGGCGAGGAGCTCGACGAGGCGATCGGCCGGTTCGCGGTGCGCTATGCCGACCAGACCGAACAGGACCACGCCGAGCTGACCGCCCTGGTGCGGGCAGGACGGCTGCCCGCCCGGATCGACGCCTGACCGGGGCCGGACGCGGCCGGGACCCGCGAGGAGATCCGCCGACCCGGTTCACGGTGTGCCGGCACACCGTGAACCGGGTCGGTGTGTCGAGGGCGGCCACCACACGCGAACCGGTCTCGCCTCCACACCGAGTTCCTCATCCCACCGGCCCGTACCCGCCGACAGCGGAATCCACGAAAGGGAATCGTTTCTCGCCACCACGAGCAGCACCGGAAACCGCGAAACAAGACAGCCGACACGACAAGAATTCACCCCTAGGCTCGGGGCATGGCTGTTCAGCGAATGGACAACGTCAGTGTCGTCGTCGACGACCTCGAAGCCGCCGTCGCGTTCTTCATCGAACTCGGCATGGAACTGGAGGGCCGGGAGACGGTCGAGGGCCGGTGGGTGGACCGCACCGTCGGCCTTGACGGCGTCCGGAGCGACCTCGCCATGATGCGGACCCCGGACGGCCACGGTCGACTCGAGCTGACGCGATTCCGCACACCGGCGGCGGTCAGGGCCGCCCCGGGAGAGATGGCGGTGAACACCCTGGGCACGGGCCGCATCATGTTCGCCGTCGACGACCTCGAGGACACCCTCGCCCGCCTACGACCCCACGGCGCCGAACTCGTCGGCGAGGTGGTTCAGTACGAGAATTCCTATCGGCTCTGCTACATTCGTGGACCCGAACGGATGATCATCGCGCTGGCCGAACAGATCGGTTGAAACCGCCACGCAGACCGATCGAACGGGAAATCACCAAGACGCAGCCAGGATTCGAGGACCGTCTCCGTCAGCACACCCGAGCCTTCGAAGACCCCGACGTCCCGGTGTCCGATCCTGTGCCGCGACACGTTCAGGAATGCACCGCGTCCCGCGACAACGCGACCAGACGGGACACCGCCCGCAGGTACTTCTTGCGGTACCCACCGCGCAGCATCTCCTCGGTGAACAGGGCGGACAACGGCTGACCGGACACCATCACCGGGATGGACCGGTCGTAGAGCCGGTCGGCGAACACCACCATGCGCAACGCCACGTCCTGGTCGGGCAGCGCGTGCACCCCGCGCAGATGCACCGCACTCACCCCCTCGGTGAGCCGCCCGTAGCGGGACGGGTGCAGTCGGGCGAGGTGGGCGCACAGGGCGTCGAAGTCGTCGAGCGTGGCTCCCGGGGTGGCAGCCGCGTGCCGCTCCAGCTCCTCGTCGGACACCGGCTCGGGCGCGTCCGGCAGGCCACGGTGCCGGTAGTCGGGACCGTCCACCCGCACCACGGTGAACTTCGAGGCCATGGCGTGGATCTCACGCAGGAAGTCGTCGGCGGCGAACCGCCCCTCCCCCAGCTTGTCCGGCAGGGTGTTGGACGTGGCCGCGACGAAGACCCCGGCCGCCGTCAGCTCGGCCAGCAGCCGGGTGACCAGCATGGTGTCCCCGGGGTCGTCCAGCTCGAACTCGTCGATGGCCAGCAGCCGGTGCGTGGAGAGCCGGCGCACCGCCTCGGCGAAGCCGAGGGCACCCACCAGGTGGGTCAGCTCGACGAAGGTGCCGTAGGCCTTGGGACCAGGCACCGCGTGCCACAGCGAGGCCAGCAGATGGGTCTTGCCCACCCCGAACCCGCCGTCGAGGTACAGCCCGGGGCGGTCCGGTTCCGATCCACCCCCACCGAACAGGGAACGCCACCAGGAGCGCGGCCGACGGTCGGCGGACACCTGCTCGGCGAAGACACGACACGCCGCCAGTGCAGCGCTCTGGCTGGGCTCGTCGGGGTTGGGGATGTAGGTGTCGAACCGCACCCCGTCGAACCGCGGCGGCGGGCACATCGCGTCGACCAACTCGTCCGCACCCACCTGGGGTTCGCGGTCGATCAGGCGCGGGATGGACATGCCGCGAGCGTAACCAGTGCTCTCCGGCCGTCCGTGCGCCAGGCTGCGTGGCCTCGCACACACCGACCGTCCGCTCGCTCCTCCCCGCTCGGTCACGATGTGCTGAGATGAGCGTGTGCAGGTGATCTGGCCGGCCACCCAGGATCCGGACCCCGAACCCACCGACGCCGACCTGGAGCGGCTCTACGCCTTTCCCGCGTCGCCCACCCGTCCCTGGGTGCGGGTCAACTTCGTCTCCAGCCTGGACGGGGCGGTGTCGGTGGAGGGCCGGTCGGCCGGACTGTCCGGTCCGGCGGACAAGAAGATCTTCCTGCTGTCCCGTGACCTGGCCGACGTCGTCCTGGTCGGCGTGGGCACCGCGTTGAGCGAGGAGTACCACGGGGTGAAGCGGACCGAGGTGCGCACCGAACGGCGCCGCCGGCTGGGTCTGGCCGAGATCCCACCGATCGCCCTGGTCACCCGGACCTGCTCGATCCCCCCGGACGCCCCGGTGCTCACCGACACGCTGGTACCGCCACTGGTGATCACCTGCGCGGCGGCGCCGGCCGAGCGGCGAGCCGCCCTAGCCGCGGCGGGTGCCGACGTGGTGGTGGCCGGGACGGAGCAGGTGGACCTGGCGGTGGCGATGCGGGCACTCGACGAGCGCGGCCTGCGCCGGGTGACCTGCGAGGGCGGTCCACAGCTCTTCGGCAGCCTGATCGCCGCCGACCTGGTGGACGAGCTCTGTCTGACCGTGTCCCCGTTGTTGGTCGGCGGGGACGCAGCCCGGATCGCCCGCGGCACCCTCCCCCCGGCCCCACGGCGGATGCACCTGGACTCCGTCCTGCAGGCCGACGGTTTCCTGTTCCTGCGCTACCTGCGGCAGGCCCGTTGACGCCGTCGACCCACGGACCACTTCACCCGTTCCAGTGAAAAAGTGATACTTCTCACCGTTTCGGCGCACCCCAGGAGTGCGGGAACCGGAACGTCGAGGCCGCCACACCCGCAGCGGCCGATCCTCGCCCCGGAAGAGGGGCCCGGGGTGGACCGTCCGGCCGGCTCGGAGGTGGGGCGACACCGGCTGCCACAGACGCGTCGAGGTCATGGCGCCCGTGCCGTTCCCCGAGATCCGGCCACGAGTGGAGTGAGCCATGCGCCTGGTCCTGCGCCTGCTGTCACTGCTATTGGGACTGGCCCTCACCATCGTGGGAGCGCTGCTGGTCGTGGAGGTCGCCTGGGCGTGGCTGCGACCCACCAGCGGCCCGCTGCTGGTGCCGTGGCCCACCTGGCGTTCCCGGTTGGACGAGCTCACCTGGGCCAGCCCCGTGGTCCGCTGGGTCGCGATCGCCGCGATCCTGGCAGGTCTGCTGCTGTTGCTGCTGGGTGTTGCCGCCCGCTCGCGGCAGGTGCCGCTGCGCTCCCCCTCGTCCGATGTCTCGGTCACCGCGTACCCCCGGCTGATCGCCAAGAGCGTCCGCGACCGGGTCCGCACCCTCGAGGGGGTGCGTGACGCCTCGGTCACCGCCACCGCCCGACAGATCAGAGTGCAGGCCACCAGCCGGTCGGCGGACGAGGTCGGCCTGCGGCAACGCCTGGTCGACGCAGTCCACTCCACGATCGCGGACCTGTCCCTGGCCCGCAGCCCCAAGGTGATCGTCACCACCGACTCGTCGAGGGGGCGTTCATGAGTCCTCGATCTGCTCCCGGTCCCACCCGCTCGATGCGCACCGACCGGACGCTGAGTGCGCTGTTCGGTCTGCTCCTGTTGGCCGGCGGGGTCATGGCACTCGTGGTGGGGTTCGGTTGGCTGGGCAGCTTCCGCGCCAGCCGACCGGTGCTCGATCCCGCCGCGGTGGAATGGGTCGCCGCCCGGGCGACCGTCGCCCGCCTCGTGCTGCTCGTCGCCGGGTTGCTGCTGTTCCTGCTGGGTCTGCGCTGGGTGCTGCACACGTTGCGCCCGGAGAGTCGGCCGGCACAGGTGCGGGCCCCCAGTGAAGGGGCGGAGCTCCAGGTCTCCGCGCAGACGGTGACCGACATGGTGCGTGCGGAGGCGGAGAACATCGACGGGGTGAGCCGGGCCCAGGTGCGCCTGGTGGGAGGCCAACGCCGTCCGGGCATGCGTATCAGGCTCCGGCTGCAGGAGGACGCCGACGTCCGGCAGGTGCTGCAGCAGCTGGACACCAGGGTGCTGCCCCGCGCCCGGGAGTCCCTGGGCCGGCAGTCGCTGCCCACCTCGGTCCTGCTCGACCTGATGGCCAGACGGGACGTGGGCCGTTGACCCGGCCCGGCGCCGCAGACACCGGCCGGCTCCACCGCGGTGGTGACCACCGCCGGCCGGGAGCAGGATGACGGTCGTGCCCCTTCCCCTGTCGCCGCCCCTGTCTCCGGTCCTGGCCAGCCCGGTCGGCGAGATCCCGGACCGTGACGACCTGGTGTTCGAGCCCAAGTGGGACGGTTTCCGCTGCCTGGCCTTCGTCGACGGCGACCTGACCCACCTGCAGTCACGCACCGGGCGGGACCTGACCCGCTACTTCCCGGAGGTCGTGGCGGACCTGCGCCGGGCCGTTCCCGAGCCCGCGGTGCTGGACGGGGAACTGGTCGTGGACCGTGACGGTGAGGGTGGACGGCGACTGGACTGGGACGCGCTCGGCGAGCGCATCCACCCCGCAGCGAGCCGGATCGCGCAGCTCGCGGTGGACACCCCGGCCCGGTTCGTCACGTTCGACCTGCTCGCCCGGGGCGACGAGATCCTGCTGCCGCTGCCGTTCCTGCAGCGACGCGCAGCACTGGCCACCCTGCTGCGTCCCGCGGAGCGGGTGCACCTGACCCCTGCGACCCGGGACGTGGGCATCGCCCGACAGTGGTTCCGGCTCTTCGAGGGGGCCGGCCTGGACGGTCTGATCGCCAAACCGGCGCACGGCCCCTACACCCCGGGCAGGCGCACCCTGCTGAAGATCAAACATGCCCGCACCGCCGACTGCGTGGTGGCCGGGTTGCGCTGGCACGTCCACACCGAGCCCGGGACAGCCGTCGGATCGCTGCTCCTCGGCCTGCACGACGAGCGCGGAGTGCTGCACCACGTCGGAGTCGTCGGGGCCTTCCCCGCGACCAGGCGGCGGGAACTGGCCCGGGAACTGGCGCCACTGGGCGAGGGCGCGGACGAGGGGCATCCGTGGCTGGGCCCGCAGGCCGAGGACGGGCGACGGGTGCCCGGGTCGATCAACCGGTGGCACAGCAGCGAACAGGCATGGGTACCACTGCGCTGCGAGCGGGTGGTGGAAGTCGCCTACGACCACACCGAGGGCGGGCACCCGGCCCGCTTCCGGCACACCACACAGTTCGTCCGGTGGCGGCCGGACCGCGACCCGGCGTCCTGCCGGTACGACCAACTGGCCGAACCCGCCGGCTACGACCTGGACGCGGTGCTCCACGGCACGGTCCGTCTGGCCTGACCGGCCCCGCTCACCGGGGTCTCACCCGCGACGTGCAAGGCTGGAGCCGATCTTCCGACGAGACCCGAGCATGACGATGTCTTCTACCCCGAAGCGAGGAGCAGCCGTGCCGCGAGCCGCCGTGCGGGCTGCCGCCCTGCTCCTGGCGACGGCGGCCACGCTGACCGGTTGCACCGCCGGCCCGTCCGACCGCCCGACCGTCGGTCTGCTGGGCGAAGCAGGCACGGCCGCCCGTCCCAGCGACACACCGCTGCCCAGCCCGGTCCCGCTTCCCCCGTTGGAGGAGCAGTCGGGAAACCGGATCGACTGGGCCGACTGCACCGAGGACGTGCGTAACCGCCTGGGACAGGCCCCGCGGACCGACCTCCGGTTCGAGTGCGGGCAGTTCACCAGTCTGCTGGACAGCCCGTCCAATCCCGGGCAGGGCGTGCTCCGGGTGGCGGTGCTCAGGGTCGGTTCGGGACCGGTGCCACTGGTGGTGGTCAACGATTCGGCGGGGGAACCGGGCACCCTGCACGCAGCCAGGATGGCCGCACAGGTCCCGCCCCAGCTCCTGGAGCGGTTCTCCCTGATCGGCATGGACCGCCGCGGTACCGGGGCGTCCGACCCGGTGGAGTGCGTCGATCCCGAGCTGCGGCGGCGGATCGTCGCGTTCGACCTGGCCCCCGTCGACTCGAGGCGGCTCTCCAGTCTGCACCGGCTGATCGGTCAGGCCACCCAGGAGTGCCTGATCGATCTGGAGAACCGGCTCCCGGCCTACGACAGCTGGCGCGCGGCCGGGGACCTGGACCAGCTCCGGCGCCGTCTGGGAGTGTCCCGGCTCAACGCGATCGGCAGGGGGGACGGTTCCCAGGTGCTGACGATGTTCGTCGAGCGCTACCCGCACGCCGTGGGCCGTTTCGTGCTGGACGGCGCACCCGACGGCACGACCGACGCCATCGGGCAGGCCGACGGCCGGGCCACCGCCGCCGAGCAGGTGTTCGACGCCTTCGCAGCCGACTGCACCTCCCGACCGGGCTGCCCCCTGGGGGCGAATCCCGAGGAGACGGTACGGACGTTGCTCGCCCAGCTGCGCCAACGTCCCCTCTCCACCCCCGGGATCGAGGTGAGTTCGGGTGTGGCCGCCCACGCGCTGCTGATCGGGCTGTCCGACCGCAGCCGTTGGACGGAACTGGCCCAGGCACTGGCCCAGGCCCAGCAGGGGGACGGCAAGGGCCTGGCCGAGCTGGTACGCCCCCTGGTGCTCGGTGGAACGGACGATCCGCCCCGCTTCGACGGGGCACTGGCGAACGCGTGCAACGACACGACCACGCGGGTGCCGCTGCAGCGGTTGGAGGTCATCGCCGAGGAGTGGATCAACAAGTACCCACTGTTCGGCAGCTACTTCGCCCAACAGCTCCTGTTGTGTGTGCAGTGGCCCTCCACCCGCCCGCTTCCCCAGCCTCTCGCGGCACAGGCGCCCCCGATCCTGGTGCTGGGCACGGCGTTGGACCCGGTGACGCCGCTGCCCGGAACCACCCGGACCGCGGAGCAGCTGACGTCCGGGGTGCTGGTGACCTGGCAGGGAAACGGCCACGGCGCGTTCCCCACCAGCCCGTGTGTCACCGCCGCGGTGCAGGGTTTCCTCGTCGAGGGCAAGGTGCCCTCGTCCCAGACGGTCTGCCCACCGTGACGAGTCCGGCCGGGCGCGGCGCTGGGGCCACGCCCGGCCATGTCCTCCTCAGCGGCAGCTGCCGCAGCAGCCGCACCCGGAACCGGTGCACGACGAGCAGCAGCTGCACCCACCCTTGGCCCGGGGTTCCTGCACACCCATGGCTACCTCCTGTTGTCCGGCCAGCACGGACAGCAATGACGGTAGGCGCATCTCCGCAGCGGCCATACCGCTAGCAGGTTGAACGGTGACGCCGATCCGGTCACGTCGTGCTCGACCCCCCGGAGGACCGCTTCCTGGCCTTGCTGGGCTGCACCCGGGGTGGCTCGCCCGGCATCTTCGGGTAGTCGGGTGGGTAGGGCAGGTCGCCCAGCCCACGGTCCCGCACGTCCCGCTCGTACCACTCCAGCAGGGTCTCGATGCCGAACGCCCGGTCGTCCAGGGCCGCGTGCCGGTCGCCCACCTCGGCCAGCCGCCGAGGCGCGGTGCGCAGCCGGAAGTCGTCCGGGGCGACCTCGGTCAGCTCGTCCCAGGACAGCGGCATCGACACCGTGGCGTGCGGGGTACCCCGCACGGACCAGGCGGAGGCCACGGTGCGGTCGCGGGCCGCCTGGTTGTAGTCCAGGAACACCCGCTCGCCCCGCTCCTCCTTCCACCAGTCCGTGGTGGCATGCCCGGGGGCACGTCGTTCCACCTCCCGGGCCAGGGCGATCACCGCGTGTCGCACCTGGACGAAATCCCACTCCGGCCGGATGCGCACCAGCACGTGGATCCCCCGCCCACCGGAGGTCTTGGGGAAGCCGACCAGACCGGCCTCGTCGAGCACCTCCCGCAGCACCCCCGCCACCCGCACCGCGTCGGCGAAGTCGGTGCCCGGCTGCGGGTCCAGATCGACACGCAGCTCGTCGGGGTGGTCCGTGTCGTCACGCCGCACCGGCCACGGATGGAAGTCGAAGGTGCCGAGGTTGGCGGCCCAGGCCAGTACCGCGGGTTCGGCCGGACACACCTGGTCCGCCGTACGCCCCGAGGGGAAGGTGATCCGCGCCGACTGCACCCAGTCCGGGGCCCCCTTGGGCACCCGCTTGGCGTAGAAGAACTCCCCGGTCACACCCTCGGGGTAGCGCTTGAGCGTCGTCGGCCGGTCCCGTAGCGCCCGCAGCAACGGCTCGGCCACGGCCAGGTAGTACTCGACGAGCTCCAGTTTCGTGATACCCGGCTCGGGGAAGTACACCCGGTCCGGGTTGGTCACCCGGACCGTCCGCTCCCCGTCCGGTCCAGGCACCGTGATCTCCACCGCTCCGGCCATCCGCCCACGGTAGACAGGATCGAGCCGGTCCGCCCGGCACCCGTACCACCGGGCTGTGACACGACGCACCGGCAGCCCTTTTCGGGTGGCTGTTGCGGGGCACGACGGAAAACGGAAGGACGACACGGATGACACGGATGACACCGACGGAGCTGGCCCGGGCGTACCTGGACGCCCTGGGGCGTGCCGACCTCGACGCCGTGCTGACCCTGTTCGCCCCGGGCGCCGTGGTGCACTCGCCGCTGTACGGTCCCCTGCCGGCCGAGGACTTCTACCCGAAGCTGTTCGCCGACACCAGCGGCTCCCAGCTCACCCTCCGGGCCGTGCTGGAGGGCACCACGACCGACGGCAGACCGACGGTGGCGATCTGCTTCCACTTCGACTGGCGCCTGCCGTCCGGTACACCGGCACCGTTCGACGTCGTCGACCTGGCCGAGCTCGACGCCGAGGGACGGATCACCTCCCTGCGCCTGATCTACGACACGGTGGACGTGCGGCCCGTGTTCGAGCAGGACACCGGGCGCCCCTCCTGGCGGCCCGGCCGGGCGTCCACACCGCCGCTCGGTGAGGATTCGTCGAGGTGAGGACACCCTGCGGCACGAAAAGGGCTACCGTGGGCCTCGTGGTGCGGCGCGAGGAGCACGGGGAGGAACCGGAACCGACCGGCCCCACCGGGCGGTTCGCCGACGACCTCATCGGGCTGGATCCCCACGACCCGGAGGTCCAGGCGTTCGCCGAGCACCTGGACCGGATGGAGCGGGTCCGGGCCGGGTACACCGTCGAGGGCTATCTGGCCGGGGTCGCCGACTTCGCGGAGTCGGCCAACCGTGCCAGGGGACCACGTCGCACCGCGGCCGTCGTGGTGGTGCTGATCCTGCTGCTCGGTGTGCTCTACGCCGTGTGGGAGGCGTTGGTGTTCATCCTGGGCACCTTCCTGTGACCAGGGCCGCGTCCTGCGGCGACGTTCCCTGGCCCGGTGCGGGCTAGCGTGGAGTCATGGAGTCGGTCACGGGTCACACGCCGAAGGTGGTCAAGTCCGAGCAGGAGTGGCGCGCCCAGCTGTCCCCCCTGGAGTACGCCGTCCTGCGCCAGGCGGGTACCGAGCCACCGTGGACAGGCGAGTACGTGAACACCAAGACCCGGGGTGTCTACGAGTGCCGGGCCTGTGGTGCGGAGCTGTTCCGCAGCGACACCAAGTTCGACTCGCACTGCGGCTGGCCGTCGTTCTGGTCACCGCTGGCCGGCGACCGGGTGATCCTGCGTGAGGACCGCAGCCACGGCATGGTGCGCACCGAGGTGCTGTGCGCCAGCTGCCACAGCCACCTGGGGCACGTGTTCGAGGGCGAAGGTTACGACGTGCCCACCGATCAGCGGTATTGCATCAACTCGGTCTGTCTGCGTCTGGTGCCCGACGAGGACGGGGAAGAGAGCTGAGTCGGCGACAACGAACCTGATCTACGGACGCGGCCGTCGTTCCCGGGAACGACGGCCGCGTTCACGTGTCGCCCGTCCTTTCCGGAACGGGTGGACCGGGTCGACCGGAACAGTTCCCGGCGACGGGAACACCGCATCCCGCCTCGGGGCGTCCCTGCCCCGGAACGACCGACCGTCAGGCGAACGCCGTTTCCGGGCCGACACGACCGTGTCCGTCCACCGCGTTCCCTTGTGGGCGCGTGCTCGGGCATCGGCAGGGAACACCGACACCACGCTCGTGACGAGTCCACCGGGCGGGTGAACAGTGGATTTCACCGGGCCGGGACCTCGGGTGGTCCGCCCGTCGGGCGGCATCCGGGGTGCGGAAGAATGACGCACCGGGGCGGACGGAACCGGCCCCGGACCCATCGGACACGGCCACCGCCGAAGGTGCCACCATGGGAAGGCCGGTTCACCTCAAGTCTTCCTCAAAAGGGCTAATTCTTCCTCAAACCCTGTTGTTCCCGAGTGATCGAAGCCACACCATGACTCTCCACCCCTCGCCTGCTCTCGAAAGGGGGGAGAGTCATGGACCAGCTGTCGAACCTGTCACAGTTCACGTACCTGGTGCTGTACCTCGCAGCACTGTGGGTGGCGGTGCAGTGGGCACTGCTGCTCCGCACAGTTGCCCGGAGGTCTCCGTTGGGAGCCGGCGAGGTGCGGCCGGACCCCGTCCAGCTCGCCCGGCTGGCCGGTGGGCGTGAGCGCGCGGTGCACACCGTGCTCGCCCACCTGGTCACGGTGGGGGCCGTGCGACTCACACCCCGGGGAGTGGTACGGGTGCACGGCGCCACCGCGCCCGACGAACTGAGCCGAATGGTGCTCGACCACGTGCCGCCACAGGGCAGGGACGTGCGGTGGGTGACGTTCCTGGCCACCTGGAGCCCGGTGTTCGACCGTTTCGACCACGACCTGGCCCGCAGGGGCCTGCTGCCCGACCCCGCCGAGGCCAGGCGACTGGGTGCCCTCGGGCGTACGCCGCTCCTGGCGCTCCTGCTCGTGGGAGCGGTGCGGTGGGCGGACGCGGTGGTGCTCGACCTGCCCTTGGGCATGCCGACGCTGCTGTTGGTGCTCACCGGTGTCGTGCTCGCCGCACTGGAGCTGGCGCCGCTGGGGCCGGCCCACGCCGGACGTACGGCGATGCGCCGGGCACGCGCGGAGATGACACGAGGGCAGGCGGAGCCCCTGGTCGCGGTCGCCCTCGACGGTCCGACCGCTCACCCGGATCCGATGGTCGCCGGGCTGGGCACGGGGTTCTCCGGTAGCCGGTGCCCGTTCCGTCGGCCCTGGAACCTCCGTCGTCTCCGCCTCGCCGCCGGCAGGTCGTTCCACGACAGTGGCAGGGGTCGGGGCTCGGACGGGCCCGAGGACGAGTACGGCGGCAGCGGCGTGGAGGGGGACTGCGGAGTGAGTTGCTGAACCGGCTGCCCGGGTCCGGCAACGCCACGGGCACCGATCACCGTCTCAGGAACGTGATGCCCACCGGTGCCGACACCGTCCCTCCCCCACGACCCGCCCGGCGGCCGATCCCTGGATCCACAGGTACGGCCGCCGGGATGCTCGCCCTGCTCGCCCTGGTCACCGGCTGCGGGAGCACGGACCCCGTCGCCTGCGACGCCGTGGGCGTGCTGCGTGGTTTCTCCCTGCGCATCGAGCCCCCGACGGCCGCCCGCACCGGGGCGGCGTCACTGGAGGTGTGCTGGGACGGCACCTGCCGTCAGGAGCAGGTGCCGCTCCATCCGGAGACCACCGCCGTCGTTTCCACCTGCAGCGGCGAGTCCTGCGGTGTCCGGACCGAGCCCACCGGTGGGCGGTTCGGGTTCGTCGCGGTGCCCGAGCTGCCCACCACGGTGGTCCGGGTCCGGGTCCGGATCACCGACACCGCCGGTGCCCCGCTGGTGGAGCGTACGACCGAGCTCACTCCCCACCTGGTGTCCCGAGGTGACCCGCGTTGCGGAGACGGTGGTCCCCAGGCTGCGCTCACCATCACCGGGGACGGTGAGCTGCGCGTCGGGCGTTGAGCCGGGCTCAGGGCAGGTTCATGACCAGCTCGGCGGGGGCGACCCGGGTCCCGGTGTAGAACGGGATCTCCTTCCGGACGTGCCGACGTGCCCCGGTGGCCCGCAGGTGACGCATCAGGTCGACGATCCGGTGCAGCTCGTCCGCCTCGAAGGCCAGGATCCACTCGTAGTCGCCCAGTGCGAACGAGGCGACCGTGTTGGCCCGCACGTCCGGGTAGTCCCGCGCCTCACGCCCGTGCTCGGCCAACATGTTCCGCCGCTCCTCGTCCGGCAGCAGGTACCACTCGTAGGAACGGACGAACGGGTAGACGCACACGTACTTGCGCGGCTCCTCGCCCGCGAGGAACGCCGGGATGTGGCTCTTGTTGAACTCGGCGGGGCGGTGGAGTGCGGCGCTGCTCCACACCGGCTCCGAAGCCCGACCGAGCGCGGTGGTACGGCGGAAACCGGTGTAGGCGGCCTGAACC
>DATCJU010000148.1:0-33010 GCA_036562635.1 Pseudonocardiaceae bacterium
CCTCACCACCTATCCCCGGTTCTGGCCCGCACTGCGGAACAACCTGGTCTGGCTGGTGTTCCTGCTGGTGCTGCCCACCGCGTTCGGGCTGCTGCTGGCGGTGCTGCTGGACCGACAGCTGCGGTTCTCCCGGATCTACCAGAGCGTGCTGTACCTGCCGATGGTGCTGTCGCTGGCTCTGGTCGGTTTCATCTGGCAGCTCGTGTACCAGCCGGACCAGGGCCTGCTGAACAACCTGCTCGGTGTCGCCGAGTCCGACCCGATCAACTGGCTCGGCGACCCGGACATCAACCTGTACGCGGTGCTGGTGGCCGCCGGGTGGCGGCACGCCGGGTACGTGATGCTGCTCTACCTGGCCGGGCTCAAGGCGGTCGATCCCGCGCTGAAGGAGGCCGCGGCACTGGACGGCGCCAACGCCTGGCAGACGTTCTGGCAGGTCACCTTCCCGGTCCTGCGGCCGGTGAACATCATCGTGCTGGTCGTCACGGTCATCGAGGCACTGCGTGCCTTCGACATCGTCTACGTGATCAACAAGGGCCGCAACGGCCTGGAACTGCTGTCCGTCCTGGTCACCGACAACATCATCGGCGAGGCCAGCCGCATCGGCTGGGGCTCGGCGCTCGGCGTGATCCTCCTGCTGATCTCGCTCGGCTTCATCATCACCTACCTCGTGCAGGCGTTCCGGAAGGAGGAACGGGCATGAGCGGCCGGCTGGTCCTGGACACCCCCGGTCCGTCCGGTCGGGGCTCCCTCGCTCCCCCGCACGACGGTCCGGCCCGGCGGGCCCGGAGGAGCAGTGCCCGGCAGCGGGCCCTGCGTGCCGCGTTGCACACCTTCCTGGTGCTCACCTGTCTGGTGTGGCTGTCCCCGCTGCTGTGGGCGGTGTACGCATCGCTGCGCACCTACGCCGACACCGCCGAGCGCGGGTACTTCTCGCTCCCCGGTGAGCTGACCCTGGACAACTTCACCCGCGCCTGGGAACAGGCCGACCTGCCGCACTACTACCTGAACACCCTGGTGATCACCCTGCCCGCGGTGGCGGTGACCCTGCTGCTCAGTTCCCTGGTCGCCTTCGTCGTCTCCCGGTTCAGCTTCCGGTTCCACCTGCTGCTGCTGATGGTGTTCACCGCGGGGAACCTGCTCCCGCAGCAGGTGATCGTCACCCCGCTGCACCGGCTCTACCTGCTCCTCCCCCTGCCGGAGTGGCTCAGCGAGAGCGGGATGCTGCTGGACTCGCAGCTCGGCGTGGTGCTCATCCACATCGCCTTCCAGAGCGGGTTCTGCACCTTCGTGCTGAGCAACTACATGAAGACCATCCCGACCGAGCTCACCGAGGCGGCCCGGGTGGACGGGGCCGGGGTACTGCGCCAGTACTGGCAGGTGGTGCTGCCGCTGTGCCGGCCCGCACTGGCCGCACTCGCCACACTGGAGTTCACCTGGATCTACAACGACTTCCTGTGGGCACTGGTGCTGATCCAGACCGGCGAGAAGATGCCGATCACCTCGGCACTGGCCAACCTGGGCGGCCAGTACTTCCGGGACAACAACCTGATCGCTGCGGGGTCGCTGCTGGCCGCACTGCCCACCCTGGT
The DNA here is from genome assembly GCA_036562635.1 of Pseudonocardiaceae bacterium. GTDB lineage: Bacteria > Actinomycetota > Actinomycetes > Mycobacteriales > Pseudonocardiaceae > DATCJU01. Next base: position 1,593 of record DATCJU010000148.1, read on the forward strand.
GGTGTTCTTCGCCCTGCAACGGCACTTCGTCAGCGGTCTCACCCTGGGCGCGACGAAGGGGTGATCCGCGAAGTCGCCCCGCCGCCCCCGTCCTCCGGGTAGCGTCGTGCCGTGGCCAAGCTGGTGCTGGGACCGGTACTGCGGTACGTGGGCGAGACCTCGGCGACGGTGTGGGTGGAGACCGACACCCCCTGCGAGGTGGAGATCGCCGGGGGCACCGCCTCCACGTTCACCGTCGCCGGGCACCACTACGCCCTGGTGGTCGTCGACGGACTGGCTCCGGGCACCAGCACCGAGTACCGGGTGCACCTGGACGGGGAGCAGGTGTGGCCGCCGCCCGGCCACCCGTTCCCGCCCAGCCGCATCCGCACCCTGCCGGCCGGGAGCCGCCGGTTGCGACTGCTGTTCGGGTCGTGCCGGGCCGCCAAGCACAACCCGCCGGAGGCTCGGGACGAGCCGGACCGCCTGGGCCCGGACGCACTGGACGCCTACGCGGCACGGATGGCGACCCTCCCGGAGGAGGAGTGGCCCGACATGCTGCTGCTGCTCGGCGACCAGGTCTACGCCGACGAACCGACCCCGCACACCCAGGAGTGGCTGCGCCGACGCCACCAGGGCACCCCGCGGCCGGACACCGAGGTGGTGGACTTCGTCGAGTACGCGCACCTGTACCACGAGACCTGGTCGGACCCGGAGGTCCGCTGGCTGCTGTCCACCGTGCCGACGTCGATGATCTTCGACGACCACGACGTCCGCGACGACTGGAACACCTCGGCGACCTGGCGGAGGCAGATGGCCACCCTCCCCTGGTGGCGGGACCGCATCCGCGGCGCGCTGTCGTCCTACTGGGTCTACCAGCACCTGGGCAATCTCGACCCGGCAGCCCTGGCCGCCGACGAGACCTACGCCGCGGTGCGCCGGGCCGGCGCCGAGGGCCGGGACGCGCTGCCGGTGCTGCTGGATCTCGCCGACCGCGCCGACTCCGAACGGGACGGGCACAAGGGCACGCGGTGGAGCTTCCGCCGGGACCTCGGCTCCGCCCGGCTGTTGGTGGTCGACACCCGGTGCGGGCGGATTCTCGAGGGCGGGCGGCGCTCCATGCTCGGTGACGAGGAGTTCGCCTGGCTCGAACGCAACGCCGAGGGCGACTACGACCACCTGCTCGTCGGATCCTCCCTGCCCTGGATCCTGCCGCACGTGATCAGCCACCTGCAGTCGCTCAACGAGGTGGCCTGCCGCCGCCCGGGGTGGCGGGGTCGGGTCGCCGAGTGGTTGCGGCAGCTCGGCGACCTGGAGCACTGGCCCTCGTTCCGTGCCTCCTTCGACCGGTTGACCCGGCTGGTCCGCAGGGTCGCCGAAGGGCGGGCGGGGGAGCGGCCACCGGCCACGGTGTGCGTGCTGTCCGGGGACGTGCACCACAGCTACCTGGCCGACGTGCACCTGTCCGAGCGTCCCGACACCGCCCGGGTCGTGCAGCTCACCTGCTCACCGGTGCACAACGAGCCGCCGCGCTACTTCCGTCCGCTGTTCCGGATCGGCTGGTCCCGGCCGCTGGGGCGGCTCGCCGAACGGTGGGCGCGCCGGGCGGGGGTGCCGCCGCTGCCGCTGCGCTGGACCAAGCTCGGTGGTCCGTACTTCGGCAACATGATCGGCCTGCTCACCCTGGACGGGCCCCGGGCCGAGGTGACCCTGGAGCAGGCGCTGCCCGGTCGGGACCCCGGCGGGGGCCGCAACGGCCGCCTCGCCGAGGTGGTGCGCCTCCCGCTGACCGGCAGGTAGACGTGCCACGACGAGACGACGGCGCCGACGACACGCCCACGGCCTGATCAGGGTTCGGGCTTGCCGGGGAGACGCAGGGACAGCAGCGCACCTCCCTCGGGGGCCCGCCCCGCCCACACCGCGCCGCCGTGCCGTTCGGCGGCCTGCTTGACGATGGCCAGGCCCAACCCCGAACCGGGCAGGGTCCGTGCCTCCGAGGAGCGGTAGAACCGCTCGAACACGTGCGGCAGGTCCTCCTCGGCGATACCAGGACCGGAGTCGGCCACCTCCAGCACCGCGGTGCCGTCGTCCTGCGGACGCAGCTCCACCCGCACGGTGCCGTCCGGCGGGCTCCACTTGACCGCGTTGTCCAGCAGGTTGAGCACCGCCCGCTCCAGCGCGGTGGAGTCGCCGATCACCTGCCACGGCCGTGTCCGCACGTCGAAGCGCATCCCGGGTGCCCGCCGCCGGGCACGGTCCAGGGCCCGTTCCACCACCTCGACCAGGTCCACCGGTTCGTGCACCACCTGCGGTGGGTCGTCCCTGGCCAGCTCCACCAGGTCCCCGACCAGGGTGGACAGCTCGTCGAGCTGGGCACGCACGTCGGTGTAGATCTCGGTGCGGTCCTGCGCGGACAACCGAGGGGCCCCGGGCTGTTCCGAGGCCATCAGCAGCTCGATGTTGGTGCGCAACGAGGTCAGCGGGGTACGCAGCTCGTGACCGGCGTCCGCCACCAACCGGCGCTGACGTTCCCGGGACTCGGCCAGCGCCCCCAGCATCATGTTGAAGCTGTGGGTGAGCCGGGCCAGTTCGTCGTCCCCGGTGACCGGGATGGGACTCAGCTCGCCGGTGCGGGCCACCCGCTCGGTGGCCCAGGTGAGCCGCTGCACCGGGCGCAGACCGGCAGCGGCCACCGCGGTTCCGGCGGCGGCGGCGAGCAGGATGCCCGCCCCGCCCATGCTGACCAGCACGATGCTGAGCTGACCGAGGGTGGCCCTGGTCGGCCCGAGTTCCTCGGCGACCACCAGGGCCACCCCGGCTCCCGCGGGCAGGGCGACGACCCGGGTGTCCGTCCGCTGGTCGGTGCGCAGCGACTGAGCCAGCTCACCGCGGGCCACCGCGATCTCGTTGGGGCCGACCGGAGGTGGTTCGCTCCCCCTGGCGTACGCGAGGCGTCCCGCCGTGTCCACGATGCCGACCCGCACGTCGACGGCCGCGAGCAGCACGGCCGGCACCGCCTCCAGTTCGCTGACCGGAACCCGGGGCCCGCTCAGCACCTCGCCGGCCCGCTCCGCCAGGCGCTCGTCCACCTGGTCGTAGAGGCTGTTGCGCACGGTGAGGAACGCGGCGAGCGACACCAGGGCCACCGCGCCGCCCACGCACAGTGCGGCGAGCAGGGTGACCCGGGTGCGCAGGGACATCCGCTGCCGCGGTCGCAGACCGGGGGCCGGAACCGGGTTGCCGGGCAGGAACGCGCCGGAACCGGTCCCGACCCCCGGGGTCGGAGTACTCGACGCGGCGGTCACGGCGGGGACTCCCGCAGCACGTAGCCCACCCCGCGCACGGTGTGGATCAGGCGCGGTTCGCCGTCCGCCTCGGTCTTGCGTCGCAGGTAGCCGACGTAGACCTCCAGGGCGTTACCGGAGGTGGGAAAGTCGTAGCCCCACACGTCCTCCAGGATCCGGGTCCGGGTGAGCACCTGTCTGGGGTGGCTCATGAACAGTTCCAGCAGGGAGAACTCGGTGCGGGTGAGGCTGATCCGGCGATCGCCCCGCCGCACCTCCCGGGTGGCCGGGTCCAGTTCCAGATCCGAGAAACGCAACGGTGGCGGGGTGCCGTTGCCCCCACCGCCGCCACCGGCCCGACGCAGCAGGGCACGCAACCGGGCCAGCAGTTCCTCCAGGGCGAACGGCTTGGGCAGGTAGTCGTCGGCACCGGCGTCCAACCCCGCGACCCGGTCGGACACCGCGTCCCGGGCGGTGAGTACCAGGATGGGGAGGTCGTCGCCCGTTCCTCGCAACCGCCGGCACACCTCCAGCCCGTCCAGGCGGGGCATCATCACGTCGAGCACCATCGCGTCCGGGCGGTTCGCGGCGATGGCGTCCAGTGCCTGCAAGCCGTCCGCGGCCAGATCGACCTGGTAACCGTTGAACTGCAGCGAGCGCCGGAGCGACTCGCGCACGGCCCGATCGTCGTCGACCACGAGGATGCGCATGCCGCCAGTCTGACCGCCGCTCCTGAGATGTACCTGAGAGCCGAGGCGGCAGCTCCCGGGCGTCACCGGTCCAGGCCGGGGGCGGTGGGCGCGTTCCACTGCCGCCACAGCGCCAGGACACGCAGCACGAACGCCAGGGTGGAGCCCACGACCGTCACGGCCACCGGGGACAGGTCGAAGCGGTGCCCGACCGCCGTCACGACCGCTCCGGCCAGGGCGGCGAGGGCGTAGATCTCCCGGCGCAGCACCATCGGGATCTCCCGCAGCAGCACGTCCCGTACCACGCCCCCACCGATACCGGTGGTCATGCCGATCAGGCACGCGCTGTAGACCGGGGCGCCCAGGGCGAGCGCGGTCGCGGTGCCGGCGGTGGTGAACAGGCCCAGTCCCATGGCGTCGGCCACGAGGATGGCGCGGCGCAGCCGGGCGACCTGCGGGTGGAACCGGAACACGACCAGCGAGGTGACCGCGGGCACCAGCAGGTAGCGCCAGTCCCGCAGCGTGGTCGGCGGGTGCACGTCGAGCAGGACGTCACGGATGATTCCGCCGCCGAGTGCGGTGGTCATGCCGAGCACGACGACACCGAACACGTCCAGCCGGGCCCGCACCGCGGCCAGTGCTCCGGACGCGGCGAACGCCACGGTCCCCAGCAGCTCCAACGCCAGCAGCATGAGTCGCCAGCCTAGGTGGCTACCCCGAAAGGGTGAACTTCGGCCACCGTTCGGCGGGTGACGGGACGTCCGGTGCCCGCTCGTGCCGGCCACGTGGCCCAGGAAACACGTGGCCGGCACGGGCGGACCGACGCGGGGTCAGTTCCAGTCGAAGAACCCGCGTCCGGTCTTGCGACCCAGTTCTCCCCGGGCCACCTTGTCCCGCAGCAGCTGCGGAGGCTCGAACCGCGGACCCAGTTCGCGGGCCAGGTGTTCGGCGATGGCCAGCCGCACGTCCAGGCCGACCAGGTCGGTCAGCCGCAGCGGCCCCATCGGCCAGCGGTAGCCCAGCCGCATGCCGGTGTCGATGTCCTCGGCGGAGGCCACCCCCTCCTCCAGCATGCGGATGGCCTCCAGCCCGACCGCCACACCGAGCCGGGAGGTGGCGAAGCCGGGCGAGTCCCGCACCTCGATGACCGTCTTGCCCAGTGCCTCGGCCCAGGAACGCGCCCGGGCCACGACCTCGGTGTCCACCGCGTCGTGCACGACCAGCTCGACGAGTTCCTGTACCGGGACGGGATTGAAGAAGTGCATGCCGAGCGTCCGCTCGGGCGCGATCCCCTCGGCCAGGCCGGAGATGGACAGCGAGGAGGTGTTGGAGGCCAGCACGGCCTGCGGACAGACGGCGGCGACGTCGGTGAGCACCCGCCGCTTGAGCTCGCGGTTCTCGGGGACGGCCTCCACGACGAGTTCGGTACCCGGGGGCAGGTCGGCGATCGCGCTCACCGTGGACAGGTGGGCGAGCAGCTCCTCGGGGCTGCCGTCGAGCTTGCCCCGTTCGGCCGCCTTGGTCAGCGACGCGGCCACCGCCTCACGGGCGGCGTCGGCCCGCTCCGGCGAGGCCTCCGCGAGGGTGACCCGGCTGCCCGCGGCGAGCAGGACGTGGGCGATACCGGCGCCCATGGTGCCGCCACCGACGACGACGGCCGTGGCGGGCGCCGCAGGGGATGCCGCGTTCACCGCTGGTCCTCGTTCGCGTTCTCCAGCACCTCGGCGGCGAACATCGCCACCAGCTCCATGCCGCCGATCTCGGCGAGGTTCGCACCGGCGGCCTTCCACTCCTCGGAGGCGAACGCCGTCTTCATCGCCTCCTTGGACTCGAAGTACATCTCGGCGATCAGGAACGGCTCGGTGTCGCCGAGGAAGCCCGGCACGTACGTACGCTGCACCCGCGCCACCTCGCAGCGGACCAGGCCCGGGGTCTTGGCGACCAGTGGCAGGTGGGTGGCGAAGTACTTCTCCGCGAAAGCCTCGGTGTCGGCGGGCTTCCGGTAGAGGGCGATGTACTTGATCATGTGACACTCCCCGCGAATTTCTTGGCCGGACTGTAACAGCGATCGGGGTGGGACGACAGGTCCTCTCGGCGTCCGCCACCGACGGGCCGACCGGCGCAACGCCCGCCGCCGGACGGACACCAGTCTCACCCGATCACCGCCACACCGCCGGTCCCGGTCGTGTCCACCCGGGGTGGCCCACACCCGCCAGACCCCTCCCCGTCCCCGCGACCACGCCGGGGAATGAGCGAGAACACAGCCGACACCGTCCCCGCGCCCCCACGGACCTCCACCAGGTCTTTCACCCGACGTCCCACACCGCAGGCAGACCGGACGGAACCGATCACGCACCACGACCGCCGTGATCGGCTCGGGCCGGTGCGGCAATATGGGCGGGTGATGGCGGCCCACCCCTACTCCCCCGGTCCGTACGGCGACGGACACACCGAGCCCACCCCGTCCCGCGACTTCTACGAGGTCCTGTACCGGCGGCGCGACGTCCGCGCGGAGTTCACCGGAGAACCGATCCCCGAGGACGTGCTGCGCCGGGTGCTGACCGCGGCGCACTCCGCACCGAGCGTCGGACTGTCCCAACCCTGGGACTTCGTCGTCGTGCGCGACGAGACCATCCGACGCGCCTTCCGCGACCACGTCCAGGCCGAGAGGTCGGTGTTCGCCGCCCAGCTCGACGGGGACCGTGCCGAGCTGTTCTCCCGCATCAAGATCGAGGGTGTCCTGGAGTCCAGCCTCGGGATCGTCGTCACCTACGACCCGGAACGCGGCTCCCCCGCGGTGCTCGGCCGGCACGCGATCGCCGACGCCGGCCTGTACTCGGTCTGCCTGGCCATCCAGAACCTGTGGCTGGCCGCCACCGCCGAGGGACTCGGCGTAGGCTGGGTCAGCTTCTACCGGGAGGACTTCCTGCGCAGGCTGCTGGGCCTGCCCAGCCGGCTGCGCCCCGTGGCCTGGCTGTGCGTCGGCCCGGTCCGCAAGCTCCAGGAGACACCGGACCTGGAACGGCACGGCTGGCGCAAGCGTCTTCCTCTTGATGACGTTCTGCACTACGAGCGATACGGGCAGCGATCGTCCCGGTAACCTGTCGGCTACCGGGCGTTCCGGTCCGGTGGACGAACCGGACGGCGAGGTTCCGGCAAGAGGTGTCGGGGGCGCAGTGGACCGCGACGAGCCAGTCATGAAGGGCCACCTCTCGCGCGAGGACCGCGAGGTGCGCCTGCTCCTGGAGTCCGGACGGGTCACCGAGGCCAACGCCCTGTTCGACCAGGTCGTGAACCGGATCCCCCCCAAAGGGAGCGACGACTGGCACCGGGGTGTCGTGCTGGTGCACCGCGCGGTCATGGCCTGGCGGCTCGGCCGGATCCCCCTCGCCCTGGAGCTGGCCGCCGAGGGATGGATCGAGCTGGACGAGCGGGAGGCCCGTGGCACGGCAGCAGCCCAGACCCTCGGCATGCTCGGCTACCTGCTGGAGAGCATCGGACACCGGCGTGCCGCAGACGACCTGATGCGGCAGTCGGTCCAGGTGGCCCGGGAGGCCGGGGACCCCGAGACACTGGCACACGCCCTGCAACGGCTCGGTGGGCAGCTGAACTTCCGGGCACTCAGCTCCGACCCGGAGACGGCCCGCCAGGCGTTCGCCGAAGCTCGGGAGCTGTTGGAGGAAGGCCTGTCCCTGGCTCGCCCCGGCCTGGTGCACCGGTCGCTGCTCGGGGCCTACGCCCGGTCACTGGCCGGTCTCGGTGAACTGGACCGGGCCGAGCAGGTCGCCCGGGAAGCGCTGCGCCTGGCCGAGACCGCGGACGACCGATGGAGCAAGGCCGTGGGCTACTGGGTGCTCGGCTCGGTGCGCCGGGCCCAGGGGGAGCTGGCCGAGGCGCGGGAGCTGTGCTGGAAGTCCGTCACCGAGGCAGGCACCGCGCTGGACAACAACCTGTTGCTGCGGTTCTCCCTGGACCTGGCCGACATCTGTGCCGAGCTGGGGGACGCGGAGGGCGAGGCGAAGGCCCTGCGCCAGAGCCTGAACGCCGGCCGCAAGGCGGTCGAGACCTCCCAGGAAGGGCTGGCCCAGGCCCTGGAGCAGCGGCGGATCGCCGTGCGGGCGCAACGGCTGGCCCAACAGGCCCAGGAGGCCGCGGCACGGGACCCGCTGACCGGTCTGGTGAACCGGTTGGGTCTGGAGCGGGCGGCACCGCGTCTGCTGGAGTGCACCACCAGGGGCCGGATGCCGTGGCTGGTGCTGGTGGACGTCGACCACTTCAAGAGCATCAACGACGAGGCCGGCCACGCCGCCGGGGACGCCACGTTGCGGGAGATCGCCCAGCTCCTGCGTCGGGAGTGCCGGGCCGACGACCTGGTGGCCCGGTGGGCCGGGGACGAGTTCGTCGTCCTGCTCATGGACGCCACCGACGACCGTCCGGACGCCGGCCCGGTGGTGGCCGAACGCATCCGGGAGGCCGTGGACGGCCACGACTGGCCGATGGTGCTCGGCAACATCCGGCGGCCGACGGTCAGCATCGGCGTGGCCTCCGGGCTGCCCGACCTCGACCAGCTGTTCGCCGCCGCCGACGTGGCCCTCTACCGGGCCAAACGGCAGGGCCGCAACCGGGTGGAGGTGCACCACACCTCGAGCTCGCCGGTGCAGCGGACGGGAACGCTGTCCTGACCCCGGCTCCGGTACCCGCAGACGGGGTCGGGACGGGTCGGGGAGCGGAGACGTCCCCGACCCGGACCGTGCTCCGTCGACCGGAGGATCAGCGGGTCAACTGACCAGACCGCCGCGGTAGGCGACCAGCGCCGCCTGCACGCGGTTGACCGCTCCGATCTTGCTCAGCACCGACGAGACGTAGCCCTTCACCGTCGCCTCGGACAGGTGCAGGGCGTGACCGATCTCCGCGTTGGACATGCCCTGCCCGATCAGGGAGAGCACCTCCCGCTCCCGCGCGGAGAGGGTGGAGAGCAGGCGACGGGCGGGTTCGGCGACACGTTCCTCGTCGGCCAGGGCGGCCAGCACCCGGGAGGCCACGCCGGGGTCGAGCACCGCACCGCCGCGCGCCAGGTCGCGAACCGCGTGCACGAGCTGGGTGGGGTCGGTGTCCTTGAGCAGGAACCCGGCCGCACCGAGCCGCAGGGCCTCACTGACGTACTCGTCGAGGTCGAACGTGGTGAGCATGGCCACCCGAGGCGGATTGGGCAGGGGGCGGAGTCTGCGGAGGGCGACGAGACCGTCGGCGTTGGGCATCCGGATGTCCAGCAGCACGACGTCGGGGCGGTGCTGGCACACCAGGTCGAACACCTGGGCACCGTTGTCGCACTCGGCAACCACCTCGATGTCGCCCGCGCTGCGCAGGATCATCCGTAGGCCCGAACGCACCAGCTCCTCGTCGTCGACCAGCATGACCTTGACCACAGCCGCCTCCTGTGCTCGAGCGGGGACTGCACCCGGGCGGCCGCCGTGAGCGGATGTGGGGCGAACGCTCACGGCGGCCTCCTTTCGTTCGACACGGCAGGGCGTTCCGTGCCCGGGGTGTGCCGGAACCCACGTGCCGTCTTGGCCCCGGTGCCGCGCATGACGATAGGTGGTGTGAACCACTCTGGCGAGTGACCCACCGGGCAAATCAGCGCAGTTTTCCTATACGTAACGTTCAGAGTTAGCCGATTCTGGCGGCAACTTCTTCACGCAGTTGGGGGAGCTTCGAGTACAGAACGTCACCAGGGCAGGCGGTGGCGTTGACGTCCCGGTGACCGACGATGGCGCTGGGGGACAACCCGTACGTGGCGCAGATGTACGCGCAGGTGGTCACCAACGACTCCCACAGCGCGGCCGGCGGAGCGACCGAGGTGTAGGTGCCCTCGTTCTCGATGCCGATGGCGACCGTGTTGTACCCGCTGGCGTGGGCGCCCACGACGTGCTTGGTACCGCTGCGCAACGCGTTCAGGCTCTCGTGGCGACCCTCCAGGACGTAGCCGCCGCGGGTGATGGTGAGCTGCTGACCGGTGTCGATCCAGCCGTTGGTGTCCATGTGGTGGTTCTGGATCGCCCTGGCCAGGGCGTACGCGTGCTCCCGCGAGTAGTCGGTGCTGTTGGCCGTCGCGGTGTGGTGGATGATCAGCGCGGTGGGGCGCTGGTTGAGCACGGTGATCGGCTCCGAGGGTGGCCGTGCGCCCCAGGTGTCACAACTGATGATCTCCAGGGCGTCGCGCCGCGGCCGGGCGGCGTGCGCCACGCCGGGAACCAGCAGGAGCGGGGTGGCCGCCAGACCGCCTAACAGGGCGCGCCTGGTGACGGTGCGGGAAATTGACCGCATAACTACCTCCGTAATGCAGGGGTAGTCAACTTTCTTCCCACCTACTTGACATCTGGTCAATCCTCCACAAGGAGGGCCGGGAGCAGCGCAATGGGGACACTTGGAGTCTTGCCACAACTGACCGGACGTGGTGGCTGTTGCTCCCTGGCGACGATCTCGACCCACCAGGCCCGACCGTCGGCGTGCCGGACCCGAACCCGGACGTCGTCCTCCCGCCGCTCCTCGGTGTCCACCACCAGGGCGTCGGCACGGGCCTCACCCAGGTGCTGACGGACGGCCAGCTCGGCCACCTGACCGGCCGCGGACCAGGTGGAACGCCCCCGACATCCGGGAAGTGCGACCCTGGCGCCGGCCGCCGCGACGAAGGCCAGCTCGGCGGTGGCCGGGTCGAGGCGGCCGTAGGCGTAACCGGTGGGCAACAGCACGGCGGAGGGAGCCATACGGTGCCCGCCGGTGTGTGCGGACTCCCAGACCGCACCGGGGTGGTGGGCGGCCAACTCGCAGGCGACGGAGCGCCCCAGGAGCGCACAGCAACGGTCCCGACGACCGTTGGTGCACACCAGCAACAGCGGTTCCCGACGCGGGGTACCGAATCCGGGGGCGGCGCCGGTGGACAGTGCGACGAAGTCCAGTTCCAGCAGCACCTTCGGATCGTCGACGAGCGCCTCCTCCAACCAGACCGCACCGGGACGGGTGCCCGCCAGGTACACCTGCCGGGGTTCCGGAACCCGCCGGTCGGCGTGCGGACCCGGGCGGCGGATCAGCACCGCGCGGATCCCCACGGCCTTGGCGCGTCGCGCCAACTCCCTCCCGAACGCCCGGTCCAGGTGGCTCTGCGACAGGGCGTCACGGCCCCACGGCCCCGGCTGTTCCAGGCAGATCCAGGCGGTGGCTGTGGGGGCCGTGCCTGGTAGCGGCTCGGCCAGCCGCCGGGACAGCGCAGAGCATGAGGTGGCGGGCACTGCTGGCCGGTGCAGCATGGCCCGAGTCTCCCTCCGCAACACGAACGACGCGCGCGCTGCCGCGGGGAAGACCACCGACAGGGGACCAGGCCGTGACCCGGAAGCGCGGTACCGCTACCCTGTGAATGGTTCACCCCAAGCCCTCGTAGCTCAGGGGATAGAGCACCGATCTCCTAAATCGGGTGTCGCAGGTTCGAGTCCTGCCGGGGGCACAAAGGACCAGATGAAACGCACGTGGGCCGATCTCCGGGGAGATCGGCCCACGCTTTATCTCCATCTTTGCCGTCGTCGCTCAGGCGCGACGGTGTCAAGTGCTGCCCTCCCGCCCGGGACCACCCTGTGGTCCGCACGGAGGTCCGAGGGCGGGCTCACCCGGTACGACCGGCAGCAGCCGCACGACAGGACGGACGGGACGACGCTGCTCAGCCCGTGCCTTCCCAGTACACCGGGTCCGAGAGGCCCCACTCCAGCGACATCACCAGGTCACCGGGCTTGTCCGTGGGCAGCCCGAACGCCACCTTCCACGTGCCCTGCTTGCCCGGCAGGATGTCCGGCACCGCGGTCGGGTCGACCCCCTTGGCGGTGTCCACCACGACCTCTCCCGCCTGACCGTCGGCCGTGATCTTGGCCACCCAGAGGGCACCGGTGAGCGTCTCCTGCGACGTATTGGTCACGGTGACGGTCACGACGACGGTGCGCTTGCTGTTCTCCCCCACGAAGGCCGTGTCGCTGGGCTGGTACGCCTCCGGCGCCGACACGGTGATGTTCCCCCGCTGACCCTGGTAGGTCTCCCCGAACTTCAGTCGAGACAGTCCCGACTGACCGGCCGACTCACCTTGCTGACCAGCGGTGTCGCCCGCGACCGGCGTCGGGGTGGCCGTGAGGCTCTCCCCGATCTTGTCGAGCTCCTCACCCCACTTGGCCTGCAGGGCCAGGCCGATGGCGATGCCGGCCACCGAGAGCGCCAGGCCGGCGATGGCCATCACACGACGAGTGCCGAACAGGGCGATGATCCCGAAGACCACACCGATGAACCCGGCGATGATCGTCGCGTTGTTCAGGATGGGAAGAGGAGAGCCGCAGAGGGAGACGATCCCGAGGACGAGCGCGGCGATGGCCATGCCCCGCCGGGACTTCTGTCTAGCGGGAGACGACTCAGTAGTCATGTGTACCCGTCTTTGCTTCCTTCGCTCCGTTCCAGGAGCGTCCTTGGTGGTGAGTGCGCGTCCACCCCCCAGTCACGGCGAGGACGCGGACCCGACGGTTGCAGGATCAAACAGTTGATCGACATCTCGCCCGAAAGGGTTACGCCTTCTCTTCCTTCCGCCTGACCAGGAAAAGAACCAACAGGCGGAGGAGGTGACCGCCGTCAGGAGCAGCGCCCGAGGGCGCCGACTCACAGGCCGCCCACCAGGCATGACGGAGCCCCAACCCCGTCCCTCCGGAACTGCCGGCGTGGCACGGCGGGCGACGGTGGTCCGAGGCTCCAGGGACCTGAACCGGCCGTGCTGCCGCTCGAGCACGGCTCCCGGAGTCGTCTCCCGCGCATCGGCGATGCTCTTCTCGTCGGCAACAGCTCACCGCGAGGACACCGAGATGCCCTGATCGCCGAGGAAGGACCGCGTGCAGGCGGTCACCTGCATCCTGGCCTTCGCCGCTTCCCGCGGGCTGGCCCTACTCGGGGTCGCGCAGATCGTCTTGCTCCACCAGTGGTGCGAGTACGAGGCAGCGCGGCAGTTCGCTGGGGCCGACACCTGGACCGCGGCCCTCCAGCTGGACAGCACACCGGCGGTGACCTGCTCGAACGGTCCCAGGGCCCTCGAGACCCCGGTCGCCCCTGCGTGGGAACGGCGGTGCTGGCGGTGACGGGAACGGCCGCCACCCTGGTCACGGTCGTCGGCGCCGTGCGTCGCGTCCGGCTCGCCGAGCGCGGCTGACCGTCTCGACCTCCAGCCCCAGCCAGCGCCTAGGGCTCGGTCAGAGCTCGATGTACATCACGTGCAGGCCCACCCGGCCGAACTTCGGGTGGTCGAACGCTCCCGGCACGGTGCCGACGATCCGGAAACCGAGACGCCGTAGAGGTTCACCGCCGCGTGGTTGGTCTCCACCACGGCGTTGAACGGCATACCCGCATAACCCCAGCTGCGTGCCCAGTCCAGGGCGTACCGGCAGAGCACCGCGCCGACACCACGCCCGCGTGCGTCGGAGGTCACCATGAAACTCGCGGTGGCCACGTGCGAGCCACGCCCCCGGACGGTTGGTCTCCATGTGGGCGGTGCCCACGATCCGGTCGCCCTCGACCGCGACCACGGTGACACCCGGTGGGCGGACCACCCACACCTCGCGGGCCTACTCGGAGGTCATGGCCGGGTCGTAGGCGAAGGTCTCCTCGGCCTGGATCACCTCACGCACGATCGGCCAGACCTGCGGCCAGTCGGCTTCGACGAACTCCCGCACGAGCACGACCCACGCTACCGCGCAGGACGATCACCGGGCGGCCGGTTTTCCCGGCCAGGTCAGGGCACCGCGTGCCCCACCGTGCCGCCCAGCTCGTGGGTGATGGTCCGGACCCGGTACTTCTTCAGCGGCGGCACCCTGAGCGAGGTGTTGTGGTCGACCCGGTTGGCCAGCGGTCCGCTCTGCGAGGCGTTGGCACTGTGGAAGTCCACCGCGGGCAACGAGACAGAGCCACCGCCACCCTTGAGCCCGGTGCAGTCGGACCGCCAGGCCGTGGCCGCCGATCCGTTGTGCGGTCTCGGCACCCAGCGACTCCACCCGCACCCTGCCGGGTGTCTTCCCCTCGGCCGGGGACGCCACCTGCACCGGGAGTGTGCCGGCGGCCCGGGCCTCCCGGCCGTCGAGGTCGATCTCCATCTGCCCCGCCCCACCGGTGACGCTCCGACGGGCCGCCGGCTTAGCGGCGACATCGCTGGGAATCCCGGAGAAGGGACGAGGCGACAGCGAGGAGTGGACCCGATGCCCAGCGACATGTTCGGTGGTCGCGCCTTCGGCTCGCCGTTCGACGAGCTGATCCAGCGATTCTTCGGCGGCGACCCGTTCTCCGGGACGAACCCGCCCAGGCCGGTCCAACGGGTCGACCTGTCGAGACTGCTGTCCCAGCAGGCCCGCGAGCTGATCCGGCGTGCCGCGGAACAGGCCGCCGAGTGGGGCAGCCCGGATCTGGACACCGAGCACCTGTTGTGGGCCGCCACGCAGTTGCCTGCCGCCCGTCGCCTGCTCCAGCAGGCGGGCGCCGACCCCGAGGACCTCGCGCTGCGTATGGAACAGCTCGGGAAGAAGGGCCCGCCGCTCGAGGAGACGCCACCGCTGACCCCGGCGGTGAAACGCGCCCTGCTGGACGCCCACCGCGAGGCGCAGGCCGCGGGCGCCAGCTACATCGGCCCCGAGCACATCCTGCTCGGTCTGGCCGCCAATCCGGAGACCACGGCGGGTCGGGAGCTGCGTCGGCTGGTGGCCGGTGGCACCGAGAAACTGACCGGCGACGGCGGGGAGCGGCGGCCGACCGAGGCGAGCGACACCCCCACGCTGGACCGCTACGGCCGTGACCTCACCCAGGCCGCCCGGGAGGGGAAGCTCGACCCGGTTGTGGGCCGTGAACAGGAGATCGAACAGACCATCGAGGTCCTCTCCCGGCGCACCAAGAACAACCCGGTGCTCATCGGTGACCCGGGTGTGGGCAAGACCGCCATCGTGGAGGGCATCGCCCAGCGCATCGCCAACAACGACGTTCCCGAGACCCTCGCCGGCCGCCGCGTGGTCGCCCTGGACCTGCCGGGGATGGTCGCGGGCACGAAGTACCGGGGTGAGTTCGAGGAGCGGCTGAAGAACGTCATCGACGAGGTCCGGGCCGCCGAGGGCGGGCTGATCCTGTTCGTCGACGAGATGCACACCATCGTCGGTGCGGGCGCGGCGGGTGACTCCTCGATGGACGCGGGCAACATCCTCAAACCCGCCCTGGCCCGGGGTGAGCTGCACGTCATCGGCGCGACCACCGTCGACGAGTACCGCACCAACATCGAGAAGGACCCGGCGCTGGAACGTCGTTTCCAACCCATCCTCGTCCCCGAGCCCTCGGTGGACGACACCGTGGCGATCCTGCGTGGGCTGCGGGACCGCTACGAGGCCCACCACCAGGTCCGGATCACCGACGACGCGCTGGTGGCCGCCGCGGAGCTGTCCGACCGGTACGTGGCCGACCGTTTCCTGCCCGACAAGGCCATCGACCTGATCGACCAGGCCGGCGCACGGGTCCGGCTGCGCTCCCGCACCCCTGCCCCGGACACCCGGAAGCTGGAGGAGCGGGTCGAGTCGCTGCGCCGGGAGAAGGACAGTGCCGTCGCCGCCGAGGACTACGAACGCGCCGGGCAGCTCAAGCAGCAGCTCCAGGAGGCCGAACGGGAACTGACCGAGGCACGGACGAGTACCGCCGGCGGGGTGCCGGAGGTGACCGTGGAGGACGTCGCCGAGGTGGTCGCCCGGAGCACCGGCATCCCGGTCACCCAGCTCACCGTGGAGGAGCGGGATCGGCTGCTACGGCTGGAGGAACAGCTGCACCGACGGGTCGTGGGTCAGGACGAGGCGGTGACGGCGGTGGCCCGTGCGGTGCGCAGGGCCCGCGCCGGGATGGCCGATCCCGGACGCCCCGACGGCTCGTTCCTGTTCCTGGGCCCGACCGGGGTGGGCAAGACCGAACTGGCCCGGGCACTGGCCGAGGCGTTGTTCGGTGACGAGGAGCGGATGGTCCGCTTCGACATGAGCGAGTTCCAGGAGCGCCACACCGTCTCCCGCCTGGTCGGAGCGCCTCCCGGATACGTCGGTTACGAGGAGGCTGGGCAGCTCACCGAGGCGGTGCGCCGCACGCCCTACTGCGTGCTGCTGTTCGACGAGATCGAGAAGGCCCACCCCGACGTGTTCAACACCCTGCTGCAGCTGCTCGAGGACGGTCGGCTGACCGACAGCCAGGGTCGCACGGTGGACTTCTCCAACACCGTCGTCATCATGACCAGCAACATCGGTGCCGACCGCATCCTGGCCGCCACCGCGGCCGGGCGTGACGTGCAGGAGCTGCGTGACGAGCTGATGGACCTGCTCGGCCAACGTTTCCGACCCGAGTTCCTCAACCGCATCGACGAGATCATCCTCTTCCAGGGTCTGGACCGGGCCCAGCTGCGGGAGATCACCAAGCTGTTGGTGGAGCACACCCGCCGGCGCCTGCACGCCCAGGACGTCACGCTCGACATCTCCGACGAGGCCGTCGACCGTCTGGCCGAGCAGGGTTACGAGCCGCAGTTCGGGGCGCGCCCGCTGCGGCGGGTCGTCCAGCGTCGGCTCGACGACGAGCTGGCCGAGCTCCTGCTCAGTGGTCGGCTCGAACCCGGGGACACCGCGCACGTGGGGGTCGCCGACGGAAAGATCCGTATCGACGTGGAGAAGAAGCCCGCCGAGGCCAGCACCGGGTGACACGGGTGGTGGTGCCGGTGGGTCGGCGGTGTCCGCGCCCACTCCCGGAGTGGCCGGGGCGACGGTGTTGACGGTGGTCCCCCGTGGCGCAGCTTCCACGCCGGCCGCATCACCCCGCGGATTCGCCGACCGGCTCCGCGCGCTGGCCCACCGGCTCACCCGGGCGGCAGGGAGACCGGTGGGCGGGCAGGGGCCCGACCGCCCGTCCCGGATCGGGTCCGTCGTGGCCGTCCGGCCCCGCCCCGGGACGGGCGGGGGAATTCCTGTTCCCTTCGCCGCCCCGACATCCTTCGGAATTGTCTCCGTCTCCGCTCGACCAGACATTACGGAACAACAGGAACCGGGGCCGCGGGCGCGCATGCCGAAACCTTTTTTCCAACAAAGGGAAACAGGGCTTCCCACGCACCTCCGAACATGTTCGGTGATATCTCCCACACGGGAGACACCGATGTCACAGGAGTTCGGAAACACCACTCCCCGACCGGCGAAAGCCCTGGTCAACTCCTTCCGGAAATATCCGAGGGTGTGACCGGTCTCGCTCCGGTGTCGCACATGGACCTCACGGTTATCCTGAACGGGGATCGGAAGATCCCGACCGTTTCATCGGTGGCACACACGACGAGGAGTCGCATGATCTTCATCACCGCCAAGTTCCGCGTCAAGCCCGAGCACGCGGACCGTTGGCCCGAGATCACCCGCGAATTCACGCAGGCGACCCGCAACGAGCCGGGGTGCCTGTGGTTCGACTGGTCCCGCAGTGTCGAGGACCCCACCGAGTACGTGCTGGTCGAGGCGTTCCGGGACGACGAGGCCGGTGCCGCGCACGTGCAGTCCGAGCACTTCAGGACGGCACAGCGTGAGCTGCCGCCCTACCTGGTGGAGACGCCGCGCATCGTCAACGTGAAGGTGCCCCAGGACGACTGGTCCGAGCTCGGCGAGATGGCGGTCACGCGGGAGGCGTGACCGGGTCGGTGCCCGGCCCGAGGCGGAGCCGGCCCTGTCCCGAACCGGTCGGGGCCGGCTCCGCCTCGGGCGCCCTGTTCCTCCCCGGCGGACGCCGAAAGGTCTTCCTGCCCCGACTCCGGTCGGTTCGCACGGGCCTCGGGTCACCCCGGCGGGGCATCGCCGCAGGAGGCACACGTGCGCGCCGCGGTCTACCGTGCCGGCAGGGGCCACGGAGCCCGGCAGGGCCTCGCGACGGCAGGGGAGGCACCCAATGCTGCGTGGACTGTCCACCGTCACCTACTGGGCGGACGACCTGGAAGCCGCCAGGGAGTGGTACACCGAGCTGCTCGGCGCGGCGCCGTACTTCGAACGTACGGGGCCGGACGGGAAACCCGCCTATCTCGAGTTCCGGATCGGGGACTACCAGCACGAACTGGGTCTCGTCGACCGCCGCTACGCACCGACCGGGACGAGTGACCAGCCCGGTGGGCACATCACCTACTGGCATGTCGACGACCTGCCGGCCGCGTACCGGAGGCTGCTGTCCCTGGGCGCCAGCGAGCACGAACCGCCCACCGAACGTGGACCGGGCTTCGTCACCGCGTCGGTCGTCGACCCCTTCGGCAACATCCTCGGCGTCATGCACAACCAGCACTACCTGGACGTTCTCGCCCGCATCTCCGCGGAGGGCCGACACCCGCGGTGAGCGGGCCGGAAGCACCGACCAGCCGGGGTCGTCCCTTCGGCCGCCGGGGCCCTCACCGAGCGGCGTGTGTCGACTCGGCGAGGGCCGGCGGCCGCCTTCCCCGGCCGGGGGAGCGCAGGCGGTGGTGGGGCGCTCCGCCGGCTGGACGGGCGACACCCGGAGTGTGCCGTTACTGCCCCTGCTGCAGGAAGGCGCGCATCTGCTCGATCTGCGCGGTGCGGGACCGGACGATCCGGTCCGCGAGGCCCCTGGCCTGGGGGTTGGTTCCGCCGTCGAGCTCCTTCCGGGCCAGGTCGACGGCGCCCTGCTGGTGGTCGGTCAGCAGGTTCAGGAACCTGTGTTCGAAGTCCGTTCCCGTGGTCCGTTCCAACTCGGCGACGGCCTCGGCACCGACGGCCGACACATCCCCGTGGTGGGTGTGGAGATCGGGGTTTGCACTAGTCGGCCGGTTCCAGCCCCGCAACCACGCCTCCATGGTCTCCACCTCGTGGAGCTGGGTGACCTCGATGGCGGCGGCCAGTTCCTGCACCTGGGTACGGACCGCACGGTCCCGGGCCAGCCGCGCCAGCTCCACGCCCTGCCGGTGATGCGGGATCATCGTCTGCAGGAACATCACGTCGACGTCGTTGAAGACGGCGTCGGCGGACGGCACCGGCAGTGGCGCCGGCGTCGTGGCGGTGGACGGGACCGGTGCCGCCGTGACGGGGACGTTGCCGGGTGTGACGGTGGCGCTGCCGTCCCCGCACCCGGTGAGCAGCAGGGCCGCCGCCACCGCGACGAGCTGGTGGCGCTTCACGGTGTCGCCTCCTGGCGAGGGAGGGCCCGCGCCCCGGTCCGGGGCGCGGGCCGCGGTACGGGTCTCACAGCCGCTGCCACAGGGCGGGCGTGTTCGGCGGCTCCCAGCCGGGCAGCGAGGTGTGTGCCTGGATGCACCGGTAGGTGACGCCGTCGTAGGTCACGGTGCTGCCGACCGGGTAGTAGGTGTTGGGTGCCCACGTCCCGTTGACCGGCGGGTTCGTGGTGGTGGTCGTGGTGGGCGGCGGCGTGGTGGTCGTCGTGGTGGTGGGCGGGTTCCCGGAGCCCCCGTTCACGTCGAGGTCGACACAGGCGTAGAAGGCGTTGGCCGTGTCGGCGATGTTCCAGATCGCGAGGAGCTTCTGGCGCCCGCTGACGTTGCCCAGGTTGATGGTGTGCGAGACGGTTTCCGGCGGCTGCTGGCCACCGCCGTCGAACACGGCGACCAGCCGGTCGCCCAGGTAGTACTCGTAGTTCGCGGTGGCGTGCCGGGCGGTGAACGTCCAGGTGAAGGTCACCGTGTTGCCGACGGGCGTGGCGCGCCAGCCCTTGCTGTCGTCGTCCAGCTCGGCGAACCGGGCGTTGCCACCGCTACAGCTGCGCAGGCCCTTGGGGCCCTCGACGCTCTGCGGCTCGTACTTGATGTCACCACAGGGAACGATGCCCTGGGCGCACTGGGCCTGACGGCTGGGCGGGGAGGAGATGTAGCCGTGGGCGTAGGCCGTTCCCGCCGGGAGAACGGCTAACACCAGGGGCGTGATGCCCACGGCGGCCGCCGCCGTGGCCAGCTTTCGCTTCAGATCCATGTCAGCTCCTTGCAGGTGATCCGGCCGGTTCTGGGGAGTGGTGCACCGCGTGCCGGTGAGGGCGCGTACCGGCACTGGGGACACCGAGCCTGCGCAGACGGGAAGGCACCGGGATTCCGGGCGGACGGTTCAGGGGGCGGGGTCACGCCGTACGGCGTCGCCCGGTGACCCGGTCACATCCGGGGTTCTCTCGAGGGCATGTGCGCCACCTCGCTCTCGTCGCACGCGGGAACAGGACCAGGCCTGTGGGAGGCGATGACGTGCGCCACCCGAACGCGGACAGCCGGCGGCAAGCTGATCTCGCTGTCACTCTCCGTAGCGTGATGGTCTAGACCATAGCGAGCGCCGTCTCCTCGCGTCAAGAGAGCGAACATCCGCTATGACCAGGAGTTTTGTTACTGGACCAAGGGGTGGACACCGACTCGGCCCATCGGACGACCGACCGTCGACCACGCTCCGCAACAGCACGGGTGAGCACGGAGCCGACCCCCGTCGGGCGCCCGGAACGAGCGCCGGACAGGCGATCCCAGCTTGGGCCGGACGGCGGATGCGCACAGCCCTCGCCCTGCCCCATGATTGCTCATACCGAAACACTCGTTGCGTATTTTGCAACGGATGGGAGGTCCCGTGCGAGGAGCACTGGTGGCGGCGGCGCTGACGGCGCTGGCCCTGACCGCGTGCGCTCCGGTGCAGTCGACCCAGCAGGGTCCCGTCGGGGACGAGCGGACGGGCACGCTGCGGGTCTGGTTGTTCGACGAGGCGAACCGCGCCGCCAAGGAACGGGTCGTGAACGACGCGGTCGCCGAGTTCGAAGCCGCCCACCCCGGAGTCCGGGTGGAGGTCCAGTACATCCAGGTGGACGGCCGGGCCGAGCGGTTCCGGGGCGCCTTCAGCGACCCCAGGAGCGCCCCCGACGTCGCCGAGTTCGGCAACACCGACCTGGCCGGCTACGTCGCCGCAGGCGGCTTCGCCGACCTCACCGCGGACCTGGCCGCCTGGCCCGAGGCCACGGATCTCACCCCGTCCGTCCTGGAGACCGCGAAGGTGGACGGCAAGGTCTACGGCGTACCGTGGTTCGTCGGCGTACGGGCCCTCTACTACCGCACCGACGTCTTCGCCGAACTCGGGCTGCAACCCCCGCGCACCCTGACCGAGCTGGCCGACACCGCCCGTACGATCCGCGCCGCCCGGCCCGACCTCTACGGCATCTCGGTCGGCGGCAAGTACGTCTACGCGATGCTCCCGTTCGTCTGGGCATCCGGTGGGGACGTGGCCCGACAGGACGGGGGCCGCTGGACGTCCGCCCTGGAGGAACCGGCCACCCGCGAGGGCATCCGACGCTTCGCCGAGCTGATCCGGGACGACAACTGCCCGCCCGCCCAGTGCGCGCAGCTCACCGGCACCGACAGCGTGCAGCTCTTCGCCGCCGGCCGGTCGGCGATGACGATCGGCGGCAACTTCAACCGCAAGGCGGTGGAGGCCGGAGCGGTGGCCGGGAAGTTCGCCGTGGTCCCCCTGCCGGGCGACGAACCGGGCTCGGTGGCACCCGCCTTCGCCGGCGGCAACCTGCTGGGCGTGCTCCGCTCCACCGAGCGACGCACCCTGGCCGTGGAGTTCACCACGCTGCTGGCCGGCAAGGAGTACCAGCGGCGGATGTTCGAGGCGATGGGCAACCTGCCCACCTTCGCCGACGTCCAGCAGCAGGTGGCGGGCGAGTTCGAACGGCCCTTCGTCGAGACCCTGGCGGCGGGAACCCGGTTCGTGCCGGTCACACCCGGTTGGTCCAAGGTGGACGCGCAGGCCGTGCTGCCCACGCTGGTCCAGCAGGTGGCCACCGGCGCCCAGAGCCTGGAGGAGGCCACCCGGATCGCGGCGGAGCAGATGAACGCCGCCTTCGCCGACTGACGCGGGTCCCACGATGAGCCACCAGGTTCTCCCCCCACCGGTGTCGGCCGACCCGGCCGCGGCGGCACGGGCGGCACCCCCGTCTCGCCGTGGCCGGCGCGGACAGTGGCCGACGATCCTGGCCCACCTCACCCCGGCGGCGGTGGTGCTGATCGGGTTGTTGGGCTACCCGCTCTACCAGCTCGTGGTCATCTCGCTCTACGACTACGGGCAGGAGCAGGCCACAGGTCACGCCCCACTAGAGTTCCTCGGCCTGGGCAACTACACCCGGCTCCTGGACGATCCGCGGTTCTGGACGGTCCTCGGTCAGACCGTGGTGTTCGCCGCGGCGTGCGTGATCGGCACCCTGCTGGTCGGTTTCGCCCTGGCGGTGCTGGCCACCCGGGTACGCGCCCTGCCCCGAACCCTGCTGTTCCTCGCCGCACTGGGTGCGTGGGCGACGCCCGCGGTCGCTGGCTCGACCACCTGGCTGTTCCTGTTCGACGCCGACTTCGGCCTGGTGAACGAGGTCCTGGTGTGGCTGGGCCTGGACGGCATGGCCGGCTACTCGTGGACCTACGACCGGTGGGTGGCCTTCGGGCTGGTCGCCGGCGAGGTGATCTGGTGTTCGTTCCCGTTCGTCATGATCACCCTCTACGCCGGGATCAGGGCGATCCCCGGCGAGATCCTGGAGGCGGCGGCACTCGACGGGGCCTCGACGTGGCGGACCACGCGCAGCGTGGTGCTGCCGATGCTCCGTCCCCTGCTGGTCGTGGTGACGATCCAGTCGGTGATCTGGGACTTCAAGGTGTTCACCCAGGTGTGGGTGATCACCGACGGCGGCGGGGTCGCCGGCCGCAACCTGGTGCTCAACGTCTACGCCTACCAACAGGCCTTCGCCGGGAACGAGTTCGGTCTGGGATCGGCGATCGGTGTCGTGATGACCCTGCTGCTGCTCGGGTTCACCGTCGTCTACCTGCGTGCGATGCGCCGGTCCGGGGAGGAGTTGTGAGCAGGGCGGTACGACACCCCAGGCGTCTGGTGGCCGAGGCGGTGACCGTGGTGATCGCCGGGATCGTGGCGTTCCCGCTCTACTGGATGCTGCTGTCGGCGCTCAAACCGGCCGGTGAGGTGCTGTCGACCGAGCCGCGACCGTGGACGACGGCGCCCACGCTGGACAGCTTCCGGCGGGTGCTGACCGTGTCCGGGCTGGGCCGCTACTTCGTCAACAGCGTGGCCGTGGCCCTGGTGGTCGTCGTGCTGTCCCTGCTGCTCTCCTTCCTGGCGGCCGTCGCCCTGACCCGGTTCCGGTTCCGCGGACGGACGGTGCTGCTGGTGATGCTGCTGGTGGCGCAGATGGTGCCGGTCGAGGCCCTGACCATCCCGCTGTTCTTCCTGATGCGCTCGGTCGGCGACGTGGTCCCGGCGTTCGGGCTGAACCATCTCGGCTCGCTGATGCTGGTGCACCTGGCGTTCGGCCTGCCGTTCGCCATCTGGATGCTGCGCGGGTTCGTCGCGGCGGTGCCGACGGAGCTGGAGGAGGCCGCCACCCTGGACGGGGCCGGCCGCTTCCGCTTCACCTGGCAGGTGTTGTTCCCGCTGGTCGCCCCGGGCCTGGTGGCCACCAGCGTGCTGTCGTTCATCCACGCGTGGAACGACTTCCTGTTCGCCAGGACGTTCATCATCTCCGACCTGGACAACCAGACCCTCCCACTGGCGATCCTCGTCTTCTTCGAGGCCGAGGAACCGGACTGGGGCGCGATCATGGCCGGATCGGTGCTGATGACGGTCCCGGTGCTGGTGTTCTTCGTCCTGGTGCAGCGCAGGTTGGTCTCCGGCCTGGCCGGTGCGGTGAAGGGCTGAACCGATGTTCGACACGTTGCTCCCCCGTCCGGTGTCCGCCCAGCCGGCGCCCGGTTCGTTCCACCTGGACGTGACGACCTCGGTGCAGGCGGACCCGGCGGCCGAGTCGGCCGCGCGGTGGCTCCGACACACCCTCGGTGCGGCCACCGGACTGCCGCTGTCTCCCACCCCGGCCGATGGGGACATCCGGTTCGTCGTGGACCCGACCGTGCCCGGTCCCGAGGGGTACCGGCTGGAGATCACCCCCGACCGGGTCGTGGTGACCGCGTCCGACCCGGCGGGCGCGTTCTACGCCGCCCAGACCCTGCGCCAGCTGTTGGGGGCTCCGGCGTTCCGGGCGTCCGTCGTGCACCGCGGCCCGTGGGTGCTGCCGTGCGGTCGGGTGCAGGACCGCCCGCGGTTCGGCTGGCGCGGCTGCCTGCTCGACGTGGCACGGCACTTCATGCCCAAGGACGGTGTGCTGCGGTTCGTCGACCTGCTGGCCGCGCACAAGCTCAACGTGCTGCACCTGCACCTGACCGACGACCAGGGCTGGCGGATGCAGATCCACCGGTATCCGCGACTGACCGAGATCGGGTCGTGGCGCGCCGGGTCACGGGTGGGGGCGCACCGGGAGCTCGTGCACGACGGCCGACCGCACGGCGGCTACTACACCCAGGACGACCTGCGGGAGATCGTGGCCTACGCGGCCGAGCGGCAGGTCACCGTGGTGCCGGAGATCGACGTGCCCGGGCACTGTCAGGCCGCGATCGCGGCGTACCCGGAGCTGGGCAACACCCCGGACGAGCGGCTCGAGGTGTGGCCGTTCTGGGGGGTGAACGAGAACGTGCTCAACGTCGCCGACGCGACGGTGACGTTCTTCTGCGACGTGTTCGACGAGGTCGTGGACGTCTTCCCCTCCCCGGTGGTGTGCGTGGGCGGGGACGAGGTGCCCACCACGCAGTGGGAACGCAGTCCGCTCGCCCGACAGCGGATGGCCGAGCTGGGGCTGTCGGACCCCGCCGGGTTGCACGGCTGGTTTGTCGGGCGGATGGCCGCGCACCTGGCCGACCGGGGCCGCCGGGTGCTGGGCTGGGACGAGATCGGGGAGGTCGGCGCGTTGCCCCCCGACGCCGTCGTGGCCTCCTGGCGTGGCGAGGAGGCCGGGGTGACGGCCGCTCTCGCCGGTCACGACGTGGTGATGTGCCCCGAGCAGCGGCTCTACCTGGACCATCGGCAGTCGGACCACCCGGACGAACCGGTCCCGGTCGGCTACCTGACCACGCTGCAGGACGTCTACCGCTACGAACCGGTACCGGCGGGGCTGCCCGCGGAGGCCGCCCGGCACGTCCTCGGGGCGCAGGCCCAGATCTGGACCGAGCACCTGGACTCGCCGCGTCGCGTGGACTACGCCGCGTTCCCCCGGCTGGCCGCGTTCGCCGAGGTGGTGTGGAGCCCGGCCGAGGGCAAGGACCTCACCGGGTTCGAGCAGCGTCTGGCCCGGCACCACCTGTCCCGGCTCGACGCGCTGGGCGTGGAGTACCGACCGCTGGACGGGCCGCGCCCCTGGCAGACCAGGCCGGGAGTGCCGGGCCGGCCCCGCTGACCGGGGTGCCGTGCGGTGCAGGACCGCACGGCACCCCGTCCGACGTCCCACCGTCGGCCGGTCACGGGAGGAGCAGGGCCTCGTACCGGTGCCGGTAGTTCTCCCAGCCGCGAGCCCTGGCCGCCTCCCCGGCCACGGGCGGGACCGGCACACCCCGCAGCACGGCCATGAGTGCGGCCAGACACAGGTGCCAGCCGGCGGCGTAGCCGGGGGAGGCACCGCGGTCGACGAAGACGTGGGTGAGCCGCAGCAGCGTCCCGGTGGCGGTGGGGGCGGCCCACACCGCTTCGGGCGGGTGGTGCAGCTCGCGTTCCATGGTGAGCACTCACCGCCCGCCGTCCTCGTCGAGTGGGGCGGCGACGGGGTGCTCGGACAGGCCGGGTGTGGTCACGGTTTCCCCTCCGGCTCTTCCGGGGCCTGCGGGTACCGCGCGTCCAGGTGACGTTCCAGGGCGTCGAGGTGTCGGTTCCACCGTTCCCGGTGGCGGAGCAGCCAGTCCTCGACGTCCGAGAGCGGCCGGCCGGTCAGGCCGTACACCCTTCTGGTGCCCTCCGAGCGAGCGGTGACGAGTCCGGCCTCACGCAACACGCGCAGGTGCTTGGAGACGTTCGGCTGGGTGGTACCGAGCGCGCGCACCAGCTCGCCCACGTCGTGTTCCCGTTCCAGCAGCAGGTCCAGGATGCGTCGACGTGAGGCATCGGCGATCAACGCGAAACCGTCCATCACCATCGTATATAACTCCACAGGAATATATCTGGCCAGTTATGCTCCCCTGCCGGCGCCACGATCACCGCAGCGGGAATCCACTCCGCCACCCGGGGCGAAGGGCACGGCACCACCTCCGGAACGCGCCGTGCCCGCCCGGCGGCGGGGCCGGGCGGGCACGGACGGCACGGGCCGGTTCCGACGAGGATCAGGCGAAACCGAACCAGTTGAGGTTGGCGACAGGCTCACCGGACGAGCTCTCGACGGTCACGTAGAGCGTGTGGTCACCGGCCGGAGGAGTACCGGTGAGCGTGACCGTCCTGGTCACCCACGACTGCCAGCCGCCCGTCGACGAGACGTCGACCGTGGCGATCGGCGCCGCGGTGGGTGAGCCGAGCCGGAAGGAGAGGGTGCCCCCGGCCGAGGCGCCCGAGGCGAACCGGACGTCCAGCCGGGTCAGCCCGGCCGGGAAGCGCACCCCGTCCCACCGCAGGTACTCCCCGCCGTTCAGGTCGCCCACCAGGTCGCCCCGGTCGGTGTCCACGGCGTCGGCCAGGGACACGCTCCCCTGCCTGCCGGCGAAGGTCTCGGCCTCGATCCGACCGTCGGCCGAGGTGACCGGCACGTCGATGGTGAGCCGCAGGGCCGTCGGCGAGTCCTCGGGTCCCGAGTGCAGCGTGCCGTCGTGTCCGCCGATGTCGTCGTAGGAGAAGGCGTAGACCTCACCGCCCACGAAGTGCTGGTGCAGTACCCGTGCGTAGTCGTTCTGCTCGTCGCGGACCAGGTACAGGTTCGCCGCGTCCCAGCTGTCGTCCCCGATGTGGTCCACCCGCGTGGTGACCTCACCGGACGCGGTGGTCTCGCTCAGGACGTGCCGGTTGAGCGCCGCGCAGACCCGGGCCATCGCCGCGCCGGGCTGGTCGTTGTTGTTGCTCAGCAGACCACCACAGCCGAAGACGTCGAACGGTTGGGGCCTGGGGATGACGGCCCGCTGACCGAGTCGGCCGCTGACCGACTCCAGGACGAGCTGGCCACTGCCGTCGACCCGCCCCCGGAAGGTGGCCGGCGGCCAGATCTCGTGCGTCTCCGGGTGCTGCCACTGCGGGACGTCGACGCTGAGGTCGTGGGTCTGGTAGTAGCGCCACACCTCGTCGAGGTAGCGCTCCATCCCGGCGAAGGACAGCGGCTGCCGGTCCGGCTGCTGGTTGCGCTCGATGGCCAGGGCGGGGGCCAGGGCACGCAGCCGCCTGCCGTCGGTGCCGTACTGCACCAGGTCGCTCCACGGCGAACCCAGGTTCGTCAGGTGGTTGAACACCGCGTCCCGTGAGGTGACCAGCCCGCCCTTGGTCCGGGTGCCCCTGGCGTCGGTGACGGCGATCTCCGACGAGGTGGCGAACATGTCCACGTTGGTCCGGTTGAACCAGATCCCGCCGTCGTTGTAGGTGAACTCCGCGAAGTCCCACTCCGTGTCGAGGTTCGGGTCGTCCTTGTTGGTGACGGAGGGGGTCACCAGGCCGGTCTCCCCGGAACCGGGGACGTAGGAGATCTGGAACGTCAGCGGTGTCCCGTGGGACCAGAAGATGCGGCCGGAGTACAGCCCCTTCGGGATCGGGACGGTGAGCTCCTGCCCGGCCGCGGGACCGGCGGTGCAGAAGTCGGCCGGAACCGGTTCCTTGGTGTCCGGCGGCCCCGAGGCGGGCAGTGGGACGAACGCCCACCCGGACCCACGGCTCAGGTATCCCCAGCGGGACTGGCCGCCGATGTCCTGCTTGCCGTTGACGCAGATGTAGATGTCCCGGTCGGTCCTGTTGCTGATCGTGAGGGGCAACGAGTCCGGTAACGCCGCGTTCGCGGTGCCGCCGGCGAGGGCGACGAGTGGTGCGGCCATCAGGGCCGACGTCGCCAGCACAGCCGCCCGCCGGACAGGTTTGTGCCGTGGCTGATCCATGGACACGCTCCTTGCAGGGGTGAGGAGATCCGATGCGGGAGGGACGGGACCGAGCGGCCTCACCCTTCCCGAACGGGAACGGGCGCCGGTCGCGTTCACCAGGACGCCCGGCGGCAACCGGGGCCGCCGTCACCGGACGGGCACACCGGCCCGACCGGCGGGAACCCGGCAGCCTCCCGGTACAGCCGCCGCCCCGGAAGGCCGCCGAGCTCCGTGCGACTGAGAGCGCTCCCAGCCGCAGGACCATGGTGACCACGGCAACAGGAACGGGTCAATGCCGCCGATCGGTGTGACCCTTTCGTCCCGCAGGGCTCGCCCGAACATCCCCGACCGACCAGCGGGTCCCGGTTCCGTTCAGGCGATGCCCGCCGCCCCACCGTCCCCCGCGGTGCCGAGGTCCCGCAGCAGCGCGCCCTGCCGTCGCAGCTCCTCCTGCACGGCGGCCGACGGAACGTCCCGTGGCACCCGACCGGCCCGCACGGCCAGCCCGGCGCACACCCCCGCCGCCTGCCCGGTGGCCATGGCGATCGGCATCACCCGGTACGAGGAGTGCGCGACATGGGTACCGGAGATGCAACGCCCCGCCACCAGCATGCGCTCCGTTCCCCGGGGCAGCAGACAGCGCAGCGGAATGTCGTAGAACTCCCCGCGCGGCACCCGTCGGAGCACGGTCCCCGCGCCCTCGGGGTTGTGGATGTCCACGGGGTAGGCACCGTGCGCGACCACGTCGTCGAACTTGCGGGCCGAGAGGATGTCCTCACCGGTCAGCTGGTAGTCGCCCAGGATGCGCCGGGTCTCGCGGACCCCGATCTGCACTCCACTCTGCGCCAGGTAGGAGTCCTCGAAGCCGGGAACCCGGCGGCACAGGAAACGGACGATCTGGTCGAGCTGACGGCGGCTGACGTACTCCGCCCGGGTCAGGTCCCACACGCTGGTGCCCAGCACCCCGGTGACCCGGGTGCTGTTGACGCTCACCTCGCGCTCGTGCGGGGTGGCGAAGAAGAGCACGTCCTCCCGCGGCAGCTCCAGCTCACCGGCCCGGGTGGCCTGTTCGACCAGGTCCCACAGGCCGTGCACGCCCCGCCACTGGTCGGGGTGCTCCTCGACGTAGCGCGCGAAACGGGACCGGTCGAACTCGACCATCCGGAACATCAGGGTCATGGGCTGCACCAGTCCGTCCTCGCGGCCCACCTCGAACGGCGCGCCCGCGGCGACGGCCACGTCCCCGTCCCCGGTGCAGTCGACGACCACGTCGGCGTCGAGGACGACCGGGCCCGACTTGGTCTCGAACACCACACGCCAGCCGTCCGGCTGCTCCAGACAACCGGAGGCGAAGGCGTGCAGCAGCAACCGCACCCCGGCCTCGTCGAGCAGGTCCAACGCGACGAGCTTGAACGTCTCGGGGTCGAACGGCACGGTGTAGCCGGTGCTGGGCGAGGGCAGTACCGCGCCACCCCGCCCGGCGAGCCGCTCCAGCAACCGCCACAGCACCCCGGCCACCACCGGGTCGCCCTCACCGTGGTCGGTGGGCAACAGCCGACCGGTGTCCCCGCCGACGGCCTGCTTCTTCTCGTTGTGGAACGACATCAACGGCATGACCAGCGCCGCCGTGGCATTCCCACCGAGGAATCCGTAACGCTCGACGAGCACCACGTCGGCCCCGGTGGCCGCGGCCCCGAGCGCGGCCCCCAGTCCGGCCGGTCCACCACCGACCACGAGCACCTGCGTGCGTCCACCGTGGGTGGCCCGCCGTGGCGGGAGAACGACGGCCTGCGGCTCTTCCGGCGGGGTCAGGACCGGCATCGCGGGCACCTCCGTGCTGTCGTCGGGCAGAAACACGGCAACCGGGGGCACCCTGTGGCACGACCGTGCTCGCCCGGCCGTGCCCCGAGCGGACCGGGTACCTCCCGGCCGTCAGGTTTTCACCCTACGGGGTGACATTCCGGGGGTTTCTCTCCGCCGCGGCCTGCCGTGCGGCCGCGGCGGCACGCTCCAGAAGCAGGGAGCGCTCCCGGGCGTTGCGGGTGAGCGATGCCGCGCGTTCGAACTCCTGCTGCGCCTCGGCGTGCCGACCGAGCCGGGCCAGCAGGTCCCCGCGCACGCTCGGCAGCAGGTGGTAGTTCCGCAACGTGGGCTCGGTGACTAACTCGTCCACCAGCGCCAGCCCCACCGCCGGACCGTGGGCCATCGCCAGCGCGACGGCGCGGTTCAGCTCCACCACCGGCGACGCGGTGAGCTGGGCGAGCACCCGGTAGAGCGCCGCGATGCGCACCCAGTCCGTTTCCTC
The DNA here is from genome assembly GCA_036562635.1 of Pseudonocardiaceae bacterium. Classification (GTDB taxonomy): domain Bacteria; phylum Actinomycetota; class Actinomycetes; order Mycobacteriales; family Pseudonocardiaceae; genus DATCJU01. The sequence goes on from DATCJU010000148.1 coordinate 31,836, forward strand.
GGGAGTACGGGCCCGGGCGTGACAGGCGGCGATGGCCGCCTGCAGCGTGTAGGGGCCGAGCTCCTCGCTCAGCTCCTCGGCCCGCTCCAGTGCGGCCAGCCCACGGCGGATGAGCAACTGGTCCCAGCGCCCCCGGTCCTGGTCCATCAGGAGCACGGGCTCGCCCGTGGGGCCGACCCGCGCCCGCAACCGCGACGCCTGGAGCTCCAGCAACGCGACCAGGCCGTGCACCTCGGGCTCCTTCGGCATCAACCCGACCAGGACGCGTCCGAGGCGCAGGGCCTCCGCGCACAGCGACGGCCGGATCCACTCGTCACCGGAGGTGGCCGCGTAGCCCTCGTTGAAGATCAGGTAGATGACCTGGAGTACCGACGCGAGGCGGTCGGCGAACTCGGTGCGGTCGGGAACCTCGAACGGCACCTGCGCCGCGGCCAGGGTGCGCTTGGCGCGGACGATCCGTTGGGCGAGCGTGGGCTCGGAGACCAGGAACGCGCGAGCGATCTCCTCCGTCGTCAGCCCGCCGAACAGGCGCAGGGTGAGCGCGACCCGCGCCTCGACCGAGAGCACTGGGTGACACGTGGTGAACACCAGGCGGAGCAGGTCGTCCTCGACGGGGTTGTCGACCACGGCGGCGGGGTCCGGGGTGCTCGGTTCCCGCCGGAGCTGGTCGCGCCCCAGTTCCTCCAGCTTGCCGGCCAGCCGTTCCTTCCGGCGCAGCACGTCGAGGGCCCGGCGCTTGGCGACCGTCATGAGCCAGGCGCCCGGGTTGTCCGGGACACCGGACACCGGCCACTGCTCCAGGGCCGCGACCAGGGCGTCCTGTGCGAGGTCCTCGGCCAGCCCGAGGTCACGCACCATGCGGGTCAGACCCGCGACGAGGCGGGGTGACTCCATCCGGAAGACGGCGTCGACCGTCCGACGCGCGTCGGGCTCCTCCATGGTCGTCACCCCCGGTTGCCGGCGACGGACCGGCACCGCTGTTCCACGTCCCTCGGACCTCGTCTACTGCGCCCCGTCGACGCGCATGCGCAGTCGCTCCTCCTTCTCCCGCAGCTCCGGGGTAAACGCCTCCCCGAAGTCGTCCGCCTCCGCCACCTGACGGATCTCCACCTCCATCTCCTCACCCGGCGCCGGGTGGAACGGAATCCGCTTCACCCACTCGATGGCCTCCTCCT
>DATCJU010000166.1:0-15755 GCA_036562635.1 Pseudonocardiaceae bacterium
GGTGTCGCGGGGTGAGTCGTTGGCGAACCTGCAGGCTTTCCGGCACCTGGTGGAGCCTTCCGGATTACGAACCGGTCCGGTCACCGGCGAATCCTGACTCCGCGGGCGCAGGAATCCCCGGAATTCTTCCCGCGGGGGAAACGGGTTCGGACGGTGTGTCCCGTTTCAGTGCGGGGCGCGGGGCGGCTCGGGAGAGAGGGGGAGTCGCGAGCTCGAGCCGCCCCGCGTCAGGTCCCGCACTGACGGAACTCCGGGTGGGGGAGACCCGGGTTCCGGGCGGGTCACGGTCCGACGGGGGATACGGACCGCGGTGACACCCTCACTAGATCGGGGAGTGCGTGGGAGCCGATCTGGAGAGCGTTGTCAACTTCTCAAAACCACCTGCTGTCCCACAAGAGTGGCCCACTACTCCATTCGAGTGTTCTTAGAGGTGCAAAGTAACGGTGTGACGAAGGACTCTGTGGTATTGACCACATGAGTGACCTTGGTCACGATTCGCCTCTCAGGTGCTAAGCCTTTCGGGAGGCCCAGCCGATGGTCATTCGTAGCCCTTTCCCCGACGTCACCATTCCGAACATCCCGCTGCACGAGCTGGTGCTCAGTGCCGCGGCGGACCGTCCCGACAAGCCCGCGTTCATCGACGGTCCGACCGGGGCCACCATCACCTACGGGGAGCTGGCCGGCATGGTGGACCGGCTGGCCGCCGCGCTCGCGGAACGTGGGATCCGCAAGGGCGACGTCGTGGGAATCTTCAGCCCCAACACGCCGTACTACGCGGTCGTCTTCCACGGGGTGCTGCGGGCCGGGGCCGCGGCCACCACCATCAACGCCCTCTACACCGCCCAGGAGGTGGCGGAACAGCTCCGTGACTCCGGGGCACGGATCCTGTTCACCGTCTCGCCGCTGCTGGAGCGAGCCGAGGCCGCCGCAGCCGAGGCGGGTATCTCCGAAGTCGTGGTCATGGACCCGGTCGAGGGCCGGACCTCGTTGCGGGACCTGCTCACCACCACCGCGCCGACACCGCAGGTGGAGATCGACCCGGCCGAGGACCTGGCGGTGCTGCCCTACTCCTCGGGCACCACGGGCCGGGCCAAGGGGGTCATGCTGACCCACCGCAACCTGGTCGCCAACATCATGCAGTGCCAGCCGATGATGACCGAGACCGGTCCGGACACCCGGCTGCTGGCCGTGCTGCCGTTCTTCCATATCTACGGCATGCAGGTGGTCATGAACCACCCGCTCTACCTGGGCGCCACCGTGGTGACCATGCCGAAGTTCGACCTGGCGGAGTTCTGCCGGCTCATCTCCGAGCACAAGATCACCCGGGTCTACATCGCCCCACCGGTGGCCGTGGCGCTGGCCAAGCACCCGATGGTCGACTCCTACGACCTGTCGTCGCTCAAGGTGCTGTTCTCCGGAGCCGCGCCGCTGGACACCGAACTGGCCACCGCCGTGCGCAAGCGGCTGGGGTGCGTGGTGCGCCAGGGCTACGGCATGACCGAGATGAGCCCGGTCAGCCACACTATCCCGGACGACCGGGACGACATCCCGCTCGGCACCGTGGGCGTGGCCATCCCCAACATGGAGTGCAAGATCGTCGACCCCGCCACCGGTAGGGAGGTGGGTGTCGGCGAGCCCGGTGAGCTGTGGTGTCGCGGCCCGAACGTGATGAAGGGCTACCTGAACAACCCGGAGGCCACCGTCGCGACCCTGGACGCCGACGGGTTCCTGCACACCGGGGACGTCGCGGTGGTCGACGAGAACGGTTACTTCACCATCGTCGACCGGGTCAAGGAGCTGATCAAGTACAAGGGCTACCAGGTGCCGCCGGCCGAGCTGGAGGCCCTGCTGCTGACGCACCCGAAGATCGCCGACGCCGCGGTGATCGGGGTGCGTGACGACGAGGGCGAGGAGGTGCCCAAGGCGTTCGTCGTCCGGCAGCCAGGGGCCGAGGACCTCACCGAACAGGCGGTGATGGACTTCGTGGCCTCCCAGGTAGCCCCGCACAAGAAGGTCCGGGTGGTGGAGTTCGTCGACGCCATCCCCAAGTCCGCCGCGGGCAAGATCCTGCGCAAGGACCTGCGGCAGCGCGAGGCCGGCGCCGCCACGGGCTGACCGGGGTCCCACCGGTGTCCGGTGGGTTTCCGCACCGGGGTCGACCCCGGTGCGGAAACCCACACCGCGTCGGGTGCCCCCGGTGGTCGGGCCGGTGGCGGGTGGCAGGCTTGGGAACATGGCTGATGCGGTCGGGACGCTCGTGCTGCTGCGGCACGGCGAGAGCGTGTGGAACGCCCGGAACCTGTTCACGGGCTGGGTCGACGTCCCCCTGTCCGAGAAGGGGGAGGCGGAGGCGCGTCGCGGCGGTGAGCTGCTGCGCGAGGCGGGACTGCTGCCGGACGTGGTGCACACCTCGCTGCTGCGCCGGGCCATCTCCACGGCGAACTTGGCGCTGGACGCCTGTGACCGGCACTGGATTCCGGTGCGTCGGGACTGGCGGCTCAACGAGCGGCACTACGGCGCGCTGCAGGGCAAGAACAAGAAGGAGACCCTGCAGGCCTACGGCGAGGAGCAGTTCATGCTCTGGCGCCGCTCGTACGACACGCCGCCCCCGCCGATCGAGGACGACGACGAGTTCAGCCAGGTCGGTGACCCGCGTTACGCGGACCTGGGCGACCAGATGCCGCGCACCGAGTGCCTGAAGGACGTGGTGGCCCGGTTGCTGCCGTACTGGGAGTCGGCGATCGTGCCCGACCTGCGGGCCGGCCGCACGGTTCTGGTGGCGGCGCACGGCAACTCGCTGCGGGCGCTGGTCAAGCACCTGGACGGGATCTCCGACGAGGCGATCGCCAAGCTGAACATCCCGACCGGTATCCCGCTGCGCTACGACCTGGACGCCGACCTCAAGCCGGTCGTCCCCGGCGGCACCTACCTCGACCCGGAGGCCGCCGAGAAGGCGATCGCCGCGGTGGCCAACCAGGGCCGCTGACGGCGGGTCGGCGTCGGTCGGCCGACGTCGACGAACCGACGACACCCGACGTGGACGGGGCGGTGCGCATTCCGCCCGGACGGTGGTGGTCGGATCGACATGATCCGGCCACCACCGTGCTGTTCCTGCCTCCGTGAGGTGAAAGAATCATCACGGGCAGGTGAACTGTCACCCAATCGTGGGCCAATTCTTGGGTGAAAAGGTGTCGTGACAGTCACGGAGCCGTCGTCGTCATAGGACGAGCTCCCGACCTGCGCTTACCATGCGGCCGTGACCGCATCGGGCTATATCGCCCTGGTGATCGCCGTTCTCGCCGGTGCGGCGCTGGGATATGTGGCCGGCGCCCTGCACGGCCGTCGTCGGCATCGCCGACCCGCCGGTCTCACCGTCGCCGATCTGATGCGCAGAGTGCTGCATTCCTCACACAACGGCGTGGTGGTGCTCAATCGGTTCGGTGATGTCGTGTTGCACAACCCCCGCGCGGTCGAGTTGGGGGTGGTGCGGGACAACCGGGCCGACGCCCGGGCGGTGAAGGCGGCCGAGCAGGTCCTGCACACCGGGGAGCCGGTCGAGGTCGACCTCTCGCCGTTGGAGCGCGGTCCGTTGTCCGGACGGGGTCCGAAGGCCGTGCTCGGTGAGGTGCGGTCGCTCGACGACGGGTTCGTCGTGGTGGACGTCGCCGACGAGTCCGACGCGGTGCGGCTGGAGGCCACCCGGCGGGACTTCGTGGCCAACGTCAGTCACGAGCTGAAGACCCCGGTCGGGGCGCTGGCCCTGTTGGCCGAGGCCGTGCTCGACGCGGCCGATGACCCGGCCGAGGTGCGCCGTTTCGGCGGCAAGATCCTCCACGAGGCGACCCGGTTGGGGTCGCTGGTCACCGAGTTGATCGCCCTGTCCCGGCTGCAGGGGGCGGAGCGGCTGCCGGAGCTGGCCGTCGTCGACGTGGACGAGGTGGTCGAGGAGGCGCTGGCCCGGTGCCGGCTGGCGGCCGAGTCGGCGGGGATCGAGATCACGGTCGACTCCCCCAGCGGTCTGCGGGTCGACGGGGACCGCACCCTGCTGGTCACCGCGCTGGCCAATCTCGTGGACAACGCCATCGCCTACTCGCCCGAGGGCAGCCCGGTCTCGGTGAGCCGGCGACTCGCCGACGGGGTCGTCGAGATCGCGGTGACCGACCGCGGGATCGGTATCGCCCCCGAGCACCAGCAGCGCGTGTTCGAGCGGTTCTTCCGGGTCGACCCGGCCCGTTCCCGGGCCACCGGGGGTACCGGGCTCGGCCTGGCCATCGTCAAGCACGTGGCGGCCAACCACGGCGGCGAGGTCACGCTGTGGAGCCGCCCCGGTATCGGGTCCACCTTCACCCTGCGGATTCCCGCACACGGGACGGCGGAACGGGCCGGCTCCGCCACATCGGACGGCCGTGCGCTCCTGACGTCCGCTCCGGACGAGAGCCGGCCGGGAGAGAGCGTCAGCAGCGTCGACCATGGAGGAGTGCTGTGACCAGGGTGCTGATCGTCGAGGACGAGGAGTCCTTCGCCGACCCGCTTGCGTTCCTGCTCCGCAAGGAGGGGTTCACCACCGCCATCGCCACCTCGGGGCCGGCCGCGCTGGAGGAGTTCGACCGCAACGGTGCGGACATCGTCCTGCTCGACCTGATGTTGCCCGGGATGAGCGGCACCGACGTGTGCAAGCAGCTCCGGCAGCGCTCCTCGGTGCCTGTGATCATGGTCACCGCACGGGACAGTGAGATCGACAAGGTGGTCGGCCTGGAACTGGGGGCCGACGACTACGTCACCAAGCCGTACTCGGCGCGGGAGCTGATCGCCCGGATCCGTGCGGTGCTGCGTCGCGGCGCCGAGAACGGTGGGGGCTCGGGCGCGTCCTCGACCGTGCTGCAGGCCGGGCCGGTGCGCATGGACGTCGCCCGGCACGTGGTCACCGTCAACGGCAGGGAGGTGAACCTGCCGTTGAAGGAGTTCGACCTGCTGGAGTACCTGCTGCGCAACGCCGGGCGGGTGCTCACCCGGAACCAGCTCATCGACCGGGTGTGGGGCGCGGACTACGTCGGGGACACCAAGACGCTGGACGTGCACGTCAAGCGCCTCCGCTCCAAGATCGAGCCCGATCCGTCCTCCCCGCGTCACCTGGTGACCGTCCGCGGTCTGGGCTACAAGTTCGAGGGCTGAGCCGCCGCCGTACCGCGGGCCGGAGGCCGTCCCACCACCGGCGGACGGGTTCGGGAAAGGCCGGGCGCCGGGGCGGTTCCGGTGATTCGTATGCTCCGAACGGCTGTAGTACCCGACCGTGCGGTAACAATGTTCCCGCGTTCCGTACTCTGGCAAAGCTGACCGGTGCCGTGTCGCCCTCGGCCGACTTCCTGGGCCGACGGCGTGGGTGCCGGTGCGGCGGAGGCCGTGGTGTGTGCGCCTTTCCAGCGGCGTCGTTCGGGAGTTGCTCTCGGGCACTGTGGGAAGGAGCGCTCCCACACGGCTGGACCGGAACCGAGGGTACGGTCCAGACTGCAGGGTCGGGTGACCCGACCCGGTGAGTTCCCTCGGGAGAGGAGCTGTCTCGCCGGAGTGAATGCGGGGAGCCGGACGGCGGCACTGGACGGACAGGGCGGCACGGGGCACGGTGGAATCGATGAGTGAGGACAGCGGGTCTGCGGGACGGACCCAGCGCACCGTGGCGGAGCTGCTCGCTCAGTACGGTGGTGGACCGGGTGTGGGCACACCACGGCGTCGCCGGCGGCGTGCCGACGACGACACCGGCGAGTCGGCCCCGCAGACGATCATCGACCGGGTGCTGTCGGACAGCGGACGGCTGCGCGCCATCCGTGACGAGCAGGACACGGGCGTCGGCGGCGGCCGGGCACCCGAGTCGGAGCCTGCGCGTCGGCAGCAGCCGTACCAGGATCCGGGCACGTCCGGCCGGTCTCGGCGGCCGGCGATGGACCAGGCTCCGCCGCCGTCCGCGCCGGTGCGTCGGGTGGCACCGCCGCCCATGGCTCCCGCGGGACGGCCGGGCGCCCCGGTGCCGCCCGCCGGGAAGAAACCGACCCCGGCGACCGGCCCGACCACGTCCTCCTCGACGCCGCCACCTCCGGACGCGTTGGCGGACACCACCCAGGTGCCTCCGGTGCGGGGTGGTTTTCCCCGCACGGAGCAGCAGCCGCCGACCGGCAACCGGTTGCCGCACCCGGAGCGGCGTCGTCGGCCCGCTGCGGTGGACCAGGGCACGCAGATGTTGCGGCCCGAGCCCGAGCCGCGGGACGGTTTCGACGACCAGGGCACGCAGGTGCTGCGGCCCGAGGTGGAACCGCAGGCCGGTTTCGGGGGCTTCTCGGACCAGGGCACCCAGGTGCTGCGGCCGGACCAGGCCGGGCCGCTGCCCCAGCGGGGCCGACCGGGTGCCGCTCCCCAGGCGTCGCAGTCCCCGCAGGCCCCGGCCGGGGGTGAGGGCTGGACCGAGCAGATCCCGCGTATCGACGTCAGCGCGCTGGAGGGCGAGGAGGACGACGAGTCCGCCGCCCCGCAGCCCCCGTACCCCGCCGCTGGTCGGTTCGGGGAGGGACCGGGGCCACGGGTGGCGGCGGACGAACCTCCGGCCGGTCTCGGCGGGCCGCCCACCGAGCAGTGGTTCGACGAGGAGCTCGCTGGCGCGCTGGCCGGCTACGACGCCCCCGAGGCCGAGGCGTTCGAGGACGAGGACGATCCCGACGCCGAGCGGTTCGAGGACGCCGACGAGCTGGAGGACGACGAGGCTGTCGAGGACCTGGAGGATCTCGAGGACCTCGAGGAGGAGCCGAAGGGCTCGTCGGTCAAGGAGTGGCTGGTCACCCTCGGCCAGCTCGGGGTCGGCCTGATCGGTGGCGGTGGCCTCTGGCTGGCCTTCCAGTGGCTGTGGCAGTCCCTGCCTGCGGTGGCCATGGTCGTCGCGCTGGTCGTCACGGTCGGTCTCGTGCTGGTGGTGCGTCTGGTGCGCAAGGCCGAGGACCTGCAGACCACGGTGCTGGCGATCCTGGTCGGGGTGGTGGTCACCATGTCTCCGGCGGCGTTGCTGCTGGTGGAGCGGTGAACGGAGGGGCCGTGCCGGGGAGGACCGCGGGCGGGCGCGACAGGGTCGTGCCGATCGGTCTGTCCAGCGCGGCCGTGTGGCCCCAGTCGGTGGATGCCGCGTTCGCCCTGGCCGCCGAGCTGGGCTACGACGGCATCGAGCTGATGGTGTGGGCCGACCCGGTCAGCCAGGACGTGCGTGCGGTGGGCCGGCTGGCCGAGAAGTACGGGGTCCCGGTCCTGTCGGTGCACGCGCCCTGTCTGCTGATCACGCAGCGGGTGTGGTCCCCGGACCCGGAGGAGCGGCTGCGCCGGGCCGCGGCCGCGGCCCACGACCTGGGGGCCTCCACCGTGGTGGTGCATCCTCCGTTCCGCTGGCAGCGCCGCTACGCGGACGCCTTTCCCCGGCTGGTGGATCGGCTGGAGGAGGAGCACGGGGTGGCGATCGCGGTGGAGAACATGTTCCCGTTGCGTCCGCTGGGGCGGCGCGGGGGACTGCAGGTGTCGGGGTTCCGCCCCTCGCCCGATCCCACCGAGGTCGGGTACGCCCACTACACCCTGGACGTCTCGCACACCGCCGCGGCGCACGTGGACGCGCTGGAGCTGGCCAGGCGAATGGGGGACGCGCTGCGACACGTGCACCTGGCCGACGGCAGTGGTGCCCCGGTGGACGAGCACCTGGTGCCGGGTCGGGGCAGCCAGCCGTGTGCCGCGTTGTGCCAGGAGCTGGCCGGGAACGGGTTCGCCGGGTCGGTGGTGCTGGAGGTGAGCACCCGCAAGGCCCGCACCCGGGAGGAACGGGCGGGCATGCTCGCCGAGGCGTTGGCGTTCACCCGTCGGCACATGGCGCGCTGAGCAGTGGTTTTACCGTTTTTCTCGAGGCTTCCTCAAAAGTGCGCTGTGCCCGCCGGGTCCGGTTGTTGTGCGCTGTCGGTCGGACTGGTGAAATATCCCGGTTCGTCGTGTTCGTCCGGTGTGCGGGAATTGGTGATCACCAATTCCTGTCCCGATGATTACCGATGATCAACACCGGTTCGGTGCCGCTCCCGTGAGCGCGTGATACGTGGCAGGCTTCACCCATGAGTGTTACCGCTTGGTCACGGCGGTTGTCGCCGGCCGTCGTGTCGTTCTCCGTGGCGTCCGGGGTGCGCCCGCTCGGGGACGGCACGTTCATGGCTGAGTTGTCTCCGGTGTGGACGATCGGCGGTCGACCACACGGTGGATATCTGCTGGCCGTGCTGACCAGGGCGGCTCTCGCCTCGGTGGACCCCCGGGGACAGAACGGGGGCCTGGACCCGGTGGCGGTGAGCGCGGAGTTCCTCAGCTCGCCGGAGGTCGGGCCCGCGATGGTCCGCACCGAGGTGCGCAAGACGGGCCGCACCCTCTCGGTGGTGCGGTCCACTCTGGAGCAACGCGGCCGGGTGTGCGTGGAGGCCAGCGTGACCCTGGGGCGGCTGTCGGCGGAGCCCGAGGTGGTGTGGGCCGACCTGCCGCAGCTGCCGGCCTCGCCGACACCCCGCTCGGTGGACCTGGGCGCGTTGCCGCTGGCCGAGGCGTTCCGGGTGACCAAGGGGTGCGAACTGCGGCTGGACACCTCCACCGCGGTGTTCCTCAGCGGTGCCACGGGGGACGACGAGCAGAACCGGGCGGTGGGCGACCCGGTGCTGCGGATGTGGACCCGCCCCAAGGGCGAGCGCACCGACCTGCTGTTCGCGCTGGTCGCGGGGGACATCACCCCGCCGGTGACGTTCAACCTGGGCCGGATCGGCTGGTCGCCGACCGTGCAGCTCACCGCGCTGCTGCGGGCCCGGCCGGCCCCGGGGTGGCTGCGGGTGGAGGCCCGGTGCCGCGCGGTGCACGGCCAGTGGTTCGACGAGGACCTGGTCGTGGTCGACTCCGCCGGCCGCCTGGTGTGCCAGGCCCGCCAGCTCGCCCTGGCCCCCGCCGACCCGGCCAGGGAGCAGCCCAGGGAACAGCGGTAGCGGACACGACCCCGACCGGCCGGCGTGGCACCCTGGTGCGCATGACGACGATCGCCGTGCTGGGAGCGGGTAAGATCGGGGAGGCGCTGCTGTCCGGGCTGCTGCAGGCCGGGCGGAGCCCACAGGACCTGATGTTCTGCGAGCGCCACCCGGAGCGCAGCGCGGAGCTGACCAGGCGGTACGGGGTGCGCGGGGTGGACCTGGCCACCGCGGCCGGCGCGGACGTGCTGGTGGTGGCGGTCAAGCCGCAGGACATCGATCCGCTGCTGAAGGAGCTGGCGCCGCACGTCACCCCCCGCACGCTGGTGGTGTCCCTGTGCGCCGGCCTGCCCACCACGCTGTTCGAGCGGTGCCTCCCCGAGGGCACGCCCGTGGTGCGGGTCATGCCGAACACGCCCATGGTCGTCGGGGAGGCGATGAGCGCCGTCTCCGGTGGCCGGCACGCCCGGCCGGAACACCTGGAGCTGGTGGAGGAGCTGCTGGGCAGCGTCGGCAAGGTGGTGCGGGTGCCCGAGTCCCAACAGGACGCGGTGACCGCGCTGTCCGGGTCCGGCCCCGCCTACTTCTTCTACCTGGTCGAGGCGATGATCGACGCCGGCATCCTGCTCGGCATCCCGCGGGCGGTGGCCACCCAGCTGATCATCCAGTCCGCGGTGGGTGCGGCGACCATGCTGCGGGACACCGGTGAGCACCCGGTGACGCTGCGCGAGGCGGTCACCTCCCCGGCGGGTACCACGATCATGGCCATCCGGGAGCTGGAGCGGCACGGGGTGCGGGCCGCCATGCTGGCCGCGATCGAGGCGGCCCGGGACCGTTCGGTGGAGCTGGGGCGGGCACACGAGACGGACTGAGCCGTCTTCGCGTACGTCCTTCGACGGGCCGGTCGATCCGGCCCGGTGTCACCCGCATGACCTGCGCAAAGCGGGTTTGGTCACCCGGAACGGCGGGTACTTCACCGGTCACAGGAGTCCCAGCGATACCGCTGTTTCCAACAGGTCATGGGGGCCGGTGCCGCCGACCCGCGCGGCCCGGCACGGGCGAAGGGCGCGTGACACATGTCGTCGAACGGGGATACCGAGCAGGCGGCCCTCGGCCAGGTGCAGTTCCTCACGGTCGCCGAGGTGGCCGCGATCATGCGGGTGTCGAAGATGACCGTGTACCGGCTGGTGCATTCGGGAGAGTTGCCGGCGGCCCGGGTCGGACGGTCGTTCCGGGTGCCGGAGAAGGCGGTGCACGAGTACCTGCAGAACGCCTACTTCGGGGTGAACTGAGTCCCCGGCACGTGGCGCTCGTCACCGCGCGGGGCGTGCCCGCCACGTGCCGGTGGGGCCGTCCGAGGGAGAGAAGCGGCGGCCGTGCCGGGCCGCGTACGCGATACAGGTACCCTGGTGGCCCGTTCGTGCCTGATGTGCGAGCTGCTCGCCCGCACCGGTGCGCGAGGCAGATCGACACTGTCCGACGACTAGCGAGGATCGCGTATGGGCTCGGTCATCAAGAAGCGCCGCAAGCGTATGTCCAAGAAGAAGCACCGCAAGCTGCTGCGCAAGACCCGCGTCCAGCGCCGCAAGCTGAAGAAGTGACGCCGTGCGACGCCCGTCCGGACATCCGGGGCGGGCGTCGTTCCGTTCCGGGGGTTACCCGGGGCTCCGGGGGCGGGTGCGGTCGTCCGGCCCGCCGGGGCCGGCCGGGGGTGTCACCCGCTTCGGGGCGGGTGTGTTGCTTCCGTGTTGCTCCTGGTAATTCTGTGTTGCTCCGAACGGCCGGATCGGTGGTGCGCGGGTAGCATTCCGACTCGGTAACCGGCCGTGTTCAGGGAGTCGCATGGCGCCCAGGATCGTCCTCGTCACCGGAGTCAGCCGGTTCCTCGGCGGGCATCTGGCGGCCAGGCTCGCAGCTGATCCCGGTATCGAGCGGGTGCTCGGCGTGGACACCGTGCCTCCGAGCCCGAGCCTGCAGCGTCGGCTGGGGCGCACCGAGTTCATCCGGGCCGACATCCGCAATCCGCTCATCGCCAAGGTGGTCACGCGGGCGAAGGTGGACACGGTGGTGCACGCCTCGGTGACGGCGCATCCCGGTGGGCCGCGGTCCGCGGTCAAGGAGATGAACGTCATCGGCACCATGCAGCTGCTGGCGGCCTGCCAGAAGTCGCCGCGGGTGCGGAAGTTCGTGCTCAAGTCCACCTCGGCCGTCTACGGGTCCAGTCCGCGGAACCCGGCCCTGTTCACCGAGGAGATGGCGCCCAAGGACCTGCCGTCGTCCGGGTTCGCCAAGGACGCCGCCGAGGTCGAGGGGTACGTACGGGGGTTCGCCCGGCGCCGCCCGGACGTGGTGGTGACGGCCCTGCGGTTCGCCGGGATCATCGGCCCGCACGTCGACACCCCGTTGACCCGCTACTTCGCCCAGCCGTTCGTGCCCACCACCCTCGGCTACGACCAGCGGCTGCAGCTGTTGCACGTCGAGGACGCGCTGGCGGTGCTGGAGCGGGCCACGCTGCACGACCTGCCCGGGGTGTTCAACGCGGCGGCCGACGGGGTGCTGATGCTCTCCCAGGCGATCCGGCGTGCCGGGCGGTTGCCGTTGCCGCTGCCCGGGCCCGCGGTGTCCCCGGTGCGGCGGCTGCTGCAGACGATCCGGCTGGCCGACTTCCCGCCCGAGCAGATGCGGGCGTTGGACTTCGGGCCGGTCATGGACAACGGCAAGCTCAAGCAGGAGTTCGGCTTCACGCCACGCTGGACCACCCAGCAGGCGTTCGACGACTACGTCAACGGCCACGGGTTGCCACGGCTGATCGATCCGGAGCTGGTCGCGGCGGCCGAGCGTGCCGTGCTCGGCACCGTGGCCCGGCTGCGGTGAACGCCACCCGGGCAGGGGCGCGCCGCCGGGGAGCCGGCGCACACAGGAGGGAGGGGACGTGGTGGACGCGCGCGTGATCCCGCTGCACGACCGGGGGCCGTTGCGGGCGGAGCAGGTGTCGGCGGGGGCGTCCGGGAGGACGGGGGAGGCTGTGCGAGGGCGGTCCGGACGGTCCGACCAGGACGCGTCGGTGTCGCCGCTGCGGGCGGTCGATCCGGTCGCCGGGGCGGAGGCCGGTGGGGCCGGGGAGACCCCACGAACTGCGGGGAGCACCCCGGGTGCGGGGGCCGCGGGTCCGGCCGGGGCGGGGGCGCCGGCCTGGGAGGAGCGGCTGGCCGAGGTGCTGGCCTTCCTGCGGCGCCGGCTGACCGGTGACTACCAGGTGGACGAGTTCGGGTTCGACCCCGAGCTGACCGACACGGTGCTGATGCCGCTGCTGCGGCCGCTGTACGAGAAGTGGTTCCGGGTGGAGGCGATCGGCCTGCACAACGTGCCCGCCGAGGGGGCGGCGCTGTTGGTCGCCAACCACTCCGGCACGCTGCCGCTGGACGCCCTGATGACCGGGCTGGCCCTGTACGACCACCACCCGGCGCGGCGGCACCTGCGCATGCTGGGCGCGGACCTGGTGTTCCGGCTGCCGGTGATCAGTTCGCTGGCCCGCAAGGCCGGGCACACGCTGGCGTGCAACCCGGACGCGGAGCGGTTGTTGCGTTCCGGGGAGCTGGTCGGGGTGTGGCCGGAGGGGTTCAAGGGCATCGGCAAGCCGTTCCGGGACCGGTACAAGCTGCAGCGGTTCGGGCGGGGCGGGTTCGTGTCCGCCGCGTTGCGCACGAAGGCGCCGATCGTGCCGTGCGCCATCGTCGGGGCGGAGGAGATCTACCCGAAGATCGGTGACCTCAAGGTGGTGGCCCGCCTGTTCGGACTGCCGTACTTCCCGGTCACCCCGCTGTTCCCCTGGTTCGGGCCGCTCGGGCTGGTCCCGCTGCCGTCGAAGTGGTACATCGAGTTCGGCGAGCCGATCCGCACCGAGGACTACCCGGACGGCGCGGAGGACGACCCGATGCTGGTGTTCAACCTGACCGACCAGGTGCGGGAGACCATCCAGCAGACGCTGTACCGGCTGCTCACCCGGCGGCGGAACGCCTTCCTCGGCTGAGAGGCCGGGTGGGCGCGCCCGGATGTCCCCGGTGTTCCGGCACCGGGGTGGTGTCGGCCCGCGCGGGACGGGACGCGGTCAGGACCTGATCCTCTGCTGTCGTTTGTGGGTGCAGAAGCCGTCCCACTCCGGGACCCGCAGCAGCGGGCCGCTCCGGTGCGACCCCGCTCGCCGGTCGTCGGTGGAGGTGGTGACGAACCCGAGCCCCTGGACGCACACCCGTGCCACGTCGGGGAAGTGGTCGGTGTTGCGGTAGATCTCGACGTAGTCGACGTCCCCCACCAGGTTCGGTGACCGGTTCTCCTGCTCGTCCCGGCTGCTGGTGCGCGTGGTGCAGCCGGTCAGCGCGAGCGCCACCACGGTGGCCAGGAGAGCGGGTGTCGTCCTGCTCATGGTGTTCTCGCATTCGTCGGCGGCATCGTCGCCCCGGCCGCCGCATCGTCCCCCTCGGATGCACGGACGGCCGGCCCCCTCCTGGGGAGTGTGACAGCGATTGTTGCCCGGACGGTAGGTCCGAACATGCGAAAGCTGCAGGCGAACCGGGTGGTGATCAGGGGCGAGGGGTGTTCCGGGCCCGGTCAGGCGGGCCGGTCCGGGGCCGGGACGGCGTGTTCGGCGGCGCGGCTGACCTCCTCCCAGGCCGCCCAGGTGTCCATCCGCCGGCGGGAGAGGTCGAGGGCCAGGTCGTAGACCAGGCTGCCCAGCAGCAGGCGTAGTGGTGGGTTCTCGGCGTCGACCAGTTTCATCAGGGCCTCGGCGGCCAGCCGGGGGTCGCTGTCGACCGACTCCTCGGCCCACTGTCTCTCGATCTCGGTGCGCAGCGGCGCGTACGCCGGCAGCGGCTCGGTCGTGGTCATGCTGGGGTAGAGGTCGGTCCAGTAGCCGCCCGGTTCGACGAGGGTGACCCTGATCCCGAACGGGGCGGCCTCCGCGGCCAGTGCCTCGCTCATTCCTTCCAGCGCGGACTTGCTCGCGCTGTACAGGCCGGCGCCGGGGAACCCGATCAGGGCGCCGATGCTGGAGATCTGCACGATGTGCCCGGAGCCCTGGGCGCGCAGGTGCGGCAGGACGGCCTGGCTGACCCACAGGGCGCCGAAGAAGTTGGTCTCCAGTTGGGCGCGGGCCTGGGCCTCGGTGAACTCCTCCACCATGCCGAAGAACAGGGTGCCGGCGTTGTTGACCACGATGTCGAGCCGTCCGAAGTGGGCGACGGCCCGGACGACGGTGGCGTGGACGGCGGCGCGGTCGGTGACGTCCAGTGGCAGGGGCAGCAGTCTGCCCTCGTGTGCGGCGGCGAGTCCGTCGAGCGGGGTGACGTCCCGGGCCACGCCGACCACCCGGTCGCCCGCGTCGAGTGCGGCCCGGGTGAAGGCCCGGCCGAGGCCCCTGCTGGCGCCGGTGACGAACCAGACGCGGCCGGTGGGGGTGGTGGTGGACATGGGCGCTCCTGCACCGCGTGGGGGTACTCGTCCCGTGGGCGGTGTCCGCGGCCCGAGTAGGCGAGACGGAACGTCTCGTCTCGTGTTTCCACATTCGTCCCTCCCGTCCTCCCTGTCAAGACGGACCGTCTCGTCTCGCCTGTTGGTAGGGTGCGGGGCATGGCGACGCAGCCCAGGAGGACCCCCGATGCCGCCCGTCGCAGTGAGGCGTCGCGGCGGGCCATCCTCACCGCGGCGTTCGAGCTGGTCGGCGAGGTCGGTTACGCGAAGCTGAGCATCGAGGGGATCGCCGCCCGCGCCGGGGTGGGCAAGCAGACCATCTACCGCTGGTGGCCGTCCAAGGGCGCGGTCCTGTTCGACGCGTTCCTCATGCTCGCCGAGGGACAGGACGGGCGGGGTGCCGCCCTGCCGGACACCGGGGACCTGGAAGCCGACCTGAAGGCGGTGCTGCGGGCCACGGTGGACGAGCTGAACGATCCCCGCTACGACGAGCCGATGCGGGCGTTGGCCACCGAGATCCTGCACGACCCGGACCTCGCCGCCGCCTACGCCGAGCGGCTGGACGGGCCGATGAAGGAGCTGAAGAAGGAGCGGTTGCGTAGTGCGCAACGTGCCGGGGAGCTGCCCGCGGATCTCGACCTGGACCTGGCCGTGGAGATGCTGTGGGGGCCGCTGCGCACCCGGTGGTTCGAGCGCAGGGGCCCGCTGACCCACGAGTACGCCGACCGGATCGTCGAGACGGCACTCAACGGCCTGCGCCCTCGGTCCTGAAGTTCGGTGCCAGGCCGGGACGCACGGGCGCCGGGTAGCCCCGCTTCGGGGCAGAGCTTCGGGACGTGGGTTCAGACCGCCCATCGGCGGTGCAGGGCATGACGGGCGGGTATGGCCCGGCGGGGACAGGGTGGGCGTCGGGGGTGGCCGGTGGTGCGGGTGGCGTACTCGTGTTCCAGGCGGGCGATCAGTTGGGCGACGGTGAGGGTGCCGGCCCGGCGGGCCCTGGTCCGGGTGGTGCTGGTGGGCCGGCGGGACTGGTGGTCCAGGCGGGCGGCCAGGGCGCACAACAGCGCGCCGGAGGCGGCCATGCCCAGGCCGGTCAGGGCGAGGGTGAGCATCACGGGGTCAGCTCCTTTCGGGTGCAGAGCGGGCAGCGCGGCAGTGGCCGCCGCATCGACTCCGGTGAGGACGGGGGTGGGCAGAGGGCGCCGCAGTCAGCCAGGCCCAGCACCATCCGGTGGCCGTCCAGCAGCACGGGCAGGCGGGCCTGTTGGGTCGGGCGCACGTGGT
>DATCJU010000153.1:0-2648 GCA_036562635.1 Pseudonocardiaceae bacterium
AAATTGTCGGGACACTGTCGGTTGTGGATCTACGAATAAGGGTCGTCGGCTCCTTGTTGTGTTCTTGCCTGGTCGGCAGAGACAACGTGCTGAGAAGGTTCACGGAGAGGAACTTGCGAGCAGCGGCTGACCACCGGTTGATGTCGGCCCCGGTCGGCGGCGCGCAGGCACCGCCTTCTGGCGGTTCACTGAGAGGTATGGCATGACGCTCGTCGAGTTCGAGGCCAAGCTCCTCGATATCGATCCCGAAGAGATGGCCTGCCGAATCGAGTCCGCCGGCGGGCGCCGCACGTCCGAAGACCGCCTGCAGCGGCGGTACGTGTTCGACATCGACACTCCGCCCGACCCGGCGCGGTGGATGCGGCTGCGAGACGACGGCGTCAGGGCGACCCTCGCCGTCAAGCACATCGTCCATGACGGAATCGACGGCACCAAAGAGGTCGAGGTCTCCGTGGACGACTTCGACCAGACGCTCCTGCTTCTGCAGGAGCTGGGATACAAGCCGAAGTCCTACCAGGAGAACCGCCGCACGAGCTTCCAGCTCGGCGAGGTGCACCTGGAGGTGGACGAGTGGCCGCTCATCCCGCCCTACCTGGAGCTCGAAGGCCCGTCCAAGGAAGCCGTCCTCGCGGCGGCCGACAGGCTGGGCATCGAACACGGCAGGCTGACGGGCATCAACACGGTCGAGGTCTACCGCCGATATGGCATGGACATCACCGACTACCCCGAGCTGAGGTTCGACCTCGAGGGCGGAAGCCGCCGCTGACGCGAGCCCACGAGAGCGGTTCAGCCGGGAAGCCGCAGGCCCGGTGATGAGTCACCGGGCCTGTCCTCACCCCGGCCTCATCGGCTGGAGCACAGGCCTGGGCCACCTGCCGCCTCGTCACGTCCCACGACCGCCCCGGGCATCCGGACAGGGCCCTCTCCCGTGGCGCGAGCGCCTTGAAGCCACCGAACGAGAGCTTCGAATCGATTGGACCACGACGCAGGCTGTCTTAGACTTGAGAGCACCGTGGTGCACAGGAGCAACGGGTCTAGGTGTTCTGTCCCGTGAGGTTGGGAACGCGGCTGGCGGGTGGGAGGCCGCCGAGTGCGGTGTGGCCGCGGTGATGGTTGTAGATGTGCAGCCAGGGCGCAAGCGCGGCGCGGCGTTCGGTCTCGGAGGCGTAGGGGCGGGCGTAGGCCCATTCGTCCAGCAGGGTGCGGTGGTAGCGCTCGACCTTGCCGTTGGTCTGCGGCCGGAACGGGCGGGTGCGCTTGTGGGCGATCCCGGCCGCGGTCAGGGTGTCGCGCCACAG
The DNA here is from genome assembly GCA_036562635.1 of Pseudonocardiaceae bacterium. Taxonomy (GTDB): domain Bacteria; phylum Actinomycetota; class Actinomycetes; order Mycobacteriales; family Pseudonocardiaceae; genus DATCJU01. The sequence continues at coordinate 1,299 of DATCJU010000153.1, forward strand.
CCGCGAGCGGTAGGCCGAGCCGTTGTCGGTCAGTACGCGCCGGACGGTGATTCCGGCGTCGGTGAAGAATGCCTGGGCGCGTTGCCAGAACGCGGCGGCGGTGTGCTTGCGTTCGTCGGGCAGGATCTCGGTGTAGGCCAGGCGGGAGTGGTCGTCGATGGCGGTGTGCAGGTACCCGTAGCCCAGGTTGGGGCGGCCGGGGACCTTGCGGGGCCGGGCCGGATCGCGGTGGGCCGCGCTGTTGCGTCTGCCGATGGCGCGGCCGTGCACCCGGTGGCCGCCGCCGTCGGGGATGTTGCCCAGCTTCTTAACGTCCACGTGCACCAGGTCGCCGGGCGCGGGGTGCTCGTAGCGGCGCACGGGCCGGCCGGTGGCGCGGTCCAGGTGGGCCAGGCGGGCCAGGCCGTAGCGGGTCAGGACGCGGTGGACCGTGGCGGGGTTCAGCCCCAGCAGGTGGGCGATGCGGGCCGGACCCCACCGGCGCAGCACCCGCACTTTGATGATGCGCCGTTCTGTGCGGGCGGGGGTGCGGCGGGGGCTGGTGCGAGGGCGGCTGGACCGGTCGCTCATGCCCGCCGGGCCGTGCTGCCGGTAACGGGCTGCCCAGCGTTGGGCGGTGCTGACCGAGACCTGGAAGCGTTCGGCGGCCCGCCGCAGCGGCCACCGGTCCTCCACGACGCATTTGGCGAGGCGGAGTCTGCCGGTCTCGGTCAGCGGCGCGTTACGGTGGGGCATGAGGGTCTCCTGGGCCGGGTGCAGATGTAGCAATCCACACCGAACCCGGAGACCCTCACTCACTACAAGATCATTTGAGCGTGTCCGCTCCGTTCGCAACCTCTGTGGTCAGTACACCTAGCCGGTGCCCTCCCCTTCGCCCCGGATCGGGGTGCATCGGGCTCAAGCGGGCGGTGGGAGCGGTTTGCGCAGGTGAACGAACGTCAGGTGGGCGGCGACCCGTTCCCGGCGCCCCTCGCGGTAGCCCAGCCTCCGCCCCAGCCGCAGGTTGCCCTCGCTGAGATGCCCGGTGACCAGCACGCACTCGTCGGCCCGGCCGGCGGCCCGCTCCTCCACCGCGCCGATGAGCCGGCGGCCGATGCCGCGGCCCTGCACGTCCGGGGCCACCGCCAGCCGGCCGATCAGGCAGGTGCGGCCGCTGAAACGGGCGCGCACCGCCCCCACCAGGCGAGTCCCCAGCATCGCCTTCAGCGCCAGCCCGTCGCCGCGCAGCGCCTCGCGCACCTGCCGGCAGGTCTCCACCAGCGGCGGCAGGAACGGGTCGCCGTACAGCTGCGCCTCCGCCAGGTAGGCGGCCCGCTGCACGGTGAGGATCTCCCCGGCGTCCTGCTCGGT
>DATCJU010000159.1:0-2497 GCA_036562635.1 Pseudonocardiaceae bacterium
GAGCTGGACGGGGCCGCACCGCTCACCACGGGGACCGGGAGGTCACGGGTAACCACCTCGAGCTCGGCGGAGGTGTTCGCGGACCACACCACACCCACACGCTCGGTGAATTCGTCGAGGGTGAGTCTACCTTCCCCGACGGCGGCCTCGAGACGGGCCTGCGTCTCCCGCCGTAGTGGGTACAGCGGATCGTCACCGGGAAGATCGGACATTGACGCATTATATCACGGTTGTATCAAAACCTTGCGACAGCCGGACGAGTCGCGACACCGAATTACCCACCGACCAGCTCCCGCGTCATTGTTTGATCCATCGATTTGTGATCGGAGGATTTCTGACGCATTGGTTGACCAATCATTGTTTTCACTCGACACTGAAATGATAGTGCCGCAAAAATTCTGCTCGTTGTTCCTCCCCACCACCCGACCGAACCGCCCCCGCATCCGCAACGGAATGTTCGAAAACCGCATGACACACGCCGTGACACCACGGCTCCGCACTCGGGATCCCGCCGCAGGGCGGCAGCGACGCTCGGGACCCGGTCTCCCTGTGACGGAGACACGCCTCGACGAAGTACTCCAGGCGACGCCGGGCACTCGCCTCGGCGGAGCGACCGAACGGACCGGGCCGCGGGCCCCGTTGCCGAAGGCCTCACCCCCGTGATCCAGGTGCCGTCGACAGCCGGCAGCACCCGGATCACGTCATCATGGACACCGCAGAGCCACCACCTCACGGCGAATCCGGGACACCACGAGGAGCACGTGATGGATGCCGCGGCCTGGGACGCGCGTTATGCCGGTACCGAGCTGGTGTGGAGCGCCGACCCGAATCGTTGGGTGGCGCAGAGCCTGGCGGGACGCCCCGCCGGAACGGCACTGGACCTGGCCTGCGGGGAGGGGCGTAACGCGATCTGGCTCGCCGAGCAGGGCTGGCAGGTCACCGGGATCGACTTCTCCGCCACCGCCCTGCGCAAGGCCGCGGCCCTCGCCCGGGAACGTGGGGTGGACGTGCACTGGGTGCACGCGGACCTGACCGAGTGGGCACCGGAGCACCTCGTCGACCTCGTGGTCGCCGCCTACCTGCAGCTGCCGGCCGCCCAGCGGCGCAGGGTCAACCGGACCGCGGCCTCCGCCCTGGCCCCAGGCGGCACGATGCTGGTGGTCGGCCACGACAGCACCAATCTCACCGAGGGAACCGGCGGCCCGCAGGACCCCGCGGTGCTCTTCTCCCCCGCGGACGTCGTGGACGACGTGGCAGGGCTCGGCCTGGAGGTGGTGCGGGCCGAGCGGGTCCTCCGCCCGGTCGACGGCAGTCCGCGTCCCGCGATCGACGCGCTGGTCGAACTGCGCCAACCGGCCACGACGCACGCCTCGCCGTAGGACGCGTGAGCAGCGGTGCCGGACGCTCCGGGAGCGTCCGGCACCGCTCGGTCACGCCTCCTCGCGGACCACCGGTTCGTCCACCGGCCGAGTACAGCACCCGACTGGACCGGGCAGGCTCCCCTGAGCGGCGTCGACCTGCCACGTGTCGATGGAGCAGCCGGTCGGAGCGGTGTCCTCCACGGGGACGGCACGGAAGGTGGCCGAGTCGTCCTTGACGACGTAGACCTCCCAGGGTTCCTGCCCCGGGCCACGTACCCAGACCTTGTCCTGCACCGCGTAGCAGCAGGTGGTGTCGTTCTCGACCTGGGTGGACAGCCCCGATGCGGCCAGTCGTTCGGCGGCCTGGGTGACCTCCTCGGTGCTGGACACCTCGACGCCCAGGTGGTCCAGCACGGTGGCCTGACCGGGCTCCCCTTCCAACAGCACCAGCTTCAGCGGCGGCTCGGCGACGGCGAAGTTGGCGTAACCGGGCCGGCGCTTGGCCGGTTCCACCCCGAACAGGGTGGAGTAGAAGGCGATCGAGCCCTCCAGGTCGCCCACACGGAGGGCCAGTTGCACACGGGACATCGCGCTCTCCTTCCGGTCGCGGTTTCTCCGGCGAACCCTGCACTCTCTTGGATAGACAGCCATCGAAACAGTGCTTACTTAGCTTGCTCTCTAGATAGATACATGTCAAGATAGAGACATGTCGAAGCAGCTTCCCGTGGTGGACAACCAGGTGTTGTGCTGCGCACCGGTGACGCGCGGGCCATTGAGCGAGACGCAGGCGACGGAGCTGGCCCGGATGTTCAAGGCACTCGCCGACCCGGTACGGCTACGCCTGCTGTCCCTGATCGCCTCCCACTCCGACGGGGAGGCGTGCGTGTGCGACCTGACCGGAGCCTTCGACCTGACCGGGCCGACGATCTCCCACCACCTGAAGGTGCTACGCGAGGCCGGACTCCTCACGGGGGAGCGCCGGGGTACCTGGGTGTACTACCGGATGCGTACCGAGCTACTGGCCCAGCTGGCCACCGTCCTCGTCCCCGCCGACCAGCCCGTGCCGGCGGGCGAATGAGCACCCGGCCTCCGACCCGATCCGCACGCCCGGACACGCCATCCTGCGGGGAGACATG
>DATCJU010000165.1:0-24065 GCA_036562635.1 Pseudonocardiaceae bacterium
CTCCCTCGCCCGATTCCGAACACGATCAGTAGTCTGCCGACCACTGATCGCACAGCGCTACGTCCTGAGGGGTGCCACGAACGGCATCGGGTCCCGGGAGGTTCACCTCCCGGGACCCGATGCCGTTCTCCTGCGTGGTCGCTCGCACACCCCGAGTGCCGTGGTGTGCGGCACCCGCCAGGTCAGTCCCGTCGGCGCAGACGAGCGCGCACCCGCGGCAGGGCGATCAGGGCGGCACCGCCGGCCAGCAGCGCACCGCCCAGCCACAGCAGCCAACCGACGTCCGCACCGGTGTTGGCCAGGTCGTCGTCCACAACCCCGGGAGCGGTGTCGCTCGTGGTCGTGACGGTCGGACCGCCGGAGGGGGTCACGTCAGCGTCACCGGTGCTCGGCGCGGTGGTCGGGGTGGCGCTGGGCGCGGCACTCGGCACGGTCGACGACGGAACCTCCGGCTCGGGTGCGTCGGTCGACGACGGGGTGGTGGTGCTGGTGGGGGCGGTCTTCTGCACGCACAGGAACCAGTGGCTGATGGCCGCCCGCTGGCCACCGTTGTTGTTCGGAGAGTGCAGGTCCAGCCAGGGCAGGTCCTTGAGCATGTCGACCGGGTAGACGTTGTAGGCGTTACCGCCCTTGACCACCACGCCGGTCACGGTGAGATCGTCCGGCAGGCCGGTGATGTCGACGGACACCTGTTCGCCGTTGCTCGTTTCGACGTCGAACCGGATCTCGCTCAGGTCCCGAAGCTTGACACCGGGCAGCGGGGCGCGCTTCGCCTCGCCGTCCTTCACGTCGTCCTGGCACAGGGTGGCGTTGCCCGGGTAGGCGGTCGCCCTGCTGTCACCCGCATTGAGCTCCCGACCGGAGGCCGCGCTCGCAGGACCGGCCGCCCCGAGCAGGGTGCCGACGGCGAGCGCGGCCGCGCAGGTGGCACGGCCGATTCGCAGGGGTGCGGAGAGGTCCCGCATGGACAGGCTCCAAGGGATCGGGGGGACGGGGGTGTCCCGAGGCTTGCACTACAGCAAATCGCCTGAGTAGGCGATCCGTTTCCGTGCGTGACCGATCCGTTAGTCCTCCGTTAGCACGGCGTGCCCCCGATCGCGTGACCTCCACTTCCCCCGATTGGAGCTATGACGATAGCTTTTTGCTATCAAAAACTCTTGACCCCGTGTTCTGCCACCACACCGATCCCGACGAGCATGTGGGGGCACCCCACGGTCCGCCCCCACCGTCACACCCGGTGATCCGTCACCCGAGCCGTCACTTCCACCACTGGTTGGTGCCACCGACCTCGTGGTCCCACAGCACAACCCGGGACCCGTTGTCGCCGACGGTGGTGATGTCGGCATCCAGGTAACGCCAGTTGGCCGTGTTCAGAATCTGCAGATATCCCTCGGGATTGATTTCCATGGCCCACCACTGGTAGGGGGCTTCGGCGTACTGCCACAGGCGCACTCCGGCACCGTTACCCCCCAGCGCCCCCGGATCAGCCTCCATGTACAGGTCGCTGTGGTAGTTCCGGAACCGGATACGCCCGTCCTGGGAGATCTCGAGCCACCAGTACTGGTTGGGGAAGACCCGGTCCTCGCCGTAGAGGATGTGGTGGAGGAAGTCACAGTCCCACAGCTGCACCCGGGTGCCGTTGCCGTGGTGGTCCCCCTCGCCTTCCAGGCACCGGTTGTTGTGGTGGTTCAGGATGTAGAACGGCCCGTCCACCTCCACATGCTGCGCGGTGTGGACGGACAGGGTGCCGGCCGGGGGCTTCTCCCCCTGCGCCTTCTCCAACCTGTCCGGCGGGACACGCTTGAGCGTGATGCCCTCCGTACTGGTGACCCGGATGGGCTTTCCCTCGTTCCCGGGTCTGTCGACGGCATCCCGGTCGGCCCCGGAGGTGCCGGCACTCAGAGCGAGAAAGGCCACGGCCAACGTTGCGGCGGCTACCAGCCCCCGAAGAACGCGCATACGTATTTACCTCCTGCATTCCGCAGAGCCGACGAACCCGGAGACCCCGTGCGGGGATGTGCAGACCTCCGGGAAGAACAGCTCCCCCTTTTCTCGGGTGGGGATCATGCCACCCGGCGCCGACATCCACGGCGGAATTGTCACGATCGGCCGATACACCACGGCCACCCGCACCAGCACGAGGACACCACACCCATCGGCAGCGCGCGGCAGCTCCACCGGAAACAGCACGGGAAGACAGTCACCGAACAATCACCGGAAAACGCCATGAATGTCCGTTTTCTCCTGCCGTGGTGGATGGTGTCGTTCGACGTCCCATCCTCTTCGTTTCCCCACAATTCGACACGCCCGCACACCCCGGGACACCGGATCACGAACCGACGGTTCGCCCCCCACCGGCAGGTGGGTCACCGCCCGTCCGGCCGCATCCCGCTCGCCTTCCGGGCGGATGGACGGGGAAGGACCGTCCCTGCAGGACGGCGAGGGACACACCGCGGGAGCCAGAACAGCCGGGACGGCGATCACTCACCCGCCCGGGACCCGGCGTCCAGGTCCAGGGCGAGCTGGGCCGGAGGCTCCGGTACCAGCGCGGCCGCCGCGCGGGCCTGAGGGGAGCGCAGGCAGTGCGCGCAGGTCACCGTCGCGACCACCGGCACCAGACGGGCCCAGTCCCAACCGCCGACCGCGGTGCCGCACGCCAACCCCGGTACCTCCACGCCGAGGAAACGGGTGGGCCGCATCGCGTGCACCACTCGTGACCCCGGAACCCGCACGTTCCGTCGACGGAACCGCCGCAGTGCCTCGGCTGCGGCCTCGGCCAGCCCCGCGACCGGTGAACCGTCCTCGGCGTGGAAGGAGGTGCTGGGCATGCCCCGTACGGTACGGCGGCCCGCCGACACGCGGACCGGGATGCGATCCGGCACGTGACCACGGCGAGCGGGTTTGCCCGCCGGAGTGCTCGGGAAGGCCTGGCAGGAGGCGGTCCCGAGGCGGTCCGGACCGGGCTCGGGCACTGCGCACCCGCTTGAGCCGGTCGCCCACGTGGACACGCGGCGCGGGCAACAGCAGTGCAGTGAGGGAGGCGCCATGGCCGAGCGGGTTGCCGACTTCGTCCTGCGACGGCTACGGGAGTGGGAGGTCGCACAGGTCTTCGGATACGGCGGGGACGGTATCAACGGCCTGCTCGCCGCCTGGCAACGAGCGGGGAACGAGCCGAGGTTCGTCCAGGCCAGGCACGAGGAACTCGCCGCACTCGAGGCGGTCGGCTACGCCAAGTTCTCCGGCCGGGTCAGGGTGTGTGCCGCGACCTCGGGACCGGGAGCGATCCACCTGCTCAACGGGTTGTACGACGCCAAGCTCGACCACGTGCCGGTGGTGGCGATCGTCGGGCAGACCGCACGGAGCGCCCTGGGTGGTTCCTACCAGCAGGAGGTCGACCTGCCGTCGCTGTTCAAGGACGTGGCCGGCGACTACGTGCAGATGGTCACGGTCCCCGAACAGCTGCCGAACGTGCTGGACCGAGCCCTGCGGATCGCCACGGTCCGCCGTACCGTGACCGTGGTGATCATCCCGGCGGACGTGCAGGAACTGGAGTACTCACCGCCAAGTCACGAGTTCAAGATGGTGCCCTCCAGCCTGGGCCTGCCGCACAGCGCACCGGTGCCGACCGAGAACGACCTGTGGCGGGCCGCGGACGTGCTCAACGCCGGCGAGCGGGTGGCCATCCTGATCGGTCAGGGAGCACGCCGGGCGCGTGGGGAGCTGGCCGAGATCGCCGACGTCCTGGGTGCCGGGGTGGCCAAGGCCCTGCTCGGCAAGGACGTGCTCCCCGACGACCTGCCGTTCGTCACCGGGTCGATCGGTCTGCTGGGCACCCGCCCCTCCTACGAGCTGATGCGGGACTGCGACACACTGCTCGTGATCGGCTCGAACCTGCCCTACAGCCAGTTCCTGCCGGACTACGGTCAGGCCCGGGCCGTGCAGATCGACCTGGACCCGACCCTGCTCGGGCTCCGTTACCCGTTCGAGGTCATCCTGCACGGCGACGCGGCCCACACCCTTCGTGCGCTGCTGCCGTTGCTGCGTCGCAAGGACAACGAGCGGTGGCGCGCCACGGTGGCGGCCAGTGTGGACCGGTGGTGGGAGGTGCTGGAGCGCCGGGCCGGGGTGAAGGCCGACCCGGTGAACCCGGAACTGGTGTTCCACGAACTGTCCCCGCTGCTGCCCGACGACTCGATCGTCACCGCGGACTCGGGCTCGGTGGCCAACTGGTACGCCCGGCACCTGCGGTTCCGTGGTCGGATGCGCGGATCGCTGTCCGGGACACTGGCCACGATGGGCGCGGCCCTGCCGTACGCGATCGGGGCGAAGTTCGCCCACCCGGACCGCCCGGCGGTCGCGCTGGTCGGGGACGGCGCGATGCAGATGAACGGCATCAACGAGCTGATCACCATCGGCACGCTCTGGCAGGAGTGGGACGACCCCCGCCTGGTGGTGGGGGTGCTCAACAACGGCGATCTCAACCAGGTGACCTGGGAGATGCGTGCACTGGGCGGGGCGCCCCAGTTCCTGCCGTCACAGCAACTCCCGCCGTTCCCCTACGCCCGACTGGCCACGGAGGCGGGCCTGCTCGGGATGCGGGTGGAACGACCGGAGCAGGTGCGTGGGGCGTGGACGGAGGCACTGGCCGCCGACCGACCGTGCCTGGTGGAGTTCGTGACCGACCCGAGCATTCCGCCGATCCCCCCGCACGCCACCTGGGACCAGCTGCAGAAGACCGCGGCCTCGCTGCTCAAGGGCGACCCGGACGCGGCGGACGTGGTCGAGAAGGGGATCAGGGCCAAGGCGCAGGAGTTCCTGCCCGGGGCGGGACGCCGGTCCTGACCCGCGGACCACCCCGGGCGACGCGTCGTTCCGGTACTGCTAGCGCCTGCGCGCGTCCTCGGCCTGGGCGCGCACGCCGACCTGGAGGATGAAGGTCACCAGGGACACGATGATCGCGCCCCAGAACGCCGGCCAGAACCCGGCGACGTGGAACGGAAGGTCGAGCTCACCGGCGATCCACCCGGTCAGCCAGAACAGCAGACCGTTGACCACCAACCCGATCAGCCCCAGGGTGATCACGTAGAACATGCACCCGAGGACCTTGACCACCGGCTTGACGACGGCGTTGACCAGGCCGAAGATCAACGCCACGCCCAGCAGCGTGAGGATCTTGGAGCCGAGGGAGCCCGCGCCGAGGTCGATCCCCGGCAACGCGGTGGACACCCACACCGCCACCGCGGTGATGATCACCTGGATCAGGACGGCCATCTCGTGTTTCCCTCCTGCCGGGGTGGCTGACGGGTTCCGCCCGATCATTGCAGGAAGGACGCCGCTTCCGCATCCGTACCCGTCGGTGGGCCGAGGAGGTCACGGACCGGAATCGGCCTTCGCCACGGTCTCCCCGAGGGGGCCGGAATTCACTAGCATCCGCCCCACCATGGGCGAGGACGCAGCAGCGGCGGGCGCATTACCGGTACGAGTGCGGGCCGGCTACGCGCTGGGTTCGCTGGTGACCGGAACCTTCGGCACCGTACCGGGGCTGCTCCTGTTGCCCTACCTCACCGACGGCCTGGCCGTGCCGGCGGCCGTGGCCGGGTTGGTCGTGCTGCTGCCCAAGGCCTGGGACGTGCTGCTCAACCCGGTCGCGGGCCGGATCAGCGACCGCACCCGGTCCCCGTGGGGACCACGCCGGCCCTACCTGCTCGCCGGGGGTCTGGGGTTGGCGGTCTGCTTCACCGTGCTGTTCGCCGCACCCAGCTCCGCCGGACCGGGACCGGCGGCGGCTTGGGTGGCCCTCGCCTTCCTGCTGTGCGCCACCTGTTTCGCCTTCTTCCAGGTGCCCTACATCGCCATGGCCGCCGAGATCACCTCGGTCCCCCAGGAGCGCACCACGTTGATGGCCTGGCGGATCGCCGTGCTCGCGGTGACCATCCTGGTCAGCGGGGCCGGTGCCCCGGCACTGCGGGAGGCGGCCGGCGGTGCGGACGGCTACTGGGCGGTCGGGGTGGCCGCCGGGGTCCTGATCGGCGCGGGGACGCTGGGCAGCGTCCTGGGTACCCGGGGCACGCCGACGGCGACCGACCGCTCCACCGCCGGCGGAGCACGGGTGGCTCTGGCCGCGCTGCGGGGCAGCCGCCCCTTCCGGTCGTTGCTGGCCGCCTTCGTCGGGCAGGCGGTCGGGGTGGGTGCCATGCTGGCCGGTGTCGACTACGTCGCACGGGTGGCTCTGGGTGATCCCGCGTTGCAGACCTGGCTGTTCGCCGGGTTCGTCGCTCCGGCCCTGCTGGTGATGCCACTGTGGCAGGCGGTGGGTCGTCGCTGGGGCAAGCGACGCGGTTACCTGGGGGCTTCGGTGGTGTTCGCCCTGGCCGCGGCGAGCCTGCTGGCTGCCCGGGTGCTGCCGGTGCCCGCCCTGGTGGCCCTGGCCGCGTTGGTCGGAGTGGGCTACGCCGGTATGCAGGTGTTCCCGCTGGCCCTGCTGCCGGACGTGATCGCCGCCGAGGAACGTCGCACCGGGCGACGGTGGGCGGGAGTGTTCTCCGGGGTGTGGACCGCCGGGGAAACGCTGGGAATGGCACTGGGACCGGGGATGTACGCGCTGGTGTTGGCCCTCGGTGGCTACGTGTCCGGCGGCGGACCCACGGCACAGCCGCCGAGCGCGGTCACCGCCGTCCTGGTCGGGTTCGCCGTGATGCCCGCGGTGTTGGCGCTGGGAGTGCTTCCGTTGCTGCGACGGGATGCGATGGAGGTCCGATGAGCAGGGGTCTGCCGGAACAGGGCCGACCGGTCGAGAAGGTGCTCGAGGAACTGCACGAGCTACGGGTGAACGACCTCCCCACCCATGGTGGACGCACCCTGGCCTACGTCTACGACAGCGGCCTGACCGGGTTGGACGAGCTGGCGGCTCAGGCGCACGCCCTGGCCAGCGCGGCCAACGGGTTGGACCCGACCGTCTTCCCGAGCCTGCTGGCCATGGAGAACGACCTGGTGCGCGCCGCGTGCGACCTGCTGGACGCCCCGGAGGGCGCGGTGGGCACCGTGACCTCCGGTGGCACCGAGTCCTGTCTGCTCGCGGTACTGGCCGCGGTGAAGGCACGCCCCGAGGTGGATCGTCCGAGGATCGTCCTGCCCACGACGGCACACGCGGCGTTCCGCAAGGCGGCGCACTACTTCGGGCTGGAGGTGGCGACGGTCCCGGTGGATCCGGAGAGCTTCCGCGCCGACCCGGAGGCGATGGTCGACGCGCTGGACGAGCGCACCGTGCTCGTGGTGGTCAGCGCACCCTCCTACGCCCACGGGGTGGTCGACCCGGTGCCGCCCGTCGCCGCGGCGGCCGCCGAGCGGGGCATCCGGTGCCACGTGGACGCCTGTATCGGCGGCTGGGTGCTGCCCTACCTGGCACGGCTCGGGGTGGCCGTTCCTCCCTTCGACTTCGGTGTTCCGGGAGTCACCAGCATCTCGGTCGACCTGCACAAGTACGCCTACTGCCCCAAGGGCGTGTCGGTGCTGCTGCACCGGGACGCGGCCCTGCGGCGCACCCAGTACTTCGCCAGTGCCGACTGGCCCGGGTACACCATGATCAACAGCACGGTGCAGTCCACCCGCTCCGGCGGACCGCTGGCCGCCGCCTGGGCGGTGCTGCAGCACATCGGGGACGACGGCTACCTGGAACTGGCCCGGCGTACCTGGCACGCGGTGCGCGCGTTGCGCGCCGGGATCACCGAGACACCGGGTCTGCGGCTGCTGGGCGAACCCGACGCGACACTGTTGGCGGTGACCACCACCGAGGACGCCGGGTTCGACGTCTACACGCTCGCCGACGAGATGCGGTTGCGTGGCTGGTACGTGCAGCCGCAGTTCGCGCACGGCCCTTCCCCGGCCAACCTGCACCTGACGGTCACCGCGGCCAACTACGGCGGGGAACAGCGTTTCCTGGACGATCTCGCCGAGGCGATCCGGGCGGCGGACGAACGCGGTCCGGTCGCCGTCCCGGAGCAGGTACTGGCGACGGTGACCGCTCTGGACCCGGACGCCCTGACCCCCGAGCAGTTCGCCGGGCTGCTCACCGCCGTCGACCTGCGACCGGACGGGACCGGCGGGATGCCCGCGGAACGGATGGCCGTGGTGAACGCCCTGCTGGCCGCGGCCTCCCCCGAGGTGCGCGAGCGGCTGCTCACCGAGTTCCTCGGTCTGCTCCAGCGTCCGTGAACCGGTTCGGGAACCGGGCACGCACGCGGTGGGCTACCAGATCCCGGGGTCCGAGTGGTGGTAGCGCCAGCGCAGGGCGAGCGCCCCGGCCACCAGCATGAGCCCGATCAGGAACGTGACCAGGCTGATCACCGCGATCCCGAACGTGAGCAGTGTCGCCCCCAAGGAGCACAGCACGAGCAGGAGCCACCGCCGTGCGAACCAGGGTGTGGGCGGCACTCCGTCGCGCAACGCGTTGGCGAAGGTGGGATCGGACGCCTCGAACCAGCGCTCGATGCTCTCCAACTGTCGGCGTTCGTTCTGGTTGAGCATGGTGGGCCCCCGCTGCAGCTGTGGCTGTCCGCCCCGCGACCTGTCGAGCTCCTGCCCTCTGCTACTGCAGGTACCCCATTACCGCTGGTTCGGAACCCGAACCAGGAGCCACTCATCGCCCGGACAGGGCGATTCCACCGTGTCCTTTTCACGTACGGCGGCAGAGGTCCGCCCACCTGCCCCACTTTCGAGTAACCCGGACCGGGTGATCACTCCACAGGCTCGGCCCCCGCGATGCCCTGCACCACCCCGAGCTCCACGAGGTCCTGCGGACGCAGCCGCAGTTGTTCCGCGGTGTCGACGACCTGGTCCGGTCCCCGTTTGAGAATGGCCGCACCGGCCTCGGGCGCGATCACCGAGAAGTAGGCGTCGGGGGTGATCCACGTCCGGTCCGGGGAGGCGAGGGCGAGCGCACCACCGGATCCGCCCTCCCCGATCACCAGGGTGGTCACCGGGACCCGGGCCGCGGCGACGGCCGCGAACAGCTCGGAGATCGCCGCACCGAGCCCGGCCCGCTCCGCGGCCTCGTCGTGAGCCGCACCCGGGGTGTCCACCAGGGTGAGCACGGGAAGCCCGAGCCGATCGGCCAGCCGCACCAGGCGCGCCGCGGCCCGGTACCCGGCCGGCCGGGTGGCGACACCGGTCTGGGCCGCGTAGGCGATGGTCCGGCCCGCGCGACGCCCCAGCCCACAGCACATGCCCGGATCGGTACCACCGACCCGGTCCCCGCTCAGCGGGAAGCGCTGCTCGAAGTAGTCCTCCAGGTAGGCCTCGGCGCGCGGTCGCCGGGGGTCACGGGCCCGGCACACCGCGCTCCACCCGTCCTCCGGCAGGTCCAGTCGCCCCAGCGCACGGGGCACCGGGGCCGGAGGCACCACCCTGGCCGTCGGAGCCGCGGCGGCCGCGGGAGCCAGCAGGGAGAGCAGCCGCGTCAGGGTGGGCGCCAGCTCGCGCTCGGTCACCACCTGATCGACCTGACCGTGGGCCAGCTTGCCCTCGCCGGTGAACACCACGGTGTCGGTGGCGGGCCCGCCCATGGCGGCACGCACGCGGTGGCCGGCGAAGCAGACGGTGGCTCCGGCCAGGGCGAGCACCACATCCGCTCCCGCCGCCAACGAGGCCCACGCCCCACCGGTGGTGGGATGCCGAGCCACGCACACGTGCGGGACACCGGCCTCCCGGTTGCGCTGGCAGGCGGCCGCGATGCGCTGCATCTGCCGCAACGCGACCATTCCCTCCTGCATGCGGCTGCCACCGGAGGCGACCAGGGACACCACGGGCAGCCGAGCCTGCCGTGCGTGCTCGAAGGCCCGGACGACCCGCTCCCCGGCACGTCCGCTGATCGACCCGCCGAGATAGCGGAAGTCGAACGCGACCAACACCGTGCGGTGCCCACCGACGGTCCCCTCGACGCAGAGCACCGACTCGTCCGACCCGGACAGCTCCTGCGCACTCCGCCGCTGCTCGAGGTAACCGTCCCAGCCCAGGGGGTCGGCCGGGACGGATTCGGTGCCGCCGGGCAGGTCCCGCAGATCGTCGGCCAGGCGGGCCAACAACTCCCGGACCGAGGGCCGGGTCCCGTCCGGCCGAGACGTGGGACGCGGCCCACCGGGCTGATCACGTGTGGACACGCTCCGACCATCCCGCCGCGTTCCCGCGGGGGCAACAGAACCAGGACCGGGGTCACACTCCTCCTCCCGGAGAAGCACACCCGGTCACCCCCGGTCGGGTGACACGGCCAAACACCCCACCGGCGGCGCACCGACGAGATCAACGGGCAGGTCGACGGAACAGGCTCTAGCGTCGGGATCGCGCCCCGGTCCGCCGGGGCTGCAGCACGGGAACACCGACCGCACGGGGGTGTCCGACGTGGTCGACATGCGGTCCCGCCGTCGTGGCCTGCCGCTGCGCCGCCTCTCCGCACCATCCTGGGACAAGCAGACGCCCACCTGGCAGCAGGCCAGGGCGTCGATCATCGATGCCGCGCTGAAGCGGGCCTGTGCCCGCCCGTCGGGGAACTGGTTCGTGCTCGCCGCCAGCCGCGAGGTCGGTTCCGCCCGGCCGTTCGGACGAACGGTGGCCGGGGTGGAGGTGGTGGCGTGGCGGGACACCGCCGGGCAGGTGCACGCCGGCCCCGGGATCTGCCCTCACCTGGGTGCGCCGCTGTGCGACGGGGCGGTCCGCGAGGGGCAACTGATCTGCCGCTGGCACGGTCTGGCCCTGGACCGGCGTGGCTTCCCGGGGTGGACCCCCTTCCCGGCGCACGACGACGGGGTGCTGGTGTGGGTGCGGCTGGACGCGGTCGGCGGCGAGGAGCCCCTGGACGCTCCGGTGCTGGCCCGGCGGCCACCCCGTGCGGGCAGCATCGACGCGGTGGCCACGATGATCGGCCGGTGCGAGCCGGAGGACGTGGTCGCCAACCGGCTCGACCCGTGGCACGGCGCCTGGTTCCACCCCTACTCCTTCGCCAACCTGCGGGTGCTGCACGCGCCGGACGGTGACGACCCCGACGAGGACCGGTTCCTGGTCGAGGTGTCCTTCCGCCTCTCCCGGCGGATCGGGGTACCGGTCGTGGCCGAGTTCCACTGCCCCGAACCCCGCACCGTGGTGATGCGCATCGTGGAGGGCGAGGGAGAGGGCAGTGTGGTGGAGACGCACGCCACCCCGCTGGGTGCCGACGAGCACGGTCATCCGCGCACCGCGGTCATCGAGGCGAGCATCGCGCACTCGGAGCGTCCCGGGTTCGCCGTGGCACGGACGGCAGCCCCCGCGGTCCGGCCGTTGATGCGGTGGGCGGCGCGCCGGTTGTGGCGGGACGATCTCGCCTACGCCGAGCGGCGCTACGAGCTGCGCAGCACGGGACGCTGGCCGGGCTGAACCTCGTCCGCCGCCCCGGCGCGGCCCGAGGTGCCGTCGCGACCCACCGCGTCGAGCCGGGCGTACCGGCCGACCAGGAACCGCCCCAGGGCCAGTCGTCCCCGGGTGGGCACGCTCCACAGCAGGTGTCCCCGGATCCCCCACCGGTGCAACAGGGTGTTGGCGGCGAGGAAACCACTGGTGGCCGCCCGTTCCATCAACGCGACCGGCAGGTCCACCCGGGTCAGGTCGCCGGCGAGGACCAGGTACGGATCGGGGGTGACCACCGGGGGACGGTGGCGGAACGAGCCGGGCGGGAACAGCGGACAGTCCGCCCGCAGCTCGGCCCGCTCGTCGACGATGCCGGCGCTCCGGGTCTCCGGGTAGACCCGGTGCAGCTGGTGCACCAGCTCGGCCCGCACCCACTGCGGATCGACGTTGTCGGGCAGGGCGTAGGCGTGCAGTTCCACCACCGAACCGCGCCGCCGCGCCGCCCAGGCACGGGCTTCGTGCTCGTAACGCTCCAGCACGCTGACGTTGTCCAACGGGCCGTGGCCGCTGGTACCCAGGAACCCGGGCCGGTCGTGGCGAACCGGGCGGTCCAGCCACAACCGCAGCACCAGGAACGGCGGCGCGGTGGACAGGCGCCGGATCGTCGCGCGCCACGGCTCGGTGCCCAGGTCGGGCGAGGCGTCGACCAGTCGGCGCAGGCCGCCCACGTCGACGGCCAGCACCACGGCGTCGGCCACCTCGGTCTCCGTCCCGCCCCCGGCGGGGCGCAGGTGCACCAGGAACCGTCGCGGGCCACCCGGTTCGATCACGGTGACCTCGGCGGACGTGCGCAGACGGGCACCGCGACGGGCCAGGTAACGGGCGAGCGGATCCCACAGCGCGTGCGGGAACGGGTCGGCGGGCACGTCGAAGACCAGCCCCTCCGCCGACCCCAGGAAGTAGATGTGGAACATCGTGGCCAGCTCGGCGGCCGACAACTGCTGCGGGTCGGCGAAGAAACTGCGGGAGAACACCTCGAACGCCAGGTGCCGCGCGGCGTGCGGGAAGCGGATCCGCTCCAGGAAGGTGACCGCGTCCACCTCGTCCAGCCGGTGGTAGACGTCGGGCACCCCGGCGTCCAGCAACGGCAGTGCCGCCCGCGGATCCACGCGCAGCAGGTCCCGCCAGGTGAAGGTGGGGCTGCGGGCCACGAACGCCAGGGCGTTCCACGGTGGGGTGCGGGGCAGGTCGGCGAAGGTGTCGGTGCGTCCCCTGCCGTCCCGCAGCGGGTAGTCGGGCAGCGGGGTGAGCGCCTCCAGCAGCGGGTCGGCCCGACGCAGCAGGGCACGCAGGTTGTAGTACTGGCGGAAGAAGGCGTGGAAACCCCGGCTCATGGTGACCGGGCTGCCGTCCCGCAGTGTCGTGGGCCAGCCGCTCACCCGACCGCCCAGCTGGGCCTCCCGTTCCAGCAGCACCACCTCGACCCCGCGCTCGACCAACCCGACGGCGGCGGCCAGGCCGGCGATGCCCCCGCCGACCACCACCACCCGGGGGCGGACGGGCAGGTGCTCGGGGTCCGGACGCCCTGGGGCGGGGAGATGCGCCTCGGCCCGCCGGTCCCGCCCCGGTCGGATGCGGGTGACGCGACCGTCGAGCCACGGCAACAGGAGGTTCCGCGGCATTCGATCACCCCTCCTCCGGTGTGTCCGGGCGCCGGGCACGGAAGGTGTGCACGATGCCGCGCTGCCAACCGGGGACGGTTCCGGCGCGCACGTCCCGGTAGCCGGCGCGGCGCAACCGGTCCCGGAACGCCACCGGGTCGTCGAAGTCCAGCACGCTGCGCCACAGGTGGCGATACAGCCCGGTGTCGCCGGTGGCCAGCCGTCCCGCAGGGATGATCACGCCCCACGACACGGCGTGCCAGATCCACCGACGCAGCGGGCCGGCCAGCGAGTAGTCGTGCACGACCAGCGGCGCCCCGGGGCGGAGCACCGCGTGCAGGCCGCGCAGCACCGAGTCCGGTTCGGGCAGGTTGCGCACCAGGTAGGCGGCGAAGACGGCGTCGAACGGGCCGTGCTCGGCGATGCGGTCCAGTTCCTCGGCCCGGGCGTGCACGAAACACACCCGCGCCGGCCAGGACTTGCGGCGCGCCTGGGCCAACATCCCGGCCGAGGCGTCCACGGCCACGACGTGTGCCTCGGGGAGCGTGGCCAGCAGTGCAGCGGTGGAGGCGCCCGTACCGCACCCCAGATCCAGCACCCGCAGACCGGCGCCGGGTGCGGGCAGCCCGAGCCGGCGGGCGGACAACCGCAGGTGCGCGTGATAACCGGGGTTGATCCCCACCAGCAGGTCGTAGCGGTGGGCCCCGCCGTCGAACGCGGCGGGCACCTCGGCGGGAGCCGGTCGCGTCCCACGCGTGTGGGCACCGGCCGTCACGGCCCGCCGCGCCGCCCGGTCACGGTCGACGCCCACCGGCGCCCTCCCGTCCGGCGGCCCGTTCCCACAGCAGCAGCGTCCACGTGACCAGGGCGAACCCGAAGACGAAGTCCTCGACGGGAATGTCCCAGGGGACGCGCGCCCCGCTCGTCGCCCACGGCGCGTAGCTCACGATCGGCGCACTCAGCTTGGTCAACCAGCCGTCGACGGGCACCTGGAACGCGAACAACACCGGCAGGCTCAGCCAGTACGCGGGGCGACGGAACAACCCGGTGCGCAGCACCAGCAGCTCGACGAGCACCACCAGCACCGCCGCCAGCAGCGCCAGGATCGTGTACTCCCCGGCCATGGGTCAGCGCTCCCCGCCCCGTCCCGTCCCGCTGGGCAGGCGCGTGCGACGGCGGAGCAGCACCCGCCAGGCCTCGTAGGTCAGCAGTGCGCACAACGGGACGACCACGAAGAACACCGCCTCCTCCACCGGGACGCCCAGCGGTAACGTCCACCCGGTGGTGTAGTCGGTGCTGAACCACCAGTGCCGCCGGGCGATGGCCAACGCGTCCCAGACCAGGAACACCCCGAGCACCGGCACCAGGGTGCGCACCAGGCGGGCCGGGCGGCGGTAGACCCGGGCGCCGAGCAGCAGTTCCAGTGGAAGCGTGACCAACAGGCAGCCGGCCATCACCAGCAGGTACTGGTAACGATCCACGGCTCCTCCCTGGCTACCCTCGGACACGGCCGCCCGGGCAAGATCCCTGCCCGGCTGCCAGCCTGCCCCAGTCCCCCGGTACCCGCACGTCGAACAACCCCCGGGAGGCGGAGCGGCCGGACGCGCGGACCCGCCGCATCCCCGTTACCGTGGGTGATCGGACGTGTGCCGAACGTCCACGGCCCGCGCGCCGCCCGGCCGACCTCCGCCAGGAGATGCTCGATGTACCCGTCCTGCCAGGCCACGGTTCCGTCCGTCGCGGACGCCCACCGGTCGACCGTTGTCGCCGGAGGCGGTCGGTGAGCCGTACCGAGCTGCGTGCCGCAGGTATCACCGACCCGACGCTCCAGGCCGCCTACCTGCGGTGTCGGGCGCTCAACGCCCACTACGGCCGCACCTACTTCCTGGCCACCAGGCTGTTGACCCCGGCACAGCGGCCGGCCGTGCACGCGCTGTACGGGTTCGCCCGATGGGCGGACGAGATCGTCGACGACCTGGGCAACGGGCTGAGCGTCGAGCAGAAGGCCGCCCGGTTGGACGAGCTGGAGGCGGCGCTGCTGGCCGGGCTGGCCGGCAGGCCGTGCGCCCACCCCGTGGTGGCGGCGGTGGTGGACACCGCACGACGCTACGAGCTGGAGCGGGAGCTGTTCACCGACTTCATGGCCTCGATGCGGATGGACCTGACCGTCACCGACTACGCCACGGCGGCGGACCTGGCCCGGTACGTGCGCGGGTCGGCCCAGGTGATCGGGCTACAGGTGCTGCCGGTGCTGGGCACCGTGGTCCCCCGTGAGGTGGCCGCCCCGCACGCGGCGGCGCTGGGCGAGGCGTTCCAGCTGACCAACTTCCTGCGTGACGTGGGCGAGGACCTGGACCGGGGCCGGGTGTACCTGCCGGCGGACGAACTCGCCGCGTTCGGGGTGGACCGGGAGTTGCTGGCCTGGTGCCGGCGCACCGGTCGCGGTGACGTCCGGGTGCGCCGGGCGCTGGCCCACCTGGTGGCACGGGTCCGGGCGGTCTACCGCCGGGCCCACCCGGGGATCGCCATGCTGGCCCCGGTGTCCCGGGCGTGCGTGGCCACCGCCTACCACCTGTACGGGGGCATCCTGGACGAGATCGAGGCCGTGGACTACGACGTGGTGAACCGCCGGGTGGCGGTGTCCCGTGCCCGGCGTGCCGCGGTGGCCCTCCCGGGTCTCGTCCGTGCCCTGACCGCCCGGCTCACCTCGGGGGACGTCCGACGCCCGGTGGCCGTTCCCCCGTCACACCGACCCGCCGGCGCGGCTGATCACCGCCTCGACGTGCCGGAGTCCTCCGGACGGCGGTACACCAGCGAGTAGCGCCAGAACAGGTGACGGCGGACCACCGCCCCCGGCAGCAGGGCCACGGCCTGCTCCCTGATCTCGGCCAGGGTCATCACCGGTGGAGCCACCGGGGGCCGGACCTGTTCCCCGCCCCCGGTCCTCACCGGTGCGGTCACCAGCCGCGCCGCCGCGAAGGCGGCGATGCCGGTCCAGTTGAGCGGCACCGCCACCAGGTCGAGCAGCCGGTCGCCCAGGGTCCGTGACCGGTACAGCCCCAGCACCACCAGCACACCACCGGGACGCAACGCGTCCCGCAGACGCGGCACGATCTCCGCGAACGGCAGGTGGTGCAGGACGGCCAGACAGCTGATGACGTCGTAACGTGCCGACCCCAGGTCCTCGGCCAGCACGTCCGCGACCCGGTAGTGGACGTTCGGCGGCTGCGGGACGTGCGCCCGGGCGGCCTCGACCACCTCGGGTGCCCGGTCCACGGCCTCCACCACGCGGGCCCGCCCGGCCAACGCCCGGGCGAAGGCACCGGTCCCGCATCCCACGTCCAGGGCCCGCTCACAGTGCGGGGGCACGTGACGCAGCAGCACCCGGTGGTAGAGGTCGTTGTGGTTCCACTCCCGCACAGGTCACCCCCATGGCCACCCGCGGCGACCCTACCGGCCCTCGGCGCACCGGCCCGGACGACCGGGAGGAGCGGTGCGGGCGGGTGCCACGCACCCGCCCGCACCGGGTCCGCCGTCCGGGCACGGCCCCGGTTCACCGGTCGGTACCCGGAGCCGTTCCGCGTTCCCCCTCCCGGTCACTGCGCGCGTGTCTCCCGCTCCGCCTCACGCCAGGCGTTGATGACCGGGCGCACGATGTAGAACTCGAGGGGGTTCCCGTTTTCCAACCAGGACAGGTTGGAGGGCTGGCCGTAGTAGATCCTGTGGTGCTCCCAGATGTCGAACGCACCGGCGTCCACTTTCCCCCCGAACGCCATGGTGCGGTAGACGAGCTCTTCCATCACGTCATCCCCGCCGAGCTTCTTGAAGACCTTCCCCATGAAGAACATGCCCATGGCGTCGTTGAACAGGGTGGCCTTGGCTTTCCGATCGAAGTTCGCTCCGAGGAAGACACCGATCCCGTGCAACGGGGCGGCGAAGTAGTCCGACATAACCGACGCGTACTTGAGGCCGTCGCTGTAGAAGCTCGCCGCCTTCGTGGAGAGGCGCGGGTGCTTCCCTGCGGTCTGCGACGAGATGTGCCCACCGGTCAGGGCGGTCGCGGTCACGATGTCCGCGGAGTTCGCCATCACGTCACCGAGGTTGTAGAGGAAGTTGCCGAACACGGTGTTCTTGTGTGTCGGGTGCCCTTTGTTGGCGAGACACTCCTGAGTGATCACCTTGTAGGTCAGACAGGAGTTGACCGTCAGGTTCCACTCGGTCCGCGGCGGCGCCGGACGCGCCATGGCCTTGGAGATCCGTGCGGGGACCGACTTGACGAAGGAGACGATCGACTTCCAGATCCCCTTGCCGCCACCGGACCCAGGTTTGGTCCCGTTCTTGGGCTTCGACGGGGACGGCTTGCAGAAGGTGCAGTCCTTCCCACCGCCGTAGGACGGCATGCCACAGGGCAGGTCCGGCGAGTAGCACGGCAGCAGACCCGAGGGGTCGCTGAACGTGGCCGGATTGTTGTTGCCGTAGGTGTAGCCGTTCAACGACTGGGGTGCCTGCGGGTCCTGCAGCGGGTCCGGGCTGAGGAACCGCCCGATGACGGGGTCGTAGTAGCGGGCTCCCAGGTGGACCAGGCCGGTGGTGTCGTCCTCGGTCTTGCCCAGGAAACCGCGTTCGGTGACCTCGCCGAGCGGATCGCCCTCACCACGGTGCGCCCCGAACGGGGTGTACCGCTGCTGGCTCGACGCCCCGGTCACCGCGTTCACCGTGATCCGGGCGCTGCCCTGCGCGTCGCCGAGCAGCCAGTGCACGGTGCCGTCGGCGCCGCCCTCGCCACCGCTGCGTCGCAACGCCACGGTGGTCCCGTCGAGGGTGTAGTAGCGGGTGGCGGTGACGGTTTGACCGGTGGCGGTGACCTCCGTGCCGGCCACGGTCAGCAGGGTGCTCCCCTCCTCACGGCGGATCAGCCGGTTGCCCTCGGCGTCGTAGACGAACGCCGTGGACCTGTCACCCACGACCGCCTCCACCAAGCCGTGTTGCTCGTCCCAGGTGAACGTGGACTCCACCCCGCCGACGACCCGTCGGGTCATGTTGCCGCCGGCGTCGTACTCGTAGGTGTCGGACCCGACCGCGGTGACCGCGTGCGGCCGCACCGAGTCGGGGCCGGAGGCGGGGTAGGTGTAGGACCGACGCACCCCCTTGTCCGTGACCGACGTGATGTTGCCGATCTCGTCGTAGGTGTAGCGCAGGTCGTACGGATCGGGTCCGAACCCGCTGTCGGGCGTCTCCCCGTCGGTGCAGTCGACCCCGGTGGTCCAGGCGTGGGTCAGCCGGTTGCGCCCGTCGTAGGCGAAGCACTGCCGCTGCTGGGTCACCTGGTCGGCGATCCGGGTGGTGTTGCCGACGGGGTCGTAGACGTAGACGTCGTCCTGCAGCAGGGTGGTGCCGCCGAGCACCGCGCGCATCCCGGTCACCCGGCCGGTGGCGGTGTCGTAGGTGTAGCTGCGGGAGACGCGGTACGGGTCGGAGTCCCTGCCCAGGTCACGCCCGGCCAGCTTGCCGTCCGGGGTGAACGCGGTGCGCACCACGTACTGGCCCAGCGGCGAGGACAGTGCCACCGGTTGCCCCAGGGCGTCGTGGTGCTGGGTCACCGTCTCCTCGGGCAGTCCGCCCACCGCCGGATAGGTGATGGTGGCCACCCGGTCGGCGTCGTCGTAGGTGAACGACTGGGTGTAGCTGCCGGCCAGCACACCCTCGGCAGCGGGGATGGTCCACGTCGTGGCGACCAGCCGGTCACGGACGTCGTCGTACCGGTGTGCCACCACGTAGTTGTCCTCCGGGTCCGGGGTGTCCGGGGTGTAGCGGACCGACCGGTCCAGCAGGCCCTTGTGCCCGGCCGGGTCGTAGATCCACTCGGCCAGCAGCGGACCGGTCTCCGAATCGCGGCGGAGCTGGGTGCGTCGGTTCAACGCGTCGTACACCGACACCACGGTCACGCCACGGGCATCGACGGTCCTGACGATGTTGCCGTTGCCGTCGTACTCGGCAGTGCTGGTCCCGGTGTCGGGGTCACGGCTCTCCAGCCGCCGCCCCAGCCAGTCGTAGGTGTGGCTGGACACGTTGCCCTTGGCGTCGGTGATCCGCACCAGCTCACCACGCGGTGAGTACTCGTAGTGCGTGACGGCCACCCCCGAGTCGAGGGTCTCCTCGGTGCGGACCACGCGGTCGAAGACGTCCACCACGTAGGTGGTGGGCTTTCCGGTGGGTGGGGTGACCACGTGCTGGTCGCCCCACCACTGGGTGGTGGTGCCCCACTTCCGGGTGCCCAGTGACCACAGGGCCTCCTCAGTCACCCGCCCCAGGGCGTCGTAGCTGGTGCGGACCTCCGAGGGGATCGCGTCCACCTGCGGGTTGGCCAGATCGGAGCCCGGCTCCCCGGTCATGTTCAGCGGCGCGGTCTGCGCCGCCACCTGCCCGCGGTCGTCGTAACGGGTCTGGACGACGATCCGCTGCCCCTCCTGCGGTGAGGCGGTCTGGGTCTCCAGGGTCCGGCCCAGCCCGTCCACGAAGGTGTGGCTGGTGATGTAGGCCCCGTCGGCCCGGTCGTGCAGTGTCGAGCTGCTGACCCGGCTGGGCCGGTCCTGGGCCACGTCGTAGGTGAACACCCGGTCCGCGGCGGCGGAGTCGTCGGTGCCGGGCAGACGCACCTCGGTCAGCCGGCCGAGCTGGTCGTACCGCAGCCGGGTGCTGCGCCCGTTGACGTCGATCCTCTCCAGCTCCTGCCCGCGGGCGGGACTGGTGCGGGTCCGGGTGGTGTTGCCCAGTGGATCGGTGGTGACCACCTCGGTCGGCCAGCCGGTGGCCGGGGAGTAGGTCGTGGTGCTCCTCCCCCCGTTGCCGTCGATCGACTCGACCACCCGGCCCGCCTCGTCGTACGCCGTGCGGGTGGTGATCGCGTCGGTCTCCGAGGTCCAGTTGTCCACCCGGGTGGCGTTGCCGTCGGTGGGCGGGTCGGTCAGCCCGTCGTGACCGTCGTAGTAGGTGTCGCTGCGGGACACCTCCGGCCCGCTGCAGGAGGTGTCGCCCTCCTCCACCAGGTCACCGGCGAAGCCACTCTCCCGCGCCGGCAGGGCCATCCACCCGGTGCCGGTGTCCACCGCGTAGACGGTCCGGGTGCAGGTCGAGTCGTCGGGGACGGCGAGGTCACCCTCGTCCCACTCCCAGATCGGCAGACCGAAGGTGGTGTCGTACCGGGTCTGCACCCGGTGCTCGCGGAACGTGCCGTCACGCTTGCGTTCCTTGGTGTGCACCGACTTGGTGCGCACCAGGTAGGCGTCCCGGTAACTGAACAACGGGTTCTGGGCCGTCATGTGGGCCCAGTAGTCGTAGTGGACGTCCTCCAGGACCGTGTCACCACTGGTGTGGCGGGTGTGCAGTGGCCGCCCGGAACGGTTGGGGTAGTCCGGGAACTGGTTGCCGTCCAGGTCCGTGATGTACACCGTGCCGCTGGCACCCTTGTCCCCGTTCATCCCCCGGTAGTACACGGTGGTGGTCACCGAGGAACCGGTGGTGACGGTGACCCGCTCGTAGCCGCGCCAGTCGGACCAGGACTCACGGTTCTCGCTGTCCGGGTACAGCGGGTCGTTGTCGTGCCGCCAGGCAGCCCCGCCCGCGTAGCTGTAGCTGGTGGTCCTCGGGGTGCTGCCGTAGTTGGGTGTCTCGGTCACCGCGGTGACCAGGTACTTGTGGAACCAGGCCCAGCCGGGTGCCGCACCTTCGGGCTTGAAGTACTGCGGGAAGCAGTCACCCCGGTTGGTGCGGGCGTTGGAGGGCACCGAGGTGCACTTGTTGGGCTGGCCGTAGCTGATCTCCGTGACACCACCCAGCTCGTTGACCACCTTGGTCAGCCGGTACTTGCGCAGCGGGGGCACCCCGGCCGAGGGGTTGGCGTCGAGCCGGTTGGGCAGTTCGGTGCCGAAGAACCGCACCGGGGGCAGGACGATCTCGCCATCGCCGTCCCGACCCTTGCGGGTGATGCGGTTGAGCCACAGCGAGGCGTTCGTCCCGTCGCTCTGCCGCGGGAAGGACTGCTCCAGGTAGAAGTGGTCGACGTCCCGGTATTCCGTGCCGTCCCGCACCTGGGTGGTGATGGACTTCAGGCGGGCCGTGGTGAAGTACGACTGCGACTTCTGCTTGCAGGAGTTCTCGTAGCAGAGCAGGTCGACCGGCACGTCCGGGTACGAGGAGGCGTTGGCCTCCCCGATCACCGGGCACGGTTTCTCCCCGTCGATCTGCACGCACCGGCTGGTGACGTCGAAGACCACCCGGACCGCGGAGTCGTCCCGGGTCCCCTCGCGCAGGCCGTAGTCGATCTGCGTCAGGTAGCCGCCCCGGTCGTAGACGGCGTTCTTCCCGCTGACCGTGCGGTGGTAGAAGCTCTGTTCCCGCCGGTAGGTGTAGATCACACGGTTGCCGTTGGCGTCCACCACCATGTCCAGGTTCCAGCGCCAGGCCTGGTGGCAGTGACTACCGGGAAGGTTGCCCGAGACGTGGCAGGGCTCTCCGGGGTCGTCGCCCACGACCAGTGCCCGGAACACCGAGTTGGTGTCCGGTGAGGTCGCCGGGTCCAGACCGGCCTTGCCCCGTCCGAAGTAGTACTGGGTGCCGTCCGGAGTGTCGATCCGCCAGTACTCGCCGTCGGAGTCACCGTTGGCGGCTCCGCTCAACCGGACGATCCGCCAGCCCGGGTCGTCCTTGAGCCGCCAGACGTTCTTGTCCCCGGGAGTGCGGATCAGTTCACCGCTGTGGTTGCCGAACGACAGGTAGGCGTTGTCGGTCGCCCAGCAGGTGTCGTTCCAGTACGCCGAACCCGGTGTGACCGAACCGTCCTTGTCGTCGGCGCAGGAACGGTAGCGACGCTCGATGAAGGGTGGGGTGAGCTGCCACCCCAGCCCCACCCAGGACGCCTGGCTGTTGGTGGCGACGGTCTTGCCGTCCACCGAGGCCGAGGAGTACTCCAACGCCAGCTCCGGGGTGTCCCCGTAGGGCGAGGGTGGCAGGGGGATCGGGTAGGTCCAGGTCAGGTTTCCGGAGTTGTCGCCGGCCTGCCACTGGGTGGACGGACTCAGCGGGGTCGCCTCGTAGGTGCCGGCGCTGCCGGAGGCCGCGGCGGTGACCAGGTACACGGTGGCCGCCTCGGCGCCCTCGGCGGCGGGGTCACCGGCCACCGGTACCTCGGCGACGAGATGGCCGTGTTCCAGGTCGTTGCGCACACCCTCGACCGGGGTGCCCTGGTTGCAGGTGGTGTCATCGGGTCGTTCCAGCACACAGGCCGGCAGGGCGACCAGGTGCAGACGGGCGGCGAAGTCACCGCCGTAGGCGTACCGGAATCCCGAGTAGTCCAGGGTCAGCGTGGCACGGCCGGGTTCGGCGCGGCCGTCCGCCCGCTGCAGGCGTACCGCCAGACCATGCCCACCGATCCGACGTGCGGTGTCGGTGCCGAGCGACTCCACCCGGATCATGTCCGGGGCCTCGCCCTGGCCCGGTGGTGCCACCTGGACCGAGGGCACGGCCGCGGCCGCGGCGGTCTGCCCGACGAGGTCGACCACCGCGTGTCCGGCCTCGGGCCAGACCGGTTGCGGCAACGGCTCGGAGGCCGGCATGGGTGGCGGTGCCGCGAGAGCCTTCGGTGCGGGCGCTCCGGGGACGGGTGTGGTGGTCTGGGTGAGAGCCGGAACGGACCGCGTGGCCCCTGAGGCGGTTCCGGTGTCGACGACGGACTGGGCCAGCAACGCCGTGGTCAGCAGGGCCGCGGTCAGACCGACTGCCGAGGTTCGCGGTCTTCTTCGAAAAGTTCCGCTCATCACACCCACTTTCTCCGGAGTTCACCAACTCCCCCCGAGTGGGCGAAACTAATTCACCAAAATTTTGGGCACTATTTCCGGCAGGACACCGTGGTGTCACTTTTTGATCAAGAGCCGCCACCCGGAGACCACACGGTGCGAGCGGACCCCGCTCACCGGGGCGTCCCCTGTGCCGGGAAGGAGAAGACGTCGAGATCAGGGCCGGCGGGGCCGGAGACGCCGCCACCACTTGCGCCCCAGCCCCGCCGGACGGGCGCCCGCGGCCCCTGCCTCCACGGGCGCCCATGAGGGATCACCCGGCGAGCGCCCCCTCCAGGACAAGCTCAGCCGCGACCCCTGTCCGGTGTGAGCGGTGGCGGGTACAACGGGTCGGAGCACGACGCGGATGCCGGCCGGGGTGACACGCGGTCGCCTCGACACACCACCGCCGTCACTCACCCAAGACACCGTGTTCGCAGGGCGCGGGGACACCGAGATCACCCGCCACCTCGAACAACGGGGCCGTCGCGTTCGCTTCCGCCCGTGTCTTCCCGAAGCCCCCGCCTCCGGGAAGGCACCAGTTCAGCGCCACCACTCGCGGTGAGATCATTATCACAAGCGGTTGACACGTTGTCGAGGGTTTTCGGGTCATTTCGGACAACGAATCCGACACCAAACCGGTTGGCGGATCAACCACCAGGCACTAACTTCAGCGCGTGGCCCTGGCTGTCTGCCTGTTGTTCGACCGACGCACCGAGCGTGCCCTGCGCAAGCTCTGGGATCGACTGGAGGACCAGGGTGTGCCCACCCTACGCTCCCACACCCACGGTCTGCACCACCCCCATCTGAGCTACGCCGTGCTGTTGGAGTGGGAGTTGGAGAAGGTGCTGGCCGCGCTGGAGGAGCTGCCCGGCCACGAGCCCTTCGAGATCACCTTCGACGCGCTGGCGGCGTTCCGCCGGGGACGGCTCTCCCTGGTGCCCGCCGTCCCGGCCGACCTGGTACCCCGACAGCAGGCCGTGGTGGAGGCACTCCGAGCCACGGGTGCCCTGGTGCACGTCCACTACGAGATCGGGCGTTGGCTGCCCCACTGTTCGCTCGCACCGCGTGCCCGTCTGGACCAGCTCGGCCGCGTCGCGGCGGCCGTCTACGACATCCTGCCGTTCACCGCACGGGTGGACCGCGCCGCGGTCATCAACAGCGGGACCGGTGAGTTCTGGCCACTGCGCAACCTGCCCTGAAC
>DATCJU010000170.1:0-20972 GCA_036562635.1 Pseudonocardiaceae bacterium
CTGTGGAACGACACGCGGTCGGCGCCGCAGGCGACACGCCTGGTGGAACGGCTGGGTGCCGAGAAGTGGGCGGAGCGGACCGGCTCGGTTCCGGTGGCCAGTTTCACCGTCACCAAACTCGCCTGGCTGGCCGAGCACGAGCCGGAACACGCGGACCGGGTGGCCCGGGTGCTGCTGCCGCACGACTGGGTGAGCTGGCAGCTGGGTGGGGCGGGCCTCGACCCGGCCACCGACCGGGGGGACGCCTCGGGGACCGGCTACTTCTCCCCCAGGGAGGGGGTCTGGCTGCCGGACCTGCTGGCCTCGGCGTTCGGGGGTCGGCAGCCGGAGCTGCCCAGGGTGCTGGGCCCGGCCGAGGCCGCCGGGGTGTGTGCCGCCGACGGCCCGTTGGGTGGAGCCCTGCTCGGGCCGGGCACCGGGGACAACATGGCCGCGGCCCTGGGCCTGGGCGCCGGGCCGGGTGACGTGGTCGTCTCCCTGGGCACCTCGGGGACCGCGTTCGCGGTGGCCGAGGAACCCGCGGCCGACCCGACCGGGACGGTGGCCGGGTTCTGCGACGCCACCGGCCGGTTCCTGCCCCTGGTCTGCACACTCAACGCCGCCCGGGTGCTCACCGCCGCGGCCCGGATGCTGAACACCGACCTGGCCGGGTTGGACGAGCTGGCGCTGCGGGCCGAGCCGGGGGCGGGCGGGCTGGTGCTGCTGCCCTACCTGGACGGGGAGCGCACCCCGAACCTGCCGGAGGCCGCGGGCACGCTCGGTGGGCTGCGCCGCGACAACATGACCCCGGAGAACCTGGCACGGGCCGCGGTGGAGGGCATGCTGTGCGGCCTGGCCGACGGGGTGGACGCCCTGCGTGGGCAGGGTGTGCAGGTGCGGCGGGTACTGCTGGTCGGCGGGGCGGCCCGATCGGCCGCGGTGCGCACGGTGGCGCCTACGCTGTTCGGTACGCCCGTGGAGATCCCCGAGCCGAACGAGTACGTGGCGCTGGGGGCGGCCCGTCAGGCCGCGTGGGTGCTGGCCGGGGACGGTGTGCCACCTCGGTGGGACCTGCGGTCGGAGGTGGTCGAACCGACCGCGGCGGATCTGGACGCGGGCGAGGCCGTGCGCGCGGCCTACGCGGCGGTGCGCCGGCAGGTCCACGGGGTGTAGACGGGTGGTCGTCGGCCTCGGGGTCGACGACCCGGCTGGCGGTCGGAGCCGCCGGATGGGGGTGCCTCAGGTGGTGGCGCGGTCCTCGGGCACGTTGCCGACGGTGCAGTCGCGGCAGCAGTCGCGGCTGTTGGAGCTGCTGCGCGACGACGGGCCCATGTCCCGGGTGGAGCTGGGGGAGCGGCTGGAGCTGCCGCGGGCCCGGCTGGCCGCGGAGCTGTCCCGGTTGGAGGCGCTGCAGCTGGTGGAGACGGCCGGGCCGGCCGCCAGTCGGGGCGGTCGGCGGTCCACGCTGGTGCGCCTCGCGTCCGACCTGCGGTTCGTCGGGGTGGAGGTGGGGGCCACCTCGGTGGAGGTCGGGGTGACCGATCCGAGCTGCGAGGTGCTGGAGCTCGTCGGCGAGGAGTGCGACGTGCGGCAGGGCCCGGAGACGGTGCTGCGCCGCGTGGTGGAGCTGTCCTCGCTGGTGCTGCAGAAGGCTCCCGGGCGGCTGCTGGCGGCCGGGATCGGTCTGCCCGGCCCGGTGAGTTTCCGGGAGGGCATGCCGGTGGCACCACC
Source organism: Pseudonocardiaceae bacterium (assembly GCA_036562635.1). Classification (GTDB taxonomy): domain Bacteria; phylum Actinomycetota; class Actinomycetes; order Mycobacteriales; family Pseudonocardiaceae; genus DATCJU01. The sequence goes on from DATCJU010000170.1 coordinate 1,711, forward strand.
GATCATGCCCGGCTGGGACCGGTTCCCGGTGCGGGACCACCTGGCCGGGGTGTGGGGGTGCCCGGTCGTGGTGGACAACGACGTGAACGTGATGGCGCTGGGCGAGCGGCACGCCGGTGTGGCCCGGTCGCTGGACGATCTGCTGTTCGTCAAGGTGGGCACCGGGATCGGCTGTGGGATCGTCCTCGGTGGCCGGGTGTACCGGGGTGTGGCCGGTACGGCCGGCGACATCGGGCACATCCGGCTGGACGACTACGGGCCGGCGTGCGCCTGTGGTGAGGTGGGCTGCCTGGAGGCCTACTTCGGGGGTGCGGCGCTGGCGCGGGACGCGCTGACCCTGGCCCGTAGCGGCCGGTCCCCGTTCCTGGCCGAGACGATGGCCGACAAGGGGCAGGTCACCGCCCGGGACGTGGGTGCGGCGGCGGCCGCCGGGGACCCGGCGGCGGTGGGCCTGGTCCGGGACGGTGGTCGGCGGCTCGGCCAGGTGATCGCGTCCCTGGTGAGTTTCATCAATCCCGGGATGGTCGTGATCGGTGGTGGGGTGGCGCGGCTGGGGCACCAGCTGCTGGCCGAGGTGCGCAGCGCGGTCTACCGGCGCTCGCTGCCGTTGGCCACCGGCAACCTGCCGATCGTGCTGTCGGAGCTGGGGGATCACGGCGGGGTGATCGGCGCGGCCTGGCTCGCCAGCGAGCGGGCGTTCGCGGCTCCCCGCTGATCGTCGTCGCCCTCCCGGCCCCGTGGGTGTTCGTGACCTGCGGGGCCGGAGTGTTCTCCGGAGCTGCCGTGTGTCCGGCACGGGTGGGACGCGGCGTCCGGGCTGCCGTCCGGGGCGCGGGTGTCTCGGGGTCACGCGCTGAAGGCTGCCCGCAAAACGATGTCATCGTGCTTACTTTCGGCTCCGATATGCAAAAGATTGGGTGACAGCTCTGCGCTGAACGGGGGATGAAGCCGCTCGAGAGGGTTGACGTGTGACGAGTACCACCCTAGTTTGACGGCCCAGTCAACGAATGGGTGAGCGATTCACACGGCGGGGAGCTGTCGATGAGCCTGAGCGAGGGGCGGCCCACGGACCAGACGGGGCTGCGCCGGGCCAACCTCGGCCTGGTCCTGCGGGTGCTCCGCACCCACGGGCCGCAGTCCCGGGCCGGCCTGGCTCGGCTCACCGGCCTGAACAAGGCCACGGTCTCCTCGCTCGTCGCGGAGCTGGAGCAGCGTCGCCTGGTGCGTCCCGGTGGCACCGTCGCCGGAGCGCCCGGACGTCCCGGCCAGCTCGTGGAGCTGCGGCCCCGCACCGTCTTCGGCATCGGTCTGGAGGCCAACGTCGACTACGCCGCCGTCGCGGTCATGGACCTGACCGGCGAGCTGGTCGAACACCGTCGGACGGCCTGCGACCTGGCCGGAGCCGGCGTGGACGCGGCACTGGACGTGCTGGCCGACCTGGCCGCGGGCGCGCTGCGTTCCGTGGCCGAGGCCGGTGGCTGGGCGGCCGGTATCACGCTGGGCGTGCCCGGGCTGGTCGACCACCGCAACGGTGTGGTGCACCTGGCTCCCAACCTGCGCTGGCGCGGGGCCGCGGTGGCCGACGGTCTGGCCGCGCGGCTGGGGATCGGTCTGGACCGCGTCCGGGTGGACAACGACGCCAACCTGTCCGCACTGGCCGAGCACGCCTTCGGGGTGGCCGCCGGCACCCCGGACCTGCTGTACCTGACCGGTGAGGTCGGGGTCGGCGGCGGCGTCATCGCGGGTGGGCGGCTGCTGCGCGGGGCCAGTGGCTACACCGGCGAGGTCGGGCACATGCCGCTGGACCCCCTGGGACAGTACTGCGGGTGCGGCCGACGCGGCTGTTGGGAGACACAGGTCGGTCTGGCCGCGCTGCTGCGTGCGGTCGCCGGCCCCGACGACCCGGTGCGCAACCCCACGTTGGACCTGGAGCAGCGCCTCGCGGAGATCGAGTCCAGGGCGCGGGGCGGGGACCGCCGCACGGTGGACGCGTTGCAGCAGATCGGTGCCGCTCTGGGGGTCGGCGCCTCGATCCTGGTCAACGTGCTCAACCCCGCGGTGGTCGTCCTGGGGGGCTACTTCGCGATGTTGAGCGAGTGGCTCGTCGAACCCGCCCGGGTGGAGCTCGCCACCCGGGTGGTCGCTCCCCGGGCCGGCGGTTGTCAGCTGCTGCCCTCGAACCTCGGCTTCACCGCGGCGGTGCGCGGTGGGGCGCACGCGGCCATGGAACGCGTGCTCGACGACCCCACCCTCGTCCCGCTGGGTGGTGACGTTCCCGCAGGTGACGGTCGGCTCCCGGCATCGGGTGCCGGTGCGCACGGGGCCGGGCGAACGGAGGCGTCGGCATGAGCGAGTCGCCATCCCGCATCGAGGGGACCGGACCGGCGGCGGGGAGGCCGTCGGGCACGGAACCGCTGCTGCGCATGCAGGGGATCGTCAAGACCTTCCCCGGTGTGCGGGCCCTCGACGGCGTCGACCTGGAGGTCCTGCCCGGGGAGGTGCACTGTCTGCTGGGGCAGAACGGTGCCGGGAAGTCCACCCTGATCAAGGTGCTGGCGGGGGCACACCAGCCGGACGCGGGGCGGATCCTGTGGCAGGGCCGGGAGGTCCGCCTGCCGTCGCCGGTCGCGGCGCTGCGCACTGGGGTGGCCACCATCTACCAGGAGCTGGACCTGGTGCCCGGCCTGACCGTGGCCGAGAACATCTTCCTCGGACACGAGCGGTCCCGGTTCGGGTTCACCCGACGTCGGGCCGCCCGGAGCGCGGCCGCCGAACTGCTGTCCCGGCTGGGGCACCCCGAGATCTCCCCCGACCAGGAGGTCGGTGACCTGCCCGCCGCCGGGCAGCAGCTGGTGTCGATGGCCCGGGCCCTGGCGCACGAGGCGCGGCTGATCGTGATGGACGAGCCGACCGCGGCGTTGGCCGCCGACGAGGTGGACAACCTCTTCCGGATCATCGGTGAGCTCACCGACGCGGGTGTCGCGGTGGTCTACATCTCCCACCGGCTGGAGGAGATCCGCCGCATCGGGCACCGGGTCACCGTCCTCAAGGACGGGCGCACCGTGGCGCAGGGCCTGTCCGCGCGGACCCCGACCTCCGAGCTGGTGGCGCTGATGACCGGGCGTCTGGTGGAGGCGGCCTTCCCCGAGCGGTCGCCGGGCGCGGGGAGCACCGCGGACACCCGGCGCGAGGTGCTGCGGGTCGAGGGGCTGAGCCGCCGGGGCGAGTTCACCGACGTCAGCTTCACGCTGCACGCCGGTGAGGTGCTCGGCCTCGCCGGGCTGGTCGGCTCCGGCCGCAGCGAACTGCTGGAGACGATCTTCGGTGCGCGTCGCCCGGACGCCGGCCGGGTACTGGTCGACGGCCGACCGGTCCGGCCGGGCAGCGTGCCCGCGGCGGTGGCCGCGGGGATCGGGTTGGCACCGGAGGAGCGCAAGAGCCAGGCCCTGCTGCTGGACATGCCGCTGGCCCACAACGTGACGCTGGCCAGCCTGCCCCGCTACAGCCGGTTCGGTTTCGTCGACCGGGCCGCCGAGCGTGCCGACGCCCGGGCCCGGCTGGAGCAGCTCGACCTGCGCCCGGCTGACCCGGACCGCCTGGTCCGCACGTTCTCCGGCGGCAACCAGCAGAAGGCGGTGGTCGCGCGGTGGCTGTTGCACGGCTGCCGAGTGCTGCTGCTGGACGAACCCACCCGGGGCGTGGACGTCGGCGCGCGTGCCGAGCTGTACCGACTGATCCGCGAGCTGGCCGCGGACGGTGTCGGGGTGGTCGTGGTGTCCAGCGAGGTTCCCGAGGTGCTCGGCCTGGCCGACCGGGTGCTGGTGCTCCGGGAGGGGCGGGTGCTGCACGAGGCCCCCGCCGAGGAGCTGACCGAGGCCGACGTGCTCGACATCGTGTTGGAAGGGGGTGCGGCGTGACCGAGAAGGGCGCGGAGGTGACCCTCGGCGTCGGTGATCAGGCCGCGAAGCCCGCCACCGGGGTGCGCGGGGATGTCCACGGGGCCACCCGGACGGGCGGGACGGCCCTGCGGCTGCGGGTCGACATCCGGCTGGCCACGCTGGTCGGGGTGTTCCTGCTGCTGTGCCTGGTCGGCCACCTCACCCGGCCGGACGCGTTCCTGACCGAGGGGAACATCTCCACGGTGCTGCGCCTGGCCGCGGCGATCGGGGTGGTCAGCGTCGGGATGACGTTCGTGATCGCCAGCGGCGGGATCGACCTGTCGGTCGGCTCGATCGTCGCGCTGGCCAGCGTGTGGATGACCACGGTGGCCACCCAGTCCTTCGGGGTGGGCGGCATGGTGTTCTGCGCGCTGGCGGTGGGCACCGCCTGCGGTCTGATCAACGGGCTGCTGGTGTCCTACGGCCGGGTGGTGCCGTTCATCGCCACGCTGGCCATGTACGCCTCGGCGCGTGGTCTGGCCGAGCGGATCAGCGACCGGCAGACCCAGGTCGTGCGGGTGCAGGACTTCAACGAGTTCTTCCGTGGGGAGTTCCTGGGCGTTCCGGTGCTGGTCTGGATGTTCGCCGTGGTGGTGGCCGCCGGGTGGGTGCTGCTCAACCGCACCACCTTCGGACGGCGGACGCTGGCGGTCGGGGGCAACGCGGAGGCGGCCCGGCTGGCCGGGATCAACGTCCGGTGGCACACCGCCCTGGTGTACGCGCTGTCCGGTCTGTGCTGCGGTATCGCGGCGATCATGGTGGTGGCACGCACCACCTCCGGGGCCGCGACCAACGGCATGTTCTACGAGCTGGACGCGATCGCCGCGGTGGTCATCGGCGGCACCCTGCTCTCCGGTGGTCGCGGCACGCTGGTGGGCACCCTGATCGGTGTCCTGATCTTCACCGTGATCGGCAACATCTTCACCCTCAACAACCTCGAGACGGACATCCAGAACATCGCCAAGGGTGTGATCATCGTCGCCGCCGTGCTGCTGCAGGCCCGCACGCTGCGCAACCGCACCACCTAGCACCGCACCCGGCACCGGTCCGACGGGCCGGTTCGACGGCTCTCCCGCATCCCTGTTCCTCCCATCGTCCCCACTCACGTCCCGACAGGAGGGCACCATGACCGGGACCCCGCATCTGGGCCGCCGCAACTTCCTGCTCGCCGGCACCGCACTGGGTGCCACCGCGCTGGTCGCCGCCTGCACCTCCAACACACCTCCGGAGCAGGCGGGGTCGGCCAACGTGGGTACCGGCGGCGGGGACAACGCCCAGCCGGGGCGGCACGTGACCATCGGTTTCTCCGCGCCGGCCGCCGACCACGGGTGGATGGCCGCGATCACCCGGAACGCCCGGGCCCAGGCCGAGCAGTACTCGGACGTCACCCTGAAGGCCACCGAGGGCACCAACGACGTCAACCAGCAGATCGCCCAGGTGGAGACCCTGATCAACGAGAAGGTTGACGTCCTGGTCATCCTGCCGCACGACGGCAAGGCGCTCACCGGGGTGGCGCTCCAGGCGATGCAGGCCGGCATCCCGGTGATCAACCTGGACCGTGTCTTCGACACCCCGCTGGCCTACCGGTGCTGGATCGGCGGCGACAACTACGGAATGGGAGTCAGCGCCGGCAACTACATCGCCGCCGAGCTGCGCCGCCGGAACATCAGCAACCCGGTGATCGCCGAGATCGCCGGTATCGACTCGCTGCCGCTGACCCAGGAACGCAGTGCCGGTTTCCGCGACGCGCTCAGCTCGCACGGCCTCCAGGTCAGCCACCGGGTGGCCGCCGAGTTCACCGTGGAGTCCGGGGAGCGGCAGGCGTCCAACCTGCTCCAGGCCGCGAGCCGGATCGACGCCCTGTGGAACCACGACGACGACCAGGGCATCGGGGTGCTGGCGGCGATCGAGGCGGCGGGTCGCAGGGAGTTCTTCATGGTCGGCGGCGCCGGCTCGCGCAACGCCATGGACGCGATCAAGGCCGACAACTCGGTGCTGAAGGCGACGGTGCTCTACAGCCCGTCCATGGCGTCGTCGGCGATCTCGCTGGCCCGTCTGCTGGCGCAGAGCAAGGGCATGGGCGACCTGGCCGAGCGGGAGATCCCCGCCTCGATCACCACCTACTCCGCGGTGGTGACCAAGGAGAACGTCGACCAGTACCTGCCCGTCGGTTTCGAGTCCTGAGCACCGGTGTCCCGGAACGTGCCGGGCGCCTGACGGTGCTCCGGCGGAGAGTGAGGAGAGGAGCGCATGGCAGCCACGACCGGCAGCGACGACCGCGCCGTGGGAGTGGGGATGGTCGGGTACGCCTTCATGGGGGCGGCCCATTCCCAGGCTTGGCGTAATGTGCACCGGTTCTTCGACGTTCCGCTGGTGCCGCGGATGGTGGCGCTGTGCGGCCGGGACGCGGCGAAAGCGCAGGCTGCAGCGGCCCGACTCGGTTGGGCGGACGTCGAGACCGACTGGCGCGCGCTGGTGGCCCGTGACGACGTCGACATCGTCGACATCTGCACCCCGGGGGACACGCACGCGGAGATCGCCATCGCCGCGCTGGAGGCGGGCAAGCACGTGATCTGCGAGAAGCCCCTCGCCAACAACGTGGCGGAGGCGGAGGCCATGGTGGCGGCGGCCGAGCGTGCCGCCGCCAAGGGGGTCCGCGCCATGGTGGCGTTCAACTACCGGCGGGTGCCGGCGCTGGCCCTGGCCCGCAGGATGGTTGCCGAGGGGCGTCTGGGCGAGATCCGGCACGTCCGGGCGGTCTACCTGCAGGACTGGATCACCGATCCGGAGTACCCGCTGGTGTGGCGGTTGCAGCGGGACAAGGCGGGGTCCGGTGCGCTGGGGGACATCGGCGCGCACATCGTGGACGCCACCCAGTACGTCACCGGGCAGTGGATCACCGGGGTGTCCGGTCTGACCGAGACGTTCGTCAAACAGCGTCCACTGGTGGCCGAGTCGGCCGGTCTGTCCGCCACCGGGGGAACCCAGCTGGGCGAGGTGACGGTGGACGACTGTGCCCTGTTCACCGCCCGGTTCAGCGGGGGTGCGGTCGGCACCTTCGAGGCCACGCGGTTCGCGTCCGGTCGCAAGAACGCGATGCGGATCGAGATCAACGGCTCCCGGGGGAGCCTGTCGTTCGACTTCGAGTCGATGAACGAGTTGTGGTTCCACGACCACACCGAGGAGCCCGCCACGGCGGGATTCCGGCGAATCCTGGTCACCGAGCCGGAACACCCGTACGTGGGGGCCTGGTGGCCGCCGGGGCACCTGCTCGGCTACGAGCACACCTTCACCCACGAGGTGCGGGACTTCCTGGAGGCCATCGGCAACGGCACCGATCCGGAACCCGGTTTCGCGGACGGCCTGCAGGTGCAGCGGGTACTGGATGCCGTGGAACGCAGCGCTGCGTCCCGTTCGGTCTGGACTCCGGTCGAGGAGCCCGCAGCGGTGCCTGGATCGGTCGAGCACAAGGAGGGTACGAAGTGACGGACTCCTACACACCGCGGCCGGAACACCGGTTCAGCTTCGGGTTGTGGACGGTCGGCTGGCAGGGCGTGGACCCGTTCGGGGTCGCCACCCGTCCCCCGCTCGACCCGGTCCTCGCGGTGGAGAAGCTGGCCGAGCTCGGCGCGTGGGGAGTGACGTTCCACGACGACGACCTGATCCCGTTCGGCGCCGACGACTCGGTGCGCCAGGAGCGGATCAGCGTGTTCCGCAAGGCGTTGGACCGCACCGGTCTGGTGGTTCCGATGGCCACCACGAACCTGTTCACCCACCCGGTGTTCAAGGACGGTGCGTTCACCGCCAACGACCGGGACGTGCGCCGGTTCGCGCTGCGCAAGGTGCTGCGCAACCTCGACCTGGCCGCCGAGCTCGGTGCCACCACGTACGTGCTGTGGGGCGGCCGGGAGGGGGCGGAGTCCCCCGCGGCCAAGGACGTGCGGGCGGCACTGGACCGTTACGCCGAGGCGCTGAACCTGCTGTGCGCCTACGTGCGGGAGCAGGGTTACGGCATCCGCTTCGCCATCGAACCCAAGCCCAACGAGCCGCGCGGGGACATCCTGCTGCCGACGATCGGCCACGCCATCGCCTTCATCGGCGAGCTGGAGCACCCGGAGATGGTGGGGCTGAACCCCGAGGTCGGGCACGAGCAGATGGCCGGCATGAACATGGTGCACGGGGTGGCCCAGGCACTGTGGCACGGCAAGTTGTTCCACATCGACCTCAACGGCCAGAACGGGCCACGCTACGACCAGGACCTGCGGTTCGGCAACGGTGACGTCAAGACCGCGTTCTTCCTGGTGGACCTGCTGGAGCACGGTGGTTACGACGGTCCGCGGCACTTCGACTTCAAGCCACCCCGCACCGAGGACCTGGACGGGGTGTGGGAGTCGGCCGCCGGGTGCATGCGCAACTACCTGATCCTCGCCGAGAAGGCCCGGGCGTTCCGTGCGGACCCGGAGGTGGCGAAGGCCCTGGAGGCGGCACGGGTGGGGGAGCTGTCCGAACCCACCCTCGCGCCGGGGGAGACGCTGGCCGACCTGCGGGCCGAGGAGTTCGACGTGGAGGCGGCCGCAGCTCGCGGGATGCACTTCGAACGGTTGGACCAGCTCGCGCTGGACCACCTGTTCGGGGTGCGGGGCTGAGGGGGCTGCGTTCGGTGGCCGCGCGCCCGCCGGACGTCCCGGTGCCGTCACCGCGCCGGGACGACGGTGCCGCGCGGCGGTGTGACGGTTGGGCGAAGCCGCTACGAAGGGGGAAGGAAAGATCGCTGAGCCGAGTGACTTCGGCCCCGGGGACGCGGGAAGATCTTCGTGATCCGGTGAACGCAGTGCGTCGCCCCGGGCCGGGTCGGCCGTGGCCGGGCCGCCGGGCGGCGCAGGAGGAGGCGAACGATGCGAACCGCGCCCCGGCCGTGGCGATCCCTCTGCCTGACCCTGCTCGTCGGCCTGGTGGTGCTGCTGGGCGGGGCTCCGGCGACCGCGACGCCGGTGCGGCCGGCCCCGGCCGGGACCACCGGGGTCGTCGTGGCGCAACAGCAGCCCACCGAGCCGACGACGCAGCCCGCCCAGCAGGACTCGCAGCAACCCCAGAACCCGGAACAGAACCAGGACCAGAACCGCACCTGGATTGCACTGATCGCCGTTGCCCTGCTCGCGACCGTCTACTACGGCCGCAAGGTCCGGGCCAAGAAGCGCAGCTAGCAGCGGGAGCGATCGGCGCTCCGGCCGGCGCGTCCCGCTGCACCACGCACCGCGGACAACGACGTACCGGAAGGAGCGCCAGATGGCTCGTCCCATCACGCTGTTCACCGGCCAGTGGGCAGATCTGCCCTTCGAGGAGGTGTGCCGGCTCGCCTCGGAGTGGGGCTACGACGGCCTGGAGATCGCCTGCTGGGGCGACCACCTCGAGGTGGACAAGGCGCTGGAGAGCGACGCCTACCTCCAGTCCAGGCTGGACACGTTGGCCAAGTACAACCTGAAGGTCTGGGCCATCTCGAACCACCTGGTGGGCCAGGCGGTGTGCGACCACCCCATCGACGAGCGGCACCGCGGGATCCTGCCCGCGCGCATCTGGGGCGACGGTGACCCGGAGGGCGTGCGGCAGCGGGCCGCCGAGGAGATGGCGAACACCGCGCGGGTCGCGGCCCGGCTCGGGGTGAACACGGTCATCGGATTCACCGGGTCGTCGATCTGGCACTGCGTGGCGATGTTCCCGCCGGTGCCCGAGTCGATGATCGAGGCGGGCTACCGGGACTTCGCCGACCGGTGGAACCCGATCCTGGACGTCTTCGACGAGGTCGGGGTGCGGTTCGCCCACGAGGTGCACCCCAGCGAGATCGCCTACGACTACTGGACCACCGTCCGCACCCTCGAGGCGATCGGTCACCGCCCCGCGTTCGGGCTGAACTTCGACCCGTCGCACATGGTGTGGCAGGGCATCGACCCCGTCACCTTCCTGTGGGACTTCCGGGACCGGATCTACCACGTGGACTGCAAGGACACCAAGGTCCGGATGAACAACGGGCGTAACGGGCGGCTGTCCTCCCACCTGCCCTGGGCCGACCCGCGGCGGGGCTGGGACTTCATCTCCACCGGCCACGGCGACACGCCGTGGGAGGACATCTTCCGCATGCTCAACGCCATCGGCTACCAGGGTCCGATCTCCATCGAGTGGGAGGACGCGGGCATGGACCGTCTGGTCGGCGCCCCCGAGGCGCTGCAGTTCGTGCGCCGGCTGGCGTTCGACCCGCCGGCCGCGGCGTTCGACGCCGCCTTCAGCAGCGACAAGTGACGGTGCCCCGTCCACGACGTCGACCTCGGTGCAGTGCTCCGACCCGTCCACCCACGACGAAGGGAACGAACACCGATGGACAGCAACCGCTCGTTAGCCAGGCGCTCCGTGCTCGCCGGCGCCGCCGTCGTGGCGACCGGCCTGGTGGCCATGACGCTGCCCGGCACCGCGGCGGCCGGTGGTCACGGGGCGCACCGCCCCGGCCGGGTGCCGCGTGGACAGATCAGCATCCAGCTCTACACGCTGCGGGACCTGCTGGACCGTGACCTGGAGGGCACGCTGGCCGAGCTCGCCGCGATCGGCTACCGCAAGGTGGAGCTGGCCGGCACCTACGGTCGCACCGCCGCCGAGCTCCGGGCGATCCTGGACCGTCACGGCCTGCACGCCACCTCCAGTCACGTGGGGATCGACGGGGACTGGGACAAGGCGGTGGAGGACGCCCTGACCCTCGGCCAGCGTTTCGTGGCCGTGCCGTGGGCGGACTTCCCCACCGCGGACGAGTGGCGTCGGTTCGCCGACCAGCTGAACGCCGCCGGCGAGGTGGCCCGGGCGGCCGGGCTCAGCCTGGGCTACCACAACCACGCGCACGAGTTCCGCACGCTGGAGGGGGTCCGGCCCTACGACATCCTGACCAGCCGCACCGACCCGAAGCTGGTGCACCTGGAGGTGGACCTGTACTGGGCGGTCGACGCCGGGGTCGACCCGGTCGAGCTGATCCACCGGCACGCCGGGCGGATCCGGCAGTTCCACGTCAAGGACCGTGGGCGTGACGGCGGGTTCGCCGACCTGGGCACCGGCACGATCGACTTCGGTCGCATCTTCCGGCACGCGCACAAGGCCGGGGTCATCGAGTACATCGTGGAGCACGACGCCCCCACCGACGCCCTGCACACCGCCCGCGTCGGCTACGAGTACCTGTCCCACTTCCGCTTCTGACGTCCCGGCACACCTCCACAGTCCGCGACGACCGGCCCGCACCATCCGGCTTCGGGTGGTGCGGGCCGGTTTTCACCGTGCGTGTGTCGTTTCTTGCGGTCCGTCAACAGGGGTGAGGACCGGTCATCGGTGGGACCGAAGACCGAACTGCCGCTCGGCGCAGCGGGCCGACCGAACGACCGACCGCCCCCGGTCGTGGTGCGGGTCGGCCGGATCCGGTGCGGCAGGATGTTCGGCGATGAGCAGCGACGCGGGGAAGCACGAGGACAACACACCGGATCAGCCGAAGGCGCGTTGTCGCGCGACCGTGGAACGGTACGCCGACACCCTGGTCGAGCTCTCGCACAGCATCCACGCCGACCCGGAGCTGTCCTGGCAGGAGTACCGCAGCGCGGCCCGGATCGCGGACCTGCTGGAGCGGGAGGGGTTCGCGGTGGAGCGCGGCAGCGCGGGCCTGGAGACGGCGTTCACCGCGGTGTTCGGCTCGGGTGAGCTGGTCGTCGGGCTGTGTGCCGAGTACGACGCGCTGCCCGAGGTCGGACACGCCTGCGGGCACAACATCATCGCCGCCTCCTCGGTCGGCGCGGCGTTGGCGTTGCGGGACGTCGCGGATCAGCTCGGCATCACCGTCAAGCTGGTCGGCACCCCGGCCGAGGAGACCGGAGGGGGCAAGATCCCGCTGCTGGAGCGGGGTGTCTTCGACGACGTCGCGATGGCGATGATGGTGCACCCCGCGCCGCAGGACGCCTGCGCCCCCGTGTCCCTGGCCATCACCGACCTGGAAGTGCGCTACACCGGGCGGGAGTCGCACGCCGCCGCCGCACCGGAACTGGGGGTGAACGCCGCGGACGCGATCACCGTCGCCCAGGTCGCGATCGGGTTGGCTCGACAGCACTTCGAGCCGAGGCAGATGGTGCACGGTATCGTGACACGCGGGGGTGCGGCACCGAACATCGTGCCCGCCCGCACCTCGGCGGTGTACTACCTGCGCGCCGCCGACGTCGACTCACTGCAGCGCCTGGAGAACCGCATCCGGGCCTGCTTCGAGGCCGGGGCGATCGCCACGGGGTGCACCCACGAGGTGGTACAGATCTCCCCGGTGTACGCCGACCTGGTGCCCGACCAGTGGCTGGCCGATGCCTATCGGGCCGCCATCACCCAGCTGGGGCGCACGCCGCTGAGCCCCCAGGAGGAGCGGGCCTTCCCGGTCGGCAGCACCGACATGGGCAACGTGACCCGTGCGTTGCCTGCTATCCATCCGACGATCTCGATCGACTGCGGAGACGCGGTGAACCACCAGCCGGAGTTCGCGGCTGCCTGTGTCACGCCCTCGGCGGACCGTGCCGTGCTCGACGGGGCCCTGGCCCTGGCCTGGACCGCGGTGGCTGCGGCCACCGACGCCGAGCAGCGGGAACGCCTGACCGCCGGCGTGGCCCAGCGTGCCGTGGCCCGGACGAACGGGGCCGCGGTGGACGGCCGGGACGGGGCGAGCGGCGCGGCCCGGCCCGGTGCGGCCGAGGTGACGTCCGGTTCCGGTGGTTCTCGTTCCGCGGTGGGAGGTTCCCGGTGACCGTGCTCGACTCCCGGCCCGAGTCCGCCGGCGCCACGGTGACGGTTCCCCAGAACGGGACCGTCCCGGGCGTCTCCGACGCGCTGATCGCGGCTGGCGGCAGCACCATTGCGGGTGTGGCGGATCTCGGAGCCGGTCGTGGGCCGTCCTGGCTGGATGGCTGGCTGGCCCGGCACGCTGCGGACGTGGTGGGCTGGCGGCGACACATCCACGCACACCCCGAGCTGTCCCGCAAGGAGTACGAGACCACCCGGTTCCTGTCCGCCGTGCTCACCGAAGCCGGGCTGCGTCCCCGTGTCCTCCCCGGAGGCACCGGACTGATCTGCGACATCGGCACGGGTCGTCCCTGTGTCGCCCTGCGCGCGGACATCGACGCCCTGCCGTTGACCGAGGGGACCGGGCTGCCGTTCGCCTCCCAGAACCCGGGTGCCTGCCACGCCTGCGGCCACGACGCGCACACCACGATCATGCTCGGTGCGGCGCTGGCCCTGGCCTCGGCGCCGGAGCTGCCCGGCCGGGTCCGGATGATCTTCCAGCCCGCCGAGGAGGTCATGCCCGGTGGTGCGCTCGACGTGCTGGCCGCCGGTGGTCTGGACGGGGTGGACCGCATCTTCGGGCTGCACTGCGACCCCCGTCTGGAGGTGGGGCGGATCGGCACCCGGGTCGGCGCCATCACCTCGGCGGCCGACCTGCTGGAGCTGCGGCTGAGCTCGCCCGGTGGGCACACCTCGCGTCCGCACCTGACCGCCGACCTGGTCTACGCACTGGGCACGGTGGTCACCGGGCTGCCAGCACTGCTGTCCCGCCGGGTGGACCCGCGCTCCGGCACCGTGCTGGTGTGGGGTCAGGTGCGTGCCGGTGAGGCACCGAACGCGGTGCCGCGGGAGGGTGTGCTGCGTGGCACCCTGCGCACCGCGGACCACGAGGTGTGGACCGAGCTGGAGCCGCTGGTGCGCGACCTGGTGGCCTCGCTGCTGGCGCCCACCGGGGTGGGCTGGGAGCTGCAGCACCGGCGCGGTGTTCCGCCGGTGGTCAACGACCGGGAGAGCACCCGCATCCTGCGCAGCGGTGTCGTGGCCGCCCTGGGGGAGGACGCGTTGGCCGGCACCCAGCAGTCCTCCGGTGGGGAGGACTTCGGCTGGTACCTGGAGCACATCCCCGGCTCCTACGCGCGGCTCGGTGTGTGGCCGGGCGAGGGGCCGAAGCGGGACCTGCACCAGCCGACGTTCGACATCGACGAGCGTGCCCTGCTCGTGGGGGTGCGTGTCATGGTGCACACCGCACTGGCCGCGCTGAGCGCCTGAGCAGGTTCCGAGCCGAGGGGGCGTCGCCGACGGGGCGGCGCCCCTTCGTCGTGGGGTGTCCCGGTCGGCGTCAGTCGCCGAGGGCCTTGCAGGGGCGGGTGCGCAGGTCCCGGACGTAGTCGGCGGGTGCGCCGGCCGCCTCCGCGGCGTCCGCCACCACGCCCAGGTAGCGTGCCGACGGCAGGCCGCCCTCGTAGGCGTTCAGGACGTAGAACCAGGCCAGCGCCGAGCCCTCGAGGGTCTGGACCCGCAGGCGGATCTTCTTGTGCAGACCGAGTTCGATGGCCTCCCAGCTGTCCAGACGTCGCTCGTCGTCGGGGGTGACGTCGTAGAGCACCACGAAGACCCGGGACCCCGGGTCTTCGACGATCATGCAGAGAGCGCCCTCCCAGGCGACGTCCTCTCCGCCGAACGTCAGCCGCCACCCCTCGAGCCACCCCGTGCCCACCATGGGGGAGTGCGGGGCACGCTCCATCATCTGGGCGGGATCCATGTTGGACCCGTAAGCGGCGTAGAGCGGCACGCAGCACAGCCTAGCGATTCCGGAGGGACGAGAGGGGGAACATCCCGGCCAGATGAGCCATGTAGGTGTTCCGCCGACGTTTTCCCTGGTGTCGCGCGAGCCGGCGGGCACCTGTGAAGTGTCAAGAACTCACCGCGTACGGTTGGAGCACCAGGGCCCGTCGACCACGCGTGTGCAGGAGGACCACGTGACTCGCATCGTGATCATGGGAGGCGGTCCCGCCGGGTACGAGGCGGCGCTGGTCGCTGCCCAGCACGGTGCCGATGTCACCGTGGTGGAGAAGGACGGTCTCGGCGGGGCGTGCGTGCTCTACGACTGTGTTCCGTCGAAGACGTTCATCGCCTCCGCCGGTGCTCGTTCGGCGTTCCGCGACGCGGGGGAGCTGGGCATGCGCACGGCGGACGAGGAGGTGTCCGTCCAGGTCCCCGTCGTGCACGGGCGGGTCAAGGGGCTGGCGCTGGCCCAGTCCGCCGACGTGCGGGCCCGGCTGCAGCGCGAGGGCGTCCGCATCCTCAACGGCAAGGCCCGTTTCTGCGACGAGGCCCCGGGCATGGCCACGCACCGGGTCGCCGTGGACCTCAACGACGGCGGGACGGAGGTGCTGCCCGCGGACGTGGTGCTGATCGCGACCGGCGCCACCCCGCGGATCCTGCCGGGTGCCGAGCCGGACGGTGAGCGCATCCTGACCTGGCGGCAGATCTACGACCTGACCGAGCTGCCGGAGCACCTGGTGGTGGTGGGTTCCGGTGTGACCGGTGTGGAGTTCGCCTCCGCCTACACCGAGATGGGGGTCAAGGTCACGCTGGTGTCCAGCCGGGACCGGGTGCTGCCGCACGAGGACGCGGACGCGGCGGCGGTCCTGGAGGAGGTGTTCGCCGAGCGCGGCACCACGGTGGTCAAACACGCCCGTGCCGAGCGGGTGGAGCGGACCGCCGACGGGGTGCTGGTGCACCTGCAGGACGGCCGCACCGTGGCGGGCAGCCACGTGCTGATGACCGTGGGTTCGGTGCCGAACACCGGTGACATCGGCCTGGAGAAGGTGGGTGTCGAGCTGGGGCGTGGCGGCTACATCCCGGTGGACCGGGTGTCCCGGACCACGGTGCCCGGTATCTACGCGGCGGGTGACTGCACCGGGGTGCTGCTGCTGGCCTCGGTGGCCGCGATGCAGGGACGGATCGCGATGTGGCACGCCCTGGGCCAGGGGGTGCAGCCGCTGCGGTTGAGGACGGTCGCGGCGAACGTGTTCACCAACCCCCAGATCGCCACGGTGGGCATCAGCCAGCAGGCCATCGACTCCGGCGAGGTGCCGGCCCGCACCGTGATGCTCCCGCTGTCCACCAATCCGCGGGCGAAGATGGAGGGGGTGCGGCGTGGCTTCGTCAAGCTGTTCTGCCGCCCGGCGACCGGTGTGGTCATCGGTGGTGTCGTGGTGGCCCCGGCGGCCAGCGAGCTGATCCTGCCGATCGCGCTGGCGGTGCAGAACCAGCTGACCGCCGACGACCTGGCCTACACCTTCTCGGTGTACCCGTCGATGTCCGGTTCGATCACCGAGGCCGGTCGCCAGCTCATGCGGCACGACGACCTGGACTGAGCGCCCCGGCGGCCGGGGCGCCGCTCGTGATCGTCGCGGCCCGGAAGGACGTGGACCGTCCTTCCGGGCCGTCGTCGTTCCTGCGGTCGGCCCGGTGCGGGGAGGGACGGGAGATCGTCACGGGCCTTCCCCGACGAGGGAGTCGCATCACGCTTCGTGACAGAGATCGGCGTGTTTTTCGCTCGGAACGGTGATATCAGGAGTGGTTTCCCGGCAAGGTCGATCGTCCTGAGCGACGGAAGGTGCGCTCGGTGCGGCGCTGTACTGCTCCCAGACGAGTGGATTCGCCTCATCGGGGGGAATGTGACGGTGATCGGTGGGAGCGGGCAACCCGAGGAGCGTGGTTCGACGTCCTTGCGGCGTCGGAACGAAGCTGGACCGGCTCGGTGGTCGTCATGGCCGATCACACCTGGTCCGGACCGCGGGAGGAAGGAATGGGAGGGCTCAGGACCGGCGCCGTGGCGGCGGTGTTCACCGGTGCTCTGCTCGGCGGGTTCGGCACGCCGGCGCTCGCCCAGGGCCCGGAGCAGGACGGCGCGGCGACGGTGTCGACCGGGGAACCGGGGACGGCACCGGACGACCCGACGTCACAGGTGTGGCTGACACTGACCCCGGACTCCGGCCGACCGGGGACCACGGTTGCCGTCCAGGCCGCCTGCGAGGCCGGGGAGTGGAGCCAGGCGCAGTCCCCGGTGCTGGCTCCGGCCGAGCTGACCCGGAACCGTGAGGGGCACCAGCCGTGGGCGCTCCACGGCACCACCCGGGTCGCGCCCGACGCCGCGGCGGGCGAGTACGTGGTCACGTTCACCTGCGGAGGCCAGACGGTCCGGACCACGTTCACCGTGGTGGGCCAGGACGGGCCGGGTGGTGTCGCGCCGCCCCCGACCACCGAGCCGATGCAGGCCCTGGTCGCACCACGCGGCGCGGTGGAGGCCGGTGCGGGTGACGTCGCCGGTGCCGACGAGCGGACCGGCATCGACCGGCAGGAGGTGCTGCTCACCGTGGCCGCCCTGGTGGCCGCCGCGGGCACGGTCGGGGTGGTGGTGTTGCGGCGACGCATGAGCGGTCGATGAGACGTGCCCGCCGTGGCCGTTTCCGGTCACGGCATCGAGGGCAGGTGATCGTGCGGTACCGGCTCCGCGGCTGCCGTGCCCCTCGCCCCTGCCGCGGCCTTCCGGACGCACCCGTGTGGTGCCGTTGATCCGAGTGTCGGTGTCGATGATCGCGTGCCCCCTCCGGTGGTGCGGCGGCAGTGCGTGTCCCACCGGTGCGGGAGCCGGTACCGCTCGGGCTCGCCGGCGGCCGGGATCGAACCCGGGACCGCCGGCGAGCCCACACGATCGTCAGGCCTCCTGCTTCTCCACCCAGTCGAACGTCAGGGTTCCTAGAGCACGCATTACGTTTCCGCTGGCCTAACCTGCGGAAACGGGGGAGCCCGCCCGAGCACGGATCGGGCGGGCTCCTCGCGTATCAGCGCGGCAGGTCGAGCCGGCCAGCCTTCACCGCGCCGATGAACGCGGTCCACTGCGGCCGGTCGACGGTGAAGTACCCGCCGGCCGGGTTCTTCGAGTCACGCACCGCCGCGCCGGAGGTCGACGGTGCCACTTCCACGCAGTTGCTCTCCTGGGCGCTGTAGCTGGACTTGCGCCACGTCCCCGGTACGGTCATGCTGCCTCCCATTCCTTGAGGGTCGCGGTGATGAGCTCGGCTGACTCCTCTGGGCTCATCGCCAGCTGACGGATCGTATCCGCCACTTCCTGGTAGGCGGCTACATCGCCGTCGTCATCGAGAAACACCCCGGAACGATGGTGCTCCAGATGCACCGTCGAGGGCATGTCCTCGAAGACATAGAGCACGAACATGCCGGCGAGGCCTGTGTGCCAGCCAGCCGAGAACGGCACGATCCGCACGGTGATGTTGTCCCGCTCGCTCATCTGCAGGACGTGGCGGAGCTGGTCTGCCATCACCTCTGGTCCGCCGATGGGGGTGCGTAGAGCCGCCTCGCCGATCAGTGCGACTAGGTGCGGTGGCGGTGGAGTACGGCGCAGCAGCACTTCGCGGCGGGCCAGGCGCAGTGCGACGCGCGCTTCGATGGTGCCGGCGGGTTCGTTGGTGTCGCTGAGGATCGTGCGAGCGTAATCGCCGACCTGCAACAGACCGGGGATGAGCAGCGGCGACCAGTCGACGATCTCGGCGGCGATGCGCTCGCATTCCATCACCCCGGCTAGCTGCGGTGAAGCTCCCACGAAACCGGTCGCCAACCAGTTTTTGTCAGCGGCACCACGAGCCAGGTCGAGCAGGCGCTCGCGCTCATCGGCGGGCACGCCCAGTGCGGTGAGCAGGGTGGCCACGTCCTCGACGCGGGGAACTCTCCTAGCGTTCTCCCAGAAGCTGATGTTCGCGTAGGGGATACCCACACGGCTGCTCAGCTCGCGCATCGTCAGCCCGGCGGCTTCGCGTGCCCTGCGCAGCGCGGCGCCAAGTGCGCGAAGTCGGGGTGTGCCGGCAGTTTCAGCCATGTAACAAACCCTACCGAGTGATTCTGTTCGAAACATCACCCATCTGGAGGCTGTTCAGATTTTGTTTCGAAACGAGAGCATGGCTTCGATCGTAGCGGTCAGTATCACTTTCGGCACTGTGTGTCGTTGGAGGCGCCGTGAGCCTGCCTCTCACTGCCTTAGTCGTCCTCTTCGGGACCGTCCTCGGCGCGGTCGCCCTGTGGTGCGCCCTGCCCGATGGGCCCCCAACCGGGCGCCACCACGTGCGCCCCGGTCGACGTCCCGATCAGCGCTCTGGTCGACCGGTCGCCGGTCCCACTCGGCGCCGCCCTGGCCACATCGCCGACACCGTGCGGTTCGTGCCGGTCGACGAGCTCCCTGTCGAGCGCACCGATGTAGTGGTCGACGACGTCCGTCTCGTGCGCCCGTATGTCGTCGGGAGGGGACGATGACCACCACCCTCCCGTACCGCTGGTGTCCCTACGGCGGAGCCAGACACGTTATCTGGGGCCAAGCGGCCGCACCTGATGCCCCGCCTCAGACGCTGTGTCACATCCTGGTGCCGTCCCCGCGTACGGACTCTGAAGCGTGGCTATGGCCTACGTGCC
>DATCJU010000175.1:0-61626 GCA_036562635.1 Pseudonocardiaceae bacterium
CGCCTGGGAGGTGCAGGGCCGGGGCGAGCTGGCCCTGGCGGTGCTGGTGGAGACCATGCGCCGTGAGGGCTTCGAGCTGACGGTGGGCAAGCCGCAGGTGGTCACGAAGATGATCGACGGTCGCCTGTGCGAGCCGTTCGAGCGGCTGACCGTCGACGTTCCGGAGGAGTACCTGGGGGCGGTCACCCAGCTCATGGCCGCCCGCAAGGGACGTATGGAGCACATGGGTGGGCACGGCACCGGTCGGCTGCGGCTGGAGTTCGTCGTGCCGGCTCGCGGGCTGATCGGTTTCCGTACCGAGTTCCTCACCGAGACCCGCGGCACCGGAATCGCGCACCACGTGTTCGACAGCTACCAGCCGTGGGTGGGGGAGCTGCGCACCCGCAGGACCGGTTCGCTGGTGGCCGACCGGGCCGGTGCGGTGACCTCCTACGCGTTGCTGCAGCTCGCCGACCGCGGCACGTTCTTCGTGGAACCGGGCACCGAGGTCTACGAGGGCATGGTCGTGGGGGAGAGCCCGCGGGCCGAGGACCTCGACGTCAACGTGTGCCGGGAGAAGAAGCTGACGAACATGCGTTCGTCCACCGGTGAGGAGTTGGAGCGGCTGGCCCGGCCGCGGACCCTCAGCCTGGAGGAGGCGCTGGAGTTCTGCGCCGCCGACGAGTGCGTCGAGGTCGCGCCGAACGTGGTGCGGGTGCGCAAGGTCGTCCTGGACGCCGCCGCCCGCAAGCGGGAGCAGGCGCGGGCCAAGGCGCGGAACCGTCAGGCCTGAGCCGATCGACGCGAGGGGGACCCGTGTCGGCCCGCCGTTCCGGCACGGGCGTTCCCGTTCGCAACGGTCCGTCGCATGTTCGAGACCGGGGCCCTTCCGGGTGACGACAATGCTGGTGTCGTCCCGTCACACCTCGGTGGGAGAAGCGGTCGGTGGGAGTGAGCCAGACCGGAAGCTGTGCCCGGCGGACGGCCGGAACGGTTCATGGTGGTGAGGAACCAACCGGAGGGCTTGCACGTCTGCCGTACGGACCCGGTGCGTAGGGCCGGACGGCGTCTGGCAACCTCGTTACCCGTCGTTGTCCGACCCGCCGTCATGGGGTCGTCCGTTCCGTCCTGCCGCCGTCAGCATCGACGTCGTCATCGTTCAGGGAGGTCGTCGCGTGGGCTGGTTCGCCCGTTCGGCCGGTTCGGTCCGGCGTACGTCGGCGCTCCTGGCCGGGGCGATCACCACCATGGCCGCCCTGGTGGGGTGCAGCAACACCCCGCCGCCTCCCATCGTCACCTCGCCGCCCTCGGTGTCCACCCCCACCAGGGCGCCGGCCCCGACCGAGATCGTCGTCGGCGTGGACACCCTGTCCGGTGGACTCAACCCGCACCGACTGGCCGACCACAACCGCACCAGCGCACTGCTCGCCGAGCTGATGCTGCCCTCGGTGTTCCGTCCCGCCCCTGACGGCAGTCTGCAGCTCGACCGGACGCTGGCCGTGTCGGCCGAGGTGACCCGGACCGAGCCGTACACCGTTACCTACGTGCTGCGGCAGGACGCCTCCTGGTCGGACAGCGCCCCGATCGCTGCCGAGGACTTCGTCTACCTGTGGGAGCGGATGCGCTCGGAACCCGGGGTGATCAATCCGGCCGGCTACCGGTTGATCGAGACGGTGAACTCGCGGGACGGCGGCAAGACGGTCGAGGTGGTCTTCCGCGAGCCCTACCCGGCGTGGCGGACGCTGTTCAACGACCTGCTGCCCGCGCACCTGCTCAAGGACGCCCCGGGCGGGTGGGCGAACGCGATGGACGACGCCTACCCCGCCTCGGGCGGCCCGTTCGCGGTCAAGCAGCTGGACCGCGCGCGCGGTGAGATCGTGCTGGAGCGCAACGACCGGTACTGGGCCAAGCCCGCGGTGGTGGACCAGATCGTGCTGCGCTCGGGCGAGAACGCCGCACTGGTCTCGGCGCTGCGCAGTGGGGACACCCAACTCGCCCTGCTGCAGGCGGACTCCATCGCCATGGGGATGCTGCGGGAGCTGGTCACCGAGGCGAGCCAGCCCCCGACGAGCTCCGTGACCACACCGGTGGAGCCGACCGCCACCGGCGCCGGCGGGCCGACCACGTCGGGCGAGCCGGCCGCGCAGGCGGGCACCACCCCGGCCGACGGTTCCCGGCCCGCCCCGGTGGAGATCACCACCGTGCCGCGGGGCACGGTGGTGCAGCTCCTGCTCCGCCCGGAGAGCCCGCGGATGGCCGACCAGCGGGTGCGGGCGGCCGTGGTGGCGGCGCTGGACCGTGCCGCCCTCGTCGCCGCGGGCACCGGAGGTGGTCCGTCCGTCGAGTACGTGGCCGACGCGCACGTGCTCGCCCCGTCCCGGCCGGGGTACCGGTCGACCGCGCCGCAGTCCGGCCCGCCCGCCCAGCCCGACCCGGCACTGACGGAGCAGTTGCTCACCGAGGCCGGTTACACCCGCACCGCCGCGGGGTGGATGCGGGACGGGCAGCCGCTGAGCCTGGTGGTGGCCGCTCCCGCCGGGCAGGAGCCCTACCAGGAGCTGGCCCAGCTGGTGCGGCAGCAGCTCATCGCGGCGGGGATCGCGGTCACCCTGGTCACTCCCACTCCGGACGAGTTGTTCGACGAGCTGCTGGCCGGTTCGTCGGTGGGGAGCCCGGGCACCGCGGCGGTCTCGGTGGACCTGGCGGTGGTGCCGATGCCGGTCGCGGGTGACCCGGCCACCGTGCTGGCCTCCCAGTACGGTTGCCCCCCCGAGGGGGACGACCCGGCGGAGCCGGGGCGGCCGAACCTCGCCGGGTTCTGCGCCCCGACGCTGCAGCCGACCATCGACGCGGCGCTGACCGGGCGGATGCTGCTGGAGGAGGCGCTCGCGGTGGTGGAGCCGGCGCTGTGGCAGCAGGCGGTGGCCGTGCCGCTGTTCCAGCTCACCGACGTCCTGGTCACCCGGTCCGAGGTGCAGGGGGTGACGGCGGGGGCACCGTTCACCGGTCCCTTCGGCGGAGCTGCCGAGTGGCGGAAGGTCCAGCGGTGAGCGTCGGGTGGTGGGGGTGATCTGGTGCGGAGTACCAGCGTGTGAGAAAGTTTGACCGAATGCCCCTTGCCTGTGAGTATCAGGCTGGGCACCCAGGTCGTTCGATATTCGAACGCTTCCGTTCGGTAACGAGGCGGTAGCGCGTCGCGACTTCCGTGTCACCCTTTGGTCACGATCGGACGCAGCCTCGTGACCCCCGGTGGATGCCCTTCATACCGTTCACCTTCGACGCGCGGACCAGGTGTCCGCCTGTCAGGTGGTTCGGGTTGGAACCGCTGACCGCGGTCTACGACCCAGTGCTAGGAGGGCACGTGTCGATGAGGAGATCGAAGACCGTCTCCGCGCTCGCGCTGCTCACCGGTGCCGCGCTTGTGCTCGGCGCATGCGGTGGCGGTGGCGGTGAGGGCGGGGACACCGGGACGAGCCAGGGCGGCAGCCGCACCGGAGCCAAGGGCGACAACGGGGACGGCACCTACAACGCCCCCGAGGTCCCGGCCGGCGGCGAGGTGGTCGTCGGGCACGACGCCCCGTACACGGCGTACAACAACCAGGCCGCGGACGCCAACAACTTCAACAACACCCTGGTCACGAACATGGTTCTCACCGAACCGTTCGTGGTCGACGACAAGCTGCAGGTCATGCTCAACAAGGACGTCATGGAAGAGGTCACCCTGACCTCGGAGGACCCGCAGGTCGTCACCTACAAGATCAAGCCGGGCGTCAAGTGGTCCGACGGCGAGGCCTGGGACTGCGACGACTTCTACCTGTCCTGGCTGGCGCAGAGCGGCAAGGCGGTCAAGAAGGACGCCTCGGGCAACCCGATCACCGACGAGAACGGCAACCCGTCTCGGTACTTCGCCCCGGCCAGCACCACCGGTTACGAGCTGGTCACCGCGGAGTGCAAGGACGACCTGACCTTCGTCAACACCTACTCCGAGAAGTTCGCCGACTACCAGAGCCTGTACATCCAGGGCGCGATCCTGCCGGCGCACATCCTGGAGAAGGAGACCGGTGTCGCCGACATCACCAAGGTCACCCCGGACTCCCCGGCCGAGGAGCTGCAGAAGGTCGCGGACTTCTGGAACACCGCGTGGAACGGGTTCAAGCCCGAGCTGATGCCGGCCTCCGGCCCCTACAAGATCGAAAGCTGGCAGCAGGGCCAGTCGGTCACCCTGGTGCGTAACCCGAACTGGATCGGCAAGCCGGGTGGCCCCGAGCGCATCGTGATGCGCAGCATCGCCGACCCGACCGCCCAGAAGCAGTCCCTGGAGAACCAGGAGCTGCACGTGATCGCGCCGCAGGCCGACCCGTCGGTCGCCGACCAGCTGCGTGCGCTGTCCGCCCAGGGCGTGAAGTACGAGGCCGGCGGTGGCCTGACCTTCGAGCACCTGGACCTGAACTTCAAGAACCCGCTGTTCCAGGACCCGGCGGTCCGCAAGGCCTTCGCGCAGTGCATCGACCGCAACGAGATCGTGGAGAAGCTGGTCCGTGGTGTCGACCCGGAGGCCAAGCCGCTGGGCAGCATCATGTTCCTCCCGCAGGAGGAGGGCTACCAGGACAACTACTCCAGCCTGATGGTCGCCAACCCCGACGAGGCCAAGAAGACCCTCGAGGCGGCCGGCTGGACCCTGGGCTCGGACGGGATCTTCGTCAAGGACGGCAAGCGGCTGTCCTTCCGGATCAGCCACACCGACATCCCGCGGCGCCAGCAGACCGTCGCCCTGATCATGTCGTCCTGCCGTAAGGCCGGTATCGACATCCAGGACGACACCGACCCGAACTTCCTCGACACCCGGGTCAGCCAGGGTGACTACGACGTGGCGCTGTTCGCCTGGGTCGGCACGCCGTTCAAGTCGTCGAAGAAGTCGATCTACATCACCGGTGGCGGCCAGAACTGGCAGGGCGTGTCCAACGCCACCGTCGACGCCGAGCTGCCGAAGGTGGACTCGGAGTTCGACGAGGCCAAGCGGATCGAGCTCCTGCAGACCGTGGACAAGGCGCTGGCCGAGGAGATCGCGACGCTGCCGCTGTTCCAGCTGCCCAACATGTGGGCGTACTCGGACAAGGTGGACAAGGTGACCTACCAGGGCTCCAACGGTGTCACCTGGAACGCCTGGGAGTGGCAGGTCAGCTGACCTGTGTCGCCTGACAGCAGGACCGGGGTGAGTCGTTCGGCCACAAGCCGGACGGCTCGCCCCGGCTTGCGCCGGGCGATGCGAACCCCGTGGTGAGCGGGGGAAGCAGCCGGCAGACCACCGGGTGACCCCGGCACTCGTCGCGAGGAAGACACCGTGATCCGCTACATCATCCGTCGAATCCTGATCTCGATTCCTATCCTGGGTATCGGGTCCTTCCTGGCGTACCTGATGGTCGCCACTGCCGGCGACCCGCTCGCCGAGATGAGGGCCCGTCCCGGTGTCACCGAAGCCGATATCGCCAACGCTGCCGCCCAGCTGGGTCTGGACAAGCCCGTCCTGGAGCGTTACTGGACCTGGCTGGTGAACTTCGTCCAGGGTGACTGGGGCACCAGTGTCGCGCTGGGGCAGGCGCGCACCGACGTGTTCGAGCACGTGACCCGGGCCTTCTGGGTGACCTTCCGCCTGGTCATCGGCGCCGAGATCCTGGCGATCATCCTCGGCGTCATCGTGGGCGTGTACGCCGCGGTGCGGCAGTACTCGATCTTCGACTACATCGCCACCACGGCCGCGTTCGTCCTGTTCTCGATGCCGGTCTTCTGTGTGGCGATCGTGCTCAAGACCTACGGCATCCAGTTCAACAACCTGCTGGTCAGCATGGGCTTCGACCGCTGGCTGACCACCGCGGGGCCGCCGGCCAGGGGCTACCAGGGCGACCTGTTCGACCAGATCCACCAGTACACCGGCACCTACCTGCTGCCGACGCTGACCCTGATGATGATCAGCTTCGCGGCCTACAGCCGGTTCCAGCGCGCGTCCATGCTGGAGACGCTGGGCGCCGACTACGTGCGCACCGCGCGGGCCAAGGGTCTCAGCTCGGCCCGGGTCATCTTCCGGCACGCCTTCCGCAACGCGCTGATCCCGGTGACCACGCTGGCCTCGCTGAACTTCGGAGGCATTCTCGGCGGCGCGATCGTCACCGAGCGTGTGTTCGGCTGGAACGGTATGGGCACCGTGCTGGTGAACGCCGTCGATCAGTACGACCCGCCCATGCTGATGGGCTGGTTGATGATCACCGCTGTGCTGACCGTGTGCTTCAACCTCCTCGCCGACATCCTGTACGGCTTCCTGGACCCGAGGATCCGCCTTGGCTGACTTGCAGACCACCGTCACCACCCCGGATGGGGAATCCGCGGCGCCGTCCAGCCACGAGTTCGGTACGGCCGCCCGCAAGCAGTGGCAGACCATCCTGCGTCGTTTCGTGCGCCACCGGCTGGCCATGATCAGCCTGAGCGTGCTGGGCCTGATCGTGCTGGCCGCCCTGGTCATCCCGCTGTTCTGGAAGTACGACCACACCTACACCGGTGGCCGGTCGTTCGCCCCGCCCAGTGCGGACCACCCGTTGGGCACCGACCAGATCGGCCGCGACATGCTCGCCCTGGTCGTGCGGGGTACCCAGTACTCGCTGTTGATCGCCGTGGTGGTCGCGGTCATGGCCACCGTGATCGGTGTGACCCTGGGTGCCGTCGCCGGCCTGCTGCGCGGCGTGGTGGACACCCTGGTCATGCGGCTGGTCGACCTCATGCTGATCGTGCCGCAGCTGGCCCTGGTCGCCGTCGCGTCCAACGCCTTCGGCGGCAGCTGGTACCTGGTGGCCATCGCGCTGGGCCTGTTCAGCTGGATGCAGGTCGCCCGTATCAACCGCGGTCAGACGCTGTCGCTGTCCGAGCGGGAGTTCGTCGAGGCCGCCCGGGCGCTGGGCGCCAGCAACACCCGGATCGTGTTCAGCCACATCCTGCCCAACCTGACCGGCATCATCACGGTCAACGCCACCCTGGCGGTGGCGACCGCGGTGCTGGCCGAGGCGGCGCTGTCCTTCATCGGCCTGGGTGTGCAGCTTCCGGACACCTCGCTGGGTCTGGTGATCAACCAGAACTACTCGCAGTTCCTCACCCGGCCCTGGCTGTTCTGGGCGCCCTTCACCGTGATCGTGCTGATCTCGCTGACCATCAACTTCATCGGGGACGGGCTGCGCGACGCGTTCGACCCGCGGCAGACGAAGGTGCGTGCGTGATGGCAGGGACGGAGAAGCTGCTCACGGTGAGTGACCTCTCGGTGGACTTCCCCACCGAGGACGGCGTGGTGCACGCGGTGCGCGGGGTGTCCTTCGAACTGCGCCGCGGCGAGGTGCTCGGCATCGTCGGTGAGTCCGGCTCCGGCAAGTCGGTGTCCTCCATGGCGATCATGGGTCTGCTGCCCAAGACCGCGAAGATCACCGGCTCCATCAGGTTCAAGGACACCGAGATCGTCGGGCTGCCGCAGCGCAGGTTGGAGCGCATCCGGGGCAACGACATCGCCATGGTCTTCCAGGACCCGATGACGTCGCTGAACCCGGTCTACACGGTCGGCTGGCAGCTGGCCGAGGCGTACCGGGCCCACCACGACGTGTCGAAGAAGGCCGCGTTCGCCAAGGCGGTCGAGGCCCTGGAGATGGTCGGTATCCCGCAGCCGGACCGGCGGGCCAAGCAGTACCCGCACGAGTTCTCCGGCGGTATGCGCCAGCGGGCGATCATCGCCATGGCGATCATCAACAACCCGGATCTGATCATCGCCGACGAGCCGACCACGGCCCTGGACGTGACGGTGCAGGCACAGATCCTGGAGATGCTGCTGCGCATCCGGGAGGAGACCGGCACCGCCATCATGATCATCACCCATGACCTGGGTGTGGTCGCGGGGATGGCCGACCGGGTGCAGGTGATGTACGGCGGCACCGTGGTCGAGAGCGCCGACGTCGAGGAGATCTTCGAGTCGCCGCGCATGCCCTACACCGTGGGGCTGCTCGGCTCGGTGCCCAACCCGGAGTCGATCGGCAAGCGGCTCACCCCGATCAAGGGTGCTCCGCCGTCCCTGCTGAACCTGCCGCCCGGTTGTGCGTTCGGTCCACGTTGCCCCCTGGCCGTCGACGACTGTCGGGCCGCCGAACCGCAGCTGGTGGAGGTCAGCGCCGGTCACACCACGCGGTGCATCCGCTGGGAGCTGCTGGCCGAGTCCGCCAATCCGCAGCAGTTCTTCGCCCGGTCCGAGATCGGCACCGTGGAGAACCCGGCCTCGATCACCTCGGCCGACCCGTCGGCCCCGGTCACGGAGGTTGAGCAGGCCGCCCAGGACGTCGAGGAGAGCCAGACCCGATGACCGTAGACAGTGGGACCACCCAGCGGCTGGAGGTCGAGGCCGAGAAGGCCACCGAGCCGCTGCTCCAGGTCCGTGACCTGGTGAAGACCTTCCCGGTCCGCGGTGGCGGCATCATCCCGCGCACCGTCGGTCACGTGCACGCCGTCTCGGGCGTCTCGTTCGATCTCGCCGCCGGGGAGACCCTCGGTCTGGTCGGGGAGTCCGGGTGCGGCAAGTCCACCACCGGCCGGGCCATCCTGCAGCTGCACAAGCCGACGTCCGGGTCGGTGCGGTTCCAGGGCAAGGAGCTGACCAAGCTCTCCGCCAAGGAGATGCGACCCGTCCGTCGGGACATGCAGCTCGTGTTCCAGGACCCGTACGCGTCGCTCAACCCGCGCTGGCAGGTCAACGACATCGTCGCCGAGCCGCTGCGCATCCACCGGATCGGCAACGCCCGGGAGATCCAGCAGAAGGTCGACTCGCTGCTGGAGCTGGTGGGGCTGAACCCCGAGCACCGCAACCGCTACCCGCACGAGTTCTCCGGCGGTCAGCGGCAGCGCATCGGCATCGCCCGGGCGCTGGCCCTGGAGCCCAAGCTGGTCGTGCTGGACGAGCCGGTGTCCGCGTTGGACGTGTCGGTGCAGGCCGGTGTGATCAACCTGTTGGAGGAGCTGCAGGAGCGGCTGGGTCTGGCCTACCTGTTCGTGGCGCACGACCTGTCCGTGGTGCAGCACATCTCCGACCGGGTGGCGGTGATGTACCTGGGCAAGATCGTGGAGATCGGCCCCCGGGACGACATCTACGAGCGGCCCACCCACCCCTACACCCAGGCGCTGCTGTCCGCCGTGCCGGAGCCGGACCCCAAGCGGGAGCGGCAGCGGCAGCGGATCGTGCTCAGCGGTGACGTGCCCAGCCCGGTCAACCCGCCGTCGGGGTGCCGGTTCCGCACCCGGTGCTGGAAGGCACAGGAGATCTGCGCCAAGGAGGAGCCCAAGCTCGAGCAGCGCGTGGGCGGCACCCTCTCGGCCTGCCACTTCCCCGAGGTGCGCAAGGTTCTCTGATCACCGGATCGCGTCAGGATCACGCGCGGGTTGAACCGGGTTGTCCGGTTCAACCCGCGCGTGCCATGAGGGATCGGTGAGGCTCTACGCTGGCCGGGTGACACTGACGGCACCACCACGGTTGATGCTGGTCCACGCGCATCCGGACGACGAAACGCTCTGCGACGGCGGCACGATCGCCCGCTACGCCGCCCACGGTGTGCATGTCACGGTGGTCACCTGCACCCTCGGCGAGGAGGGCGAGATCATCCCCGAGCCGCTGCGCGGCCTTGCCGTCGACCAGGCCGACCAGCTCGGCGGCTACCGGATCGGTGAGTTGCGCTCGGCCTGTGCCGCGTTGGGTGTCGCCGACCACCGGTTCCTCGGCGGTATGGGGCGGTGGCGCGACTCCGGTATGGCCGGCACCAAGGCCAACGGCCATCCCAGGGCCTTCGCAGCCGGCGACTTCGACGAGCAGGTCGCCGCGCTGGTGGAGGTGATGCAGCAGGTCAGGCCGCAGGTCCTGGTCACCTACGCCGCCGACGGTGGTTACGGGCACCCCGACCACGTCCGCGCCCACGAGATCACCATGGCCGCCGTGGAGGAGGTCCGTGACGTGGAGCGGGTCTTCTACACCGTGCACTCCCGTTCCGCGGTCGAGGCCGGACTGCGGGAGCTGGCCCAGTTGCCCGATCTTCCGTTCCGGCTGCCCGAGCCCGGTGAGCTGCCGACTGTCGACGACGCGCTGATCACCACCACGATCGACGTGTCCGCCCACCTCGCCGCGAAGCTGAGCGCCATGCGGGCACACGCCACCCAGATCAGCGTGTGGCAGAACGGCGCCGGCGCGGCGAGCTTCGCCCTGTCCAACGGCATCGCCCAACCCGTGCTCAACACCGAGCACTACGTGTTGGCCAAGGGAGACCCCGAGGGCGTGGCGGATGACCTGTTCGGCGGGCTGTTCAGCGGAGTGTTCGCCGAGGCCGGGCAGGACCAGGCGGGGCAGTGGTGAGCGCCGGTGAGGGGTGACCGGCTGCTGCTGGCCGTCCTGTTGTTCGACACGGTGCTGCTGGCCGCGATCGAGCTGTTGTTCCTCCCGCTGCGGGTCGGTGACCTGGGGCTGCCGGACGGGTGGCTGCCGGAGGGGGCGGCGATCTGGCCGTTGCCGGTGAGCGCCGTCCTGGCCGCGGTGACCATGCCGCTGCTGGTGCGCGCCGCCGGTCGTTTCTCCGGGCGGGTCGGGGTGGCCGCGCTGCCCCTGTTGCTGTGGCTGGTGGCACTGGTGGTCATCGGCCTGGCCGGTCCCGGCGGCGACATCGTCCTGATCCCCGACTGGCGGCTGCTGTTGCTGCTCGGGGCGGGGGCCTTCCCGGCGGCCGTGGCCCTCGGCGCGCTGATGGGACGGCCTCCCGAGGCGGGCGAGCGGGACCGGGAGGACGCGGCGCCGTGACCGGGCCGGTGAGGAGCCGATGAGCGAGGCGATCACCGATCGCGACGTGGTGCGCGTGCTGCGGCCGTTCGTCCGGGCGACCAGCCCGGTGTTGGACGCGCTGCGCGAGGCCGACTTCCTCGGGCTGCGGGGCCGGTCGGCCGGGGAGGAGCTGCCCGAGGACGCCGACCGTCGCACGGTGGATCGGCTGCTCGACCGGCTGGCCCGGATGCGGGTGCCGGGCACGGCGGCCTGGGCGGTGATGGACATCGGGCAGCGCACCGACTGGTGGGTGAACCGGGTCGGCAGGGTCACCGCCCTGCTCGCCGCCGTCCCCGGGATCGGTGGGGCACTGGCCGACCGACTGCCGATCCAGGACGCGCTGGGCGCCGCGGGTCAGGGCCTGGTGCTGTGTGCCGTGGCCGGGGAGTACGGGGTGGACGAGGCCGAGCGGGTGCGGCTGCTGGCCGCCGTGCTGTTCCAGCGGGACATCACCCCCGAACTGGCCGTCCGGCCCGCGGCGGGCAGCTCCCGGGACGAGGACGACAGGCGCACCGCGGAGCTGGCCGGCGAGCTGACCGAGTCGCGGCGGCGGCACGGTCGGGTCACGCTCCGCGCGGTCGCCCGGACCGTGTGGCGGTTGGGCCGGGCGCTGTGGTCGCTGGAGGACGAGCTGGGACGGCGGCCGCAGGGCCGCCTCCACCACCAGGTGCTCGGCGCCCTGCCCGGTGTCGGGATGATCGGCGACTACCTGGGGGAGCGGAGCGCACTGCGCCGCGCCGCCCGTCAGGGCGTGGCCTGGATCACCGCGCGTCCTCCGACGGCTGGACGGACCGCCGGCTGACGCACGGCCCCTCCCGCGGCCGGGGACCCCACGGGCGATGACCCGACCCGGTGGAGGGGCCCGCTCCGGCGGGGCACGCCCGGTGCCCGCCACCCGGTCACCGGTGTCGCCATACTGAGTGTGGCGGATATCTCACCTGGTCGGGCGGCGGTGTCACGAGTGTTTTACCAGCGATCTCCCGGTTCCGGTTCCAGCGAGGTGGGGCAAGCTTCCGGGCAGGAGGGACACCGCCTGCAGATGTGGCGGGTACACGAGGGATACTGTCGCCTGCCACGGGATGAGGCGTACAACACCTCCGGCCCCGGTGGCTGGACCGTACGAGGAGCAGGAGAGCCGTCGTGACCTACGTGATCGCCGAGCCCTGCGTCGACGTGCTCGACAAGGCGTGCATCGAGGAGTGCCCTGTTGACTGCATCTACGAGGGGGACCGGATGCTCTACATCCACCCCGACGAGTGTGTCGACTGCGGCGCGTGCGAACCGGTCTGCCCGGTCGAGGCGATCTACTACGAGGACGACGTCCCCGACCAGTGGCGGGAGTACGTGAAGGCCAACGCCGACTTCTTCGCCGAGCTCGGTTCTCCGGGCGGTGCCTCGAAGGTGGGCAAGGTCAGCGCCGACCCGCAGTTCATCCGCGACCTGCCGCCCCAGGGCGAGTGAGCACCACCGAGATGACTCGCCCGGGGGAGCCGCGACTGCCGGACTTCCCCTGGGACACGCTGGCCGACCACGCCGCCCGCGCGCGTCAGCACCCGGGTGGCGTGGTCGACCTGTCGGTGGGCACCCCGGTCGACCCCGTGCCGGAGGTGATCCGTCGGGCCCTGGGGTCCGTCGCCGACCGGCCCGGTTACCCCCAGACGCACGGCACCCCCGAGCTGCGCCGAGCCGTCGTGGACTCCATGGAGCGTCGGTACGGGGTGACCGGTCTGGACCCGGACGCCGTACTGCCCACCATCGGTTCCAAGGAACTCGTTGCCTGGCTTCCGGTGCTGCTCGGGGTGCGGCCCGGTGACGTGGTGGCGATCCCCGCACTGGCCTACCCCACCTACGAGGTGGGGGCGCGGCTGGCCGGGGCCGAGGTGGTGCGCCTGGCGGACGGTGAGCGGCCTCCGCCGGGGACCAGGTTGCTGTGGTTGAACTCGCCGTCCAACCCGACCGGGCGGGTGCTGTCGGCTGCGGCGCTGGCCGAGGCGGTGACCGCGGCACGGGAGATCGGCGCGGTGGTGGCCTCGGACGAGTGCTACCTGGCCCTGGGCTGGGAGGCGGAGCCGGTGTCGGTGCTGCACCCCGAGGTGTGTGGGGGACGTTTCGACGGCCTGCTCGCGGTCCACTCGCTGTCCAAGTCGTCCAACCTGGCCGGGTACCGTGCCGGGTTCGTCACCGGCGACCCCGCCCTGGTCGCCCGGTTGCTGCACGTGCGCAAGCACGCCGGGATGATCGTGCCGCGCCCGGTGCAGGAGGCGGTGACCGTCGCGTCGACCGACGACGGGCACGTGGCCGAGCAACGGGCCCGGTACCGGGCACGGCGTGAGGTGCTGCGTCCGGCCCTGGAGGCCGCCGGGTTCACCGTCGACCACTCCGAGGCCGGTCTCTACCTGTGGGCGACCCGGGGCGAGGACGCCTGGGAGACCGTGTCCTGGCTGGCCGAACGCGGCATCCTGGCCGCACCGGGCACGTTCTACGGCCCGGCGGGCGGTCGGCACGTGCGGATCGCGCTGACCGCGACCGACGAGCGGATCGCCGCGGCGGCCGCACGCCTCACCGGACACGAGTAGCCCCGGCCCGCCTCGCCGGGTGCTTCCTACGCCGAACCCGGTGACGTCCTCAGACACGGCGGGCGCGGCGGTCCACCTTCCGCCAGGCCCGCCACCAGCGCTCCCGGCAGGTGGCCCGGCGGGCACGCTCCTGTTCCACCAACCGACCGGCGACGAACGCGACCAGGGGGTCGGCCGGGTCGACACGCTCCGGATCGGTGACCAGCCGGCGGAGGTGTTGCTCGGCCACCACGGCGTCCTGGTGCTCGCCCAGCAGGTCCTGCAACCTCCGGGCCGCCCTGGCCAGTTTCGCGGCCCGCTTGCCCATGACCGGGGTGGCCAGTTCCGCGACGTAGCGCAGACGCTTGCTCGCGATCCGGATCCGGTGCAGTTCGTCGTCCTCGGCCCCGGCGGGGTCCCGGGCCAGCGCGGTCGCACGTCGGCGCAGTGCGCGGTACTGCCGTCGGACCAGCCCGGTCAGGTCCGGGCCGTCGCCGTCCTCCGGGCCCGGCAGCGGTTCCCGGACCGCGGCGGCGAGTCGACGCAGCAGGGCCGGATACCGCCTGTCGGACAGGGCGGTCAGCATGTGTTCCCTGGCCTGCTCCCGCTCGGCAGCCAGTCCGGCCAGGAGCCGCTCGGCCGCGGCGCGTTCCGCCTCGGGAAGGTCGTCGACGAGGACACGCAGGTGTTCCAGCAGCACGTCCAGGTCCCGGACCGGTCCCAGGGCACGGCCCAGCCAGCCGAGCTCGGTGCGCAGCTCGTCGCCCCAGTCCGGGGCGAGCACCGGATGGGCGGCCCGCAGCACCGCCCGTATCCGCCGCACGGCGACCCGCATCCGGTGCAGGTCCTCGGGATCGGCCCCGGCCCGGGTGCCCTCGTCGTGGGCGACCAGGAGCCGGAGCTGCGTGTCCAGCAGCGCCCGGACGTGCTCGGCCGGTGCGGCGTCGTCGGGCGGCCCGGGAAGGGCGGGCAGGTTGCGCACCTCCGCCGGGATCACCGTCCGGCGCCGTCGTCGCGGCCGCGGTGCGGCGGCAGTCACCGCCCCAGTCTAGGTGACCCTGGGTGAGAGCGCGGGTGACGAGAGTGTCGTCCCCCGGGCGGAGGACGGCCGGCGCTGCCTCGCCGTTGTCGGTCCGGGCTGTTAGGAAGGCGGGGTGGTGGAGTGTCTGTCCTGGGACCGGGTGGTGGCGTGGCGGGCGCGGCGGCACCAGTTGCACGAGCGCGCACCGGCCGACGCCGCCCTGGAGGTGGTCGGCCGGATCACCGGCCTGCACGCCCAGCTGATGAGCTCGGCCGAACTCGCCCTGTGGGCCAGGGTGGAGGGGGTGGCGGCCGACACGGTGAGGCGGGCGCTGTGGCAGGACCGCACCCTGGTGAAGCTCTGGGCGATGCGGGGAACACTGCACCTGCTGCCGGCGGCCGATCTCCCGTTGTGGCAGGCCGGGCTGCGCACCTACCGGCACTACCTCAGGCCGGTGTGGTTCCGGCACTTCGGTGTCACTCCCGACGAGCTCGAGCAGCTCGTCGCCGCGGTCGCCGACGTCCTGGACGGGCGGGAGCTGACCCGGGAGGAGCTGGCCGACGAGGTCGCCGCCCGCACCGGGTCACCGGCCCTGGGGGAGAAGCTGCGGGAGAGCTGGGGCGCGCTGCTCAAGCCGGTGTCCTTCCGCGGGCAGCTGTGCTTCGCCCCCAACCGCGTCCGCCACGTCAGTTTCACGCGCCCGGCGAGCTGGTTGCCGGGGTTGACGGAACAGGACCCTGAGCGTGCCCTGCCCGAGATCGCCCGGCGTTTCCTCGCCGCGCACGGTCCGGCGACCCGGGAGGACCTGGCGCGCTGGTGGGCGGTGTCGCCGGCCCAGGCGGGGCGGATGCTGGCCGCGTTGGGTGAGGAGGCGGTGCAGGTCGAGGTGGACGGCGCACCCGGGTGGTGGGTGTTGGTCGCTGACCTGGACGAGCTGCGGCACGCCGAGCCGGTCCGTTCGGTGCGGTTGCTGCCGGCCTTCGACCAGTACGTGGTCGCCGCCACCAAGCACGCCGCACGGCTGATGCCCGGGGACTTCACCGACCGGGTCTACCGGGCACAGGGCTGGCTGTCCCCGGTGCTGCTGGTGGACGGGTGGATGGCGGGCGTGTGGTCGCACGAGCGGCGGGGCGACCGGGTGCGGGTGCGGCTCGAACCGTTCGGTGAGCTTCCCGAGCGGGTGCACCGGGCGGCGGTGGCCGAGGCGGAGCGACTGGCCGCGTTCCTCGGTGGTCGGTTGGAGCTCGACGAGGGCTAGCCGGACACGCTTCCCCGGGCCGGTTCCCCGACCCGGGAACGGGTGGCGGGCCCTTCGCGGCCGCACGGAGCGACGCGCGGGGCCCGCCGGAGCGTCCGTGGGGTCAGTCGTTGGCGTGCAGGGCGGCGTTCAGCTCGATCCCGGTGCCCTGCCGCGGCACGACCTCCACCGCACCGGTGGTGGAGTTGCGCCGGAACAGCAGGTTGGACCGGCCGGACAGTTCCCGGGCCTTCACCACGTGCCCGTCGGGCAGCGTGACCTTGGTGCCGGCGGTGACGTACAGGCCGGCCTCGACCACGCAGTCGTCGCCCAGCGAGATGCCGATACCGGCGTTGGCCCCGATCAGGCAGCGCTCGCCGACGGAGATGACCTCCTTGCCGCCACCGGACAGCGTGCCCATGATCGACGCGCCGCCGCCGAGGTCGGAGCCGTCTCCGACGACCACCCCGGCCGAGATGCGACCCTCGACCATGGAGGCGCCCAGGGTGCCGGCGTTGAAGTTCACGAACCCCTCGTGCATCACGGTGGTGCCCACGGCCAGGTGAGCGCCCAGCCGCACGCGGTCGGCGTCGGCGATCCGCACTCCGGTGGGGAGCACGTAGTCCACCATGCGCGGGAACTTGTCCACCCCGTACACGGTGACCGGGCCCCGGGCACGCAGCCGCATCCGGGTGGCCTCGAAACCGTCCACCGGGCACGGCCCGTGGTTGGTCCACACCACGTTGCTCAGCAGGCCGAAGATCCCGTCGAGGTTGCAGCCGTGCGGGCGGATCAGCCGGCCGGAGAGCAGGTGCAACCGCAGGTAGACGTCGTGCGCGTCGCGCGGGGCGTCGGCGAGCCGGGTGATGCGGGTGCGCACCGCGACCACTTCCACGCCGCGGGCCTCGTCCGGTCCCAGCAGTTCGGCCACGGACTGCCCCAGTGCCTCGGTCGCCTCCTCGGCGGACAGCCGCACGGTCCCCGACTCACCGTCGGGGGCGTCGTCCAGCTTGGGGCCGGGAAACCAGGTGTCCAGCACCGCGCCTCCGGGGGTGACGGTGGCCAGGCCGACACCGTGGGCACCGGTCGTGGTCGGGTCCGGGTTCTGTGTCGCGCTGCTCACGAGGTGCAAACTTAATCGGCGCTGGTCCACGGGGTGCGGGTGGGCCGGGACGGGCATCCGGTCGGGTGCGGTCGCCGGGACGGCACCGTCGGGTGGACGGCGTCGGGACGGCCCGGGTGGGTAACGTCCCCGACCGTGACCGCACACCTGGACCTGACCGCAGATCCCGTCGAGCTGACCGCGCTGCTGGTGGACGTACCGAGTGTCTCCGGCAGCGAGAAGGCGTTGGCCGATGCGGTGGAGCACGCACTGCGTGTCCAGGCACCACACCTGGAGGTGGTGCGCAACGGCAACGCGGTGCTCGCCCGGACCCGTCTGGGCCGGCCCTCCCGGGTCGTGCTGGCCGGGCACCTGGACACCGTCCCGATCAACCACAACCTGCCGCACCGGCGCACCGGCGAGGGCGAC
This sequence comes from Pseudonocardiaceae bacterium, assembly GCA_036562635.1. GTDB lineage: Bacteria > Actinomycetota > Actinomycetes > Mycobacteriales > Pseudonocardiaceae > DATCJU01. The sequence continues at coordinate 17,194 of DATCJU010000175.1, forward strand.
GACCTGGTGCTGCACGGGTGCGGGACGGTGGACATGAAGAGCGGGGACGCGGTGATGCTGCACCTGGCGGCCACCGTCACCGAGCCCCGGCACGACCTGACCTTCGTGTTCTACGACTGCGAGGAGGTCGAGGCCGAGCGCAACGGGCTGGGCCGGATCGAGCGGGAACAGCCGGAGTGGCTGGCCGGGGACCTGGCCGTGGTGTGCGAGCCGTCGAACGCCGTGGTGGAGGCGGGCTGCCAGGGCACGATGCGGGTGGAGGTGCGCACCAGGGGACGGCGGGCGCACACCGCGCGCGGCTGGATGGGGGAGAACGCGATCCACGCCGCCGGCGAGGTGCTGCGGCGGCTGGCCGAGTACCGCCCGCGGCAGGTGGAGATCGACGGCTGCCACTACCGGGAGGGGCTGCAGGCGGTGCGGATCACCGGTGGGGTGGCCGGCAACGTGGTGCCCGACGAGTGCGTGGTGGCGGTGAACCACCGGTTCGCACCGGACCGTTCCCCGGAGCAGGCGGAGGCGCACCTGCGTGAGGTGTTCGACGGGTTCGAGCTGGCCGTGGTGGACGTGGCGGCCGGGGCGCTGCCGGGCCTGTCGGCGCCGGTCGCGGCGGAGTTCGTGGCCGCGGCCGGGGGCACGCCGGTGGCCAAGCTCGGGTGGACCGACGTCGCCCGTTTCGCGGCGCGGGGCATGGCGGCGGTGAACTTCGGCCCCGGGGACCCGTCGCTGGCGCACACCCGGGAGGAGCACGTCCCGGCCCGGGACATCCGCCGCTGCACCGAGGTGCTCACCCGGTTCCTGGCCGGGTGAGGTCGGCGCCGGACGTCCGGCCGGTCGTGGCGTGATCCGGGTGGGCGCGTACGAGAAGGGCAGGGCCCGCACCGCGTGGGTGCGGGCCCTGGTCGGGTCAGCGGGGGCCGGCCGGATCAGTCGTGGACGGCGGCGCGGCCGGCCTTCAGCAGCGCGGCGACCTGGGTGACCCGCTTGCCGGCGTAGCGGGCGGACTCGACGGTGTCCTCGCCGATCGGGTTGTGGCCGTTGCCGTCGTGGTGCGACGGACCGTAGGGGGTGCCGGTGACGAACTGGATCGGGTCGGTGTAGCCCGGGGTGACCAGGATGCCGCCGAAGTGGTGCACGGTGTTGTACAGCGCGAGCAGCGTGGACTCACGGCCGCCGTGCGCGGTGGCGGTGGACACGAAGCCGGAGTAGACCTTGTCGGCCAGCTTGCCCTCCGACCACAGCGGACCGAGGGTGTCGATGAACTGCTTGAGCTGGCTGGCCACGTTGCCGTAGCGGGTCGGTGTCCCGAAGATCACGGCGTCGGCCCACAGCAGGTCGTCGTGCTGGGCCAGCGGAATGTCCTTGGTGGCCTCCACGTGCTCCCGCCACGCGGGGTTGCTGTCGATCGCCTCGGCCGGGGCGAGTTCGGCGACCCGGCGCAGTCGGACCTCGGCGCCGGCCTTCTCGGCGCCCTCGGCCACGGCCTGGGCCAGCGCGTGCGTGTTCCCGGTGGAGCTGTAGTAGATGATCGCGACCTTCGGCTTCTCGACGGTGGCCATGACCTTTCCCCTTGGTTAAAGGTTCAACTTTGTTGATGCGTCGAAAATGGTGTCCTCTTCAACGATCGGGGACAAGTTGATCTTTCGTGACGGCGGTCACAGGACGGTTGCCGGGCCCAATAGGGTGGGCGCATGACCGTCGAGGAATCGCTGCCGCGTGACGAGGGCGCCGACCGGAACGGCTCCGTCGAGGAGCATCCCCGGGAGAAGCACCGCGGACCCGTGGTGCTCCGCCGCACACGTCGGCAGGAGGCCACCACGACCGACCAGCGCCTGCTCGACCAGCGGGGACCGGCGGACTGGGTGCACACCGACCCGTGGCGGGTCCTGCGGATCCAGGCCGAGTTCGTGGAGGGCTTCGGGGCACTGGCCGAACTGCCCCGGGCGGTCACGGTCTTCGGATCGGCCCGTACCCCACGCGACCACGCTGAGTACGCGATCGGGCGTGAGCTGGGCGCCGCTCTGGCCCGCGCCGGTTTCGCCGTGATCACCGGGGGCGGTCCGGGCACCATGGAGGCGGTCAACCGCGGCTGCTCGGAGGCCGGCGGGCTCTCGGTGGGCCTGGGCATCGAGCTGCCCTTCGAGCAGGGGCTCAACCCCTGGGTGGACCTGGGGGTGAACTTCCGCTACTTCTTCGCCCGCAAGACCATGTTCATCAAGTACTCCCAGGCGTTCATCTGCCTGCCCGGCGGGTTCGGCACCCTGGACGAGCTGTTCGAGGCACTCACCCTGGTGCAGACCAAGAAGGTCACCAAGTTCCCGGTGATCCTGTTCGGCACCGAGTACTGGCGCGGGCTGTACCAGTGGGTGCGGGACTCCGTGTACGGCAGCGGCAAGATCGGGGAACAGGACCTGAGGCTGATGCACCTCACCGACGACGTCGAGGAGGCCGTCCGCATGGTGGAGAACGCCTACCGGGCCTGGGAGGAGACCCACTGAGTCGGAGCACCGTGGGAGGGGTTCATCCGGGGGGCTCCTACCGTTCGGCACGGTGTCACCGCGGTTCGGCCGCCCTGTCCTAGGGTCAGGGCGTGCGCGTGTGTGTGTTCTGTGGATCGTCGGCCGGCCAGGGGGAGCGGTACCTCGAGGCGGCGCGGAACCTGGGACGGGTGCTGGCCGAGCAGGGGATCGGGTTGGTCTACGGCGGGGCCAGTGTCGGCACCATGGGTGCGGTGGCCGACGCGGCGCTGGCCGCGGGCGGTGAGGTCGTCGGAGTGATCCCCCGCGGCCTGGTGGACCGCGAGCTCGCCCATCACGGGCTGACCGAGCTGCACGTGGTCGCCGACATGCACGAGCGCAAGGCGCGGATGGCCTCCTTCGCCGATGCGTTCATCGCGCTGCCCGGTGGGGCGGGCACGCTGGAGGAGCTGTTCGAGGTGTGGACCTGGGGACAGCTCCGCATCCACACCAAGCCGCTCGCCCTGCTGGACGTCGACGGCTACTACCAGTCGCTGCTGCGCTTCGTGGACCACGCCGTCGACCAGGGCTTCGTCCGGCCGGAGCACCGCGACATGCTCATCGTCGAGACCGACCCGTACCAGGTGCTCAAGCGCTTCGCCGAGTACGTCCCGCCCGCCGACAGGTGGGGCGGCACCTCCGAGACACGCGGTCTGGAACCCGACGTGCACTGACCGGCCCGCGCCGTGGTTCGCTCCCCGCGGCCCCGTCGAGCGAGAAACGGCGGGGCCGCGGGCCGCCCGAGTGGCTGCACCCGCTGCTCCGCGCTGCGCAGGGAATTCGTCACGAGTTCGTGAAACTCGTTACAGCGGAAGAGCGAGCTTGCTACGGTCCTGCACGAGCGCAGGCCGGATGGACGGGGGTGCTCGTGCCGGACCGACAGCAACGGCTGCAGCAGCTGATGCGCTCCTTCGAGGAGCAGGCGAAGAAGGCGGCCCAGATCCAGGCGGTGATGAAGGACCTGCGCGGTACCGCGCGCAGCGCGGACGGCAGCGTGACGGTCACGGTGGCGCCGTCCGGGGCGGTGCTGGGGCTGCAACTGTCTCCCGGCGCCGTGCGCAAGTCGCACGTCGCCCTGCAGACCGAGATCATGCAGACGATCCGCCAGGCCACCCAGAACGCCGCCCAGCAGCTGGAGAGCAGTCTCGCGCCGATCCTGGGCGACCAGCTCGAGCGGTTCAAGCAGGGGATGAACGCCGGTCAGGTCGAGCCGATCATGCCCGACGACCCTGCACCGAGCTCCGGCCCCCAGCAGTACGACGCCCTGCAGCAGTACGGCCGGCAGGAGCCCCCGGCGCCGGCCGGGTACCAGCCGCCTCGCCCGCCGCAGCCGGGCCCGGCCGTACCGCCGTGGCAGGCCCAAGGCGGGCCGACTCGCACCTCACCTCCGCCGCAGCCGTACCGCCGGCCGTCGGAGGACGAGGACGACGACGCTCCCGAGTCGTACCTGCGCTGACCACCGGCAGGGAGGGAGATCATGAGCGGCTTCCACGTCGCACCCGACGCGTTGGAGACCTACGCCTCCGGCAGCCAGAGCCTGGGGGAGAAGTTCGGTGCGCTCGCCGACCTGCTGGAGCAGGCCAGGGTGGACGACCAGTGCTTCGGCCCCATCGGTGAGGCCATCGGCCTGGCCAACAGCTACTTCAACAGCCTCGAGGAGTGCCAGAAGCTGGCCACGCAGGCCAAGGCCTTCCTGGAACAGGTGCAGGCCGGACTGCAGGAGACCGCCGCGACGTACCGGGGCCTGGACGAGGGTATCGCCCAGGCGTTCACCGCGATCGGGGACAACATGCCGGGGGTGAACCTGTGAGCGCGCCGAGCGGTCCGCTCAGCTTCGAGCAACTGAACCGGGGCGACGGCAACCAGAAGAACTGGTTCGAGCAGGCGGCCGGCCGGGGCAGCTCCTGGGTCTCCACCTTCCAGGACCTGAACGACGCCAGCTCACCACCCGAGATCGCCGTGGCCACCGTGCAGGGCCGGGCCGAGCTGCTGATGACGCTCGCCTCCCCGGGCCAGGCACTGTTGGACAACGGTCTGGGCTTCCTGGTGTCCATCGTGCTCAGCCCGCTGATCGAGCTGGCCGAGTGGGCGATCGGTGACCCGGAACAGATGCGGGCCACCGGCGAGGGCTGGGAGCAGGTGGCCGCGTGGCTGGACCACGTGGCCGAGGCCGAGCAGCGGCGCGCCGAGGCCACCGGGGGGGTGTGGCAGGGCGAGGCCGGTGACGCCTTCCGCACGCAGATGGGCGAGTTCAGCACCGGAGTGACCGCCCTGGCCCAGGACATCCGCGAGCTGAAGGGCACGCTCGACCTGATCGCGGACCTGTTCGACATGTTCGTCGAGTTCGTGATCCAGATCATCACCGAGCTGATCATCGGCTTGATCGTGGAGTGGCTGGCCGCCCTGGCCGCCTCCTGGATCACCGCGGGTGCCTCGGTGGGTGCGGCGAGCGCGGCGACCACCGCGCAGGTCGGCGTCACCGGTGGGCGGATCAGCGCCCGGATCGCCAAGCTGCAGCAGCAGCTCTACAAGCTGATGGAGCGGCTGGAGAAGCTGCTGCAGAAGGTGCGGCGGGGCCCGCTGCAGAAGGTCATCGAGCGCATGCAGGACCTGCGGGGCGGCAACATCTTCAAGCAGGCCCTCGGTCGGAAGATCGACGGGCAGAACCCGCTGATCGGGCCGCTGACCAAGGCGGATCCACGCACCCTCGCCTCGACCACCAGCAACCGCTTCCTCAAGAGCACCGACGGCCTCACCTCCGACCAGGTGGCGGTGCGGGCGTTGAGTGCCAACATCAGCCAGGTGGTCCTGAGCCGTATGCTCGGCGGCAGCAGCACCTTCGGCGGGGCTGCACTGAAGGCCGGGGCCGATGTCGGCACCGACTACGCGATCAAGATGGGTGCGGAGGCCGTCTACGGGGAGGCCGAGGACCGGGTGCGCGGACGGAACATGTCCGAACAGGAGCGTCGTGCCGCCCAGGAGCGAGGCTTCAGCCTGTGACGGGCACGGCCCCGCGGTGTGCCGCACGACGATCCTGAGGACTTGAACAGATGGGCTACCTGGACGTGCTGGGCGTCCGCCGGCACTGGTGCCAGCCGGGAGAACCGATCCTGTGCTGTGTCGGTGTGGACGTGCGGCTCCGCATGTTCGACGTCGGTGGGTTGAAGGAGGACGGGACCCCGCAGCCCGGTCTCGCCTCGCGGGCACTGCGCGGACTGGGCTGGGTCGTGCTCGTCCCCGCCGCCGTGGTGCTCACCGCCGCCTCCGCGGACGACCCCGACACCGGCAGGGTGGCCTCGTCCACACCGCACCTGGTGGTGTGGGGCAGGCAGCCCGAGTGCGAGGCGGTGCGTCTGCTCGGCTCCCGGCTGCAGCAGGACTGGAACGGTTTCGTGGTGGTCACCCCGACGCGGGTGGGCTGGTTCGACTCTCCTCCGCAGGAGGGGACGGACACGCCGGTGGAGGCACGCCCGCCGCTGACGAGCCGTCTGGAGTTCCCCGCGCCGTCCCTGGCGGGCCCGCCGCAGGTGGTGCCGCGCAAACTGCCCCGGAAGTACAGCGAACGACGGCAGAACTACCTGCGTCTCGCGCTGCACGACGGGTCGGGCTTCGACCTGTTGGTCGGGAACGACTGGCACGCGGAACGGGTGTCGGCGATGCTCGCCGGCCGGTGCTGAGGGGTACGCATGGCGAGGACGGTCGTCGAGATCATCACGTTCGCCCAGAAGCAGTGGTGCCAGCCCGACGAACAGGTCATCATGGCCGCGCAGACCCGGGGCCTGGTCCTGTGCACCCTGGGTACGCAGTGGCGGGCGCCCCACGTACCGGTGGGACAGGTTCCCCCCGTGGATCTGCCGGAAAGCCCCGAGCGTCGGCTGCACGAGGTGGTCGTCCGGGGAGCCTTCCTGGGCGACGAGTGGGTGCACGACCCCCACGTCTTCGCCTGGGCGCGTGGACAGGCACCGCAGCAGGCCGCGATCCGTATGGCGGACCTGCTGGCCCACGGCCGGGAGGAGACTTGGCAGGTGCTCACCACGCGGCGGCTCGCGGTGGTGATGGAGAGCCGGTTCGCCCGCCCGCCGCAGCCACAGCCCGCGGAGGGGAAGAGCGAGGCCGAGCAGGGCAAGGGCGGAGGTCTGTTCGGGCTGGCCCGGTCACTCGTCCGCGAGGTGCGCGGGGTGTTCGGCGGCGAGCCGGCCCTAGAGCTGACCACGCTGTGGGAGCATCCGGCCGCGAGGTTGCGGAACATCCACCTGCTCCAGCTGGGACGCACTCCGCAGCCGCGCGAGTTCGTCCGTCTGGAGTTCGACGACGGCTCGGTCCTCGACTACCACAGCGGCACGCCGGGCATCGGCCAGGAGGGCGTGGACTACGCACTCCGCATGCTGGGCCGTCGGTCGTAGCCGCCCCGCACTGCGCGGGGCGGCCACGACCGGTGTGTCAGGCCAGCGGAACGTCCAGGTAGGACGGGTCACCGGCCGGGGAGCGGAAGGTCACCGTGCTCCCGATCCGGCTCTCGCCGCGGTACAGGCCGTCCACGGTGTCCACCACCACCGCGATCCGGTGTCCCGCGGGCACGGTGTGCACCAGCGGATCCAGGGTGATGTCCACGGCACGCGCCGCCCCCGGTGTGGCGTCGAGCAGGGTGAGCGGCTGGTGGGTGAGCAGCCGGCCGTTGCCGAGCGCGTCCACGTCGTAGAGGTAGGCGACCAGGGTCACCCGGGAGGTGCTCGGGGTGATCGTGACGTGCAGCGTCGGCGCCCCGCGTACCTGCCGCGCCCGGTCGAGCACCGGGGTCTGCCACACCCCGGCGTTGGTGCGGAGCACGCTGGGCAGCCACACCCACTGCGGTATGCCGAGCTGCTCCAGCCCACCGGTGAGCAGGGAGATCCCGCCGGTGGCCGTGGTGTCCACGCCCGCGGCGACGGTGTGGCTCCAGCCGGTGCGCGGGGTCGCGGTCAGCTCGCCGTCCCGGTTCACCACGGGGTCCAGGTCGCTCAGATAGAACCGCTGGGTGTCCCCGACCAGGGCCGACCAGGTCGGGTAGCTCTGCCACGGACCCCCGAGGGTGGGACGCACCTGCACCGGCAGCTCACGGTCCACCCCGTTGTCCAGGTCGCGCAGGTGGTGGTCGAACCAGCGGCGCACCGAGTCCCAGGTCTCGTTCGGCAGTCCGAAGATCCCGGTCAGCTCGGGGGTGGCGTGGTCGCCGGGCACCAGCTCCAGTCGCTTGGGCACCTGGAGCCGCTCGTAGAGGTCGACGATCTGCCCGGCGGGGAACAGGCTGTCCGACCAGCCGTTGGCGATCAGCACCGCGGGCCGGTTGGCGTTGATCCGGTCGACCACGGCGATCGGGGAGCGGCTGGCGGCCAGGCGCACGGCCGCGGCCCGGTCGTTGCGGTAGTAGGCGTCCAGCGTGTCGAGCAGCTCCTGCCCCGGCCGTCCGGTGAGCCGGGCGGACAGGTCCAGCAGGCCGATGGACTGCTGGCTCCAGGTGCTGTTGGGCAGCAGGGACCGTTCCAGGTCACCCCAGGTGCTCATGGCGGCCACCGCACGGACCCGTGGGTCGGCGGCCGCGGTGAGCAGGCTGATGCCCGAGCCGTAGGAGATGCCGGCCATGCCCACCCGGTCGGAGTCGGCCGGGGTGTTGGCCAGCGCCCAGTCGATCACCAGGCGGGCGTCGGCGATGTCCCTGGGACCGGCGACGTCGATCTGGCCCCCGGACTCCCAGAAGCCACGGGTGGTGTAGCTGACCACGACGTAGCCGGCCCGGGCGAAGTCGCTGGCCGGTACCACGTACTCCAGCTGGTTCAGTCCCCAGCTGTTGGGCAGCACCAGGGTGGGGAACGGGCCGGAACCGTCGGGCACCAGGGCGTGTCCACGCAGCTGCACACCGTCGGAGGCGGTGACGGTGAACGGCTGCACGGTGAACGCACCGGCCGCGGCGGCCGGTACCGAGGAGATCGGGGCGACGAGCGTGAATAACAGCGCGCCCACGAGCAGCGCGATCTTCCGCATTGCCTCAACATGACAAAGGTTACTGGCCGGTAAAACGCGCTGTGGCGCGAATCACGTGTTCGGCGTCACAGTTGCGACGGTCGCCGTAGCCCGCTTCGCCCACCTGGCACGATCGGTCAGGTGGGCAGGATGCGGTTCGGCAAACGTGAGGTGCGGAACGACCGGGCACTGGTGATGGCGATCGTCAACCGCACCCCGGACTCCTTCTACGACCGAGGGGCCACCTTCCGGGACGACGCCGCGCTGGCCGCGGTGGACCGAGCGGTCGCCGAGGGGGCGGACATCATCGACATCGGCGGGGTCAAGGCCGGTTCCCACGGCGCTCCCGTCGACGTCGACGAGGAGATCCGGCGTGTGGTGCCCTTCGTGGCCGCGGTCCGTGAGCGGCACCCGGACGTGGTGATCAGCGTGGACACCTGGCGGCACCAGGTGGGCCGACTGGTCTGCGAGGCCGGTGCCGACCTGCTCAACGACACCTGGGCCGGTGCCGACCCCGAGCTGGCCGAGGTGGCCGCCGAGTACGGCGTGGGCATCGTCTGTTCCCACACCGGCGGTCTGCCCCCGCGCACCGACCCGCACCGGGTCCGCTACACCGACGTGGTGGCCGCCGTGGTCGAGGAGGTCACCCGGCGGGCCGAGCACATGCTGCGCCTCGGGGTGCCCCGGGAGGGCATCCTCATCGACCCCACCCACGACTTCGGCAAGAACACCTGGCACGGCCTGGAGCTGCTGCGCCGGCTCGACGAGCTGGTCGCCACCGGCTGGCCGGTGCTGATGGCCCTGTCCAACAAGGACTTCGTCGGCGAGACCCTGGACGCCGAGGTCAACGAACGGGTGGACGGCACCCTGGCTGCCACCGCGGTGGCCGCCTGGAAGGGGGCCAAAGTGTTCCGGGCGCACCAGGTGCGGCGGACCCGCCAGGTCCTGGAGATGGTGGCCAGCATCGCGGGCACCCGGCCACCGGCCCGGGTGCTGCGGGCGTTGGCCTGAGCGCGGTACCGGTGACCCCACCGTCACGGTGGGGGGAGGTCGATCGGGACACCGCCGGCCCGGGGCCGGCGCGGTGTGAAGGAGGAGCACGGGTGCGTCCCGAGGTCGAGCGCTGGTTCGCCGCGCACACGATCCAGCGGCCGCGATGGACGGTACGGGAACTGGTCGCGGCCAAGCGTGGTCGCACGGTGAGCGTGGTGTTGCCCGCGTTGAACGAGGAGGCCACGGTGGCCGGCGTGGTGCGGGCGGTACTGCCGCACACCGTGCCGGTGTCACCCGGCCCGGGCGGCGCACCGGGCGAGCCGCTGGTCGACGAGCTGGTGGTGCTCGACTCCGGCTCCACCGACCGCACCGTCGAGGTGGCCGCGGCGGCCGGTGCCCGGGTGGTGCGGCGCGAGGAGGTCCTGCCGGACCTCCCACCCCGTCCGGGCAAGGGCGAGGTGCTGTGGCGGTCGTTGGCCGCCACCCGTGGTGACCTGGTGGTCTTCCTCGACTCGGACCTGGTCGAGGTCGATCCCGGGTTCGTCCCGGCGCTGCTCGGCCCGTTGCTCACCGCCGACGGGGTGCACCTGGTGAAGGGCTTCTACCGCCGGCCGCTGCGGCTGGAGTCCGGTGAGGAGGGCGGAACCGGTGGCGGGCGGGTCACCGAGCTGCTGGCCCGGCCCCTGCTGGCCGCACTGCGCCCCGAGCTGTCCGGACTGGTGCAGCCCCTCGGCGGGGAGTACGCGGCGACCCGGGAACTGTTGGAGTCCGTGCCGTTCGCCCCCGGCTACGGCGTGGAGATCGGCCTGCTGCTGGACACCCTGGACACCCGGGGACTGGACGCGATCGCCCAGGTCAACCTGGGGGTGCGCAAGCACCGCAACCGGAACCTGCACCAGCTGGGGCTGATGGCCAGGCAGATCCTGGGCACGATGCTGCGCCGGTGCGGTGTGCCCGACACCGGGGAGCCGTACCCCCGGTTCGTCCAGGTCGCCGGGGAGTGGCTGCCCGACGTCGCGGACGTGGCGTTGGACGACCGGCCCCCGATGCGCGAGATCCGTGCCGGGGCTCGCGGGGACGGCGTGGGTCAACCCACCGGGTAGGCGGTCTCCGCCAGACGCTCGGCCTGCCAGCGGTCCCGGTAGTAGCCCGGCTGGTTCAACAGCTCGGCGTGCGAGCCGCGCTGCAACACCCGGCCGCCCTCCAGCACCACGATCTCGTCGAACTCCTCCAACCCGCGCAGCCGGTGGGTGGCCAGCAGCACGGTGCGGCCCCCGGCAGCGGCCAGAACGTCGGCGAGCACGGCGTCCGCGGTGGCCGGGTCCAGACCCTCGGTCGGCTCGTCGAGCAGCAGCACCCGCGGGTTCGCCAACAGCGCCCTGGCCAGCACCAGACGCTGTCGCTGGCCCCCCGACAACAGCCCGCCGTCCTCACCGACCACGGTGTCCCAGCCGGCGGGCAGCTCGTCCACCCACTCGGCCAGCCGCACCCGCTCGGCGACCGCCCGCAGCTCGTCCTCCGTCGCCTCCGGGCGGGCGAGGCGGAGGTTGGCCCGGAGCGGGGCGTGGAAGACGTGCGCGTCGGCCAGCGCACCTCCGACCACCCGGCGCAGGTCGTCCCCGGCGAACCGCTCCAGCGGGACGCCGTTCAGGGTCACCTCACCGGCCGCAGGGGCGACGAATCCGGCCAACAGGGTCAGCAGGGTGCTCTTGCCCGAGCCGCTGGGGCCGACCAGCGCCACCCGCCGACCCTGCGGCAGGTCCAGGTCGACCCCGGACACCGCGGGCGGCCCGTCGGGGTCGTACCGCACCGTGACGTCGCGCAGCCGCAGCTCGACCGATTCCTCCGGTTCCGGGGGTGTCACCGGTCGGACCGGTTCCGTCCGGACCGCGGGTCCGGCCGCCTCCGGTCGGGCGGCCAGCAGCTCGGACACCCGGGCCACGCCGGCCCGCACCTCCACCCAGCGCCGACCCGCCGCGATCAGGGGCAGCACGGTCTCCACCGCGGTCAGGGACCCCAGGGCGAGCGCGGCCACCAGCGGGCCGGACAGTCGACCGGACGCGGCCGCTGCACTCGCCAGGGCGGTCACCCCCAGCACGGTGGCCGTCTGCACCACGATGCCCGCGGCGCTCAGCGCACCCCCGGCCACCGCCGTGGACCGCTCCAGCGCGGCAAGCCGACGGGACGTCGCCTCGGCCCGCCGCAGCACCTCCCGGTCCGCGCCGTAGGCGGCCAGGTCGGCCGCGCCGTGCAACAGATCCACCGCGGTGGCCGCCAGCACACCCCGCTCGTGGGCGGTCCGGCGGGCGGCGCGGGCGGTCAGTCCGGCGGCGGCCAGGGGCAGGACCACACCGGCCAGCAGCAGTCCCGCGGCCAGCACCACGGCCGCGGCCGGCAGGGCCAGGGCGGCCGCACCCACCGCCACCACGCTCACCACCCCGGCCACCGCGGCCGGCAGCAGGCAGCGCAGCAGCGCGTCCTGCACGGCGTCCACGTCGGACACCACCCGGGAGAGCAGGTCGCCGTGGCGGAGCCGGCCCAACCCCAGCGGGGCCGTGGGCACCAACGCGGTGAACACCCGGGTCCGCAGCTCGGCCAGGCAGCGCAACACCGCGTCGTGCCCCATCAGCCGGTCCAGGTAGCGGAACACCCCACGGGAGGTGGCCAGGGCACGGACCGCCACGATCGCCACGGTCAGCGCTGCCAGCGGCGGTTGTTCCGCGGCCCGGGTGATCAGCCAGGCTGCGGTGGCCATCAGGGCCAGGGCCGCCAGGTCCGCGCCGGCGGCGGTGAACACGGCCAGCAGCAGGCGCCGGGAGCGGAGGGCCAGACCCAACGGTGTCGAGCGGTTCACCGGACCTCCCCTCCGTGGATCGTCAGGACCCGGGTGGCCAGGTCCAGCAGGGCGGGACGGTGCGCCACCAGCACCGCGGTCCGTCCCGTCACCAGTTCCTCGGCCGCCGTCACCACGGCCGCCTCGCTGCGGCCGTCCAACCGGGCGGTGGGTTCGTCGAGCAACAGCAGCGGGGCGTCCAGTCGTCGTTGGCGCAGGAACGCCCTGGCCAGGGCCACCCGCTGCCGCTGCCCGGAGGACAGGCCGGAGCCGTGTTCGCCCAGCGGCCGGTCCAGGCCTTCGGCGATCAGCTCGTCCAGGGCGGCGGCCCGGGCCGCCGCCAGCACCTCGTCCTCCGCGGCGTCGGGCGCGCCGAGCCGGATGTTGCTCGCCACCGTGCCGGTGAGCAGGTGCGGACGCTGCGGGACCCAGACGAGCGCGCGGCGCCAGGCCTCCGGGTCGAGGTCCCGCAGGTCGACGTCCCCGACCAGCACCCGCCCGGAGGTGGGCCGGACGAAACCCAGCAGGACGGCGAGCAACGTGCTCTTCCCGGCCCCGCTCGGACCCACCAGGGCGATCCGCTCGCCGGGCCGGATGGTCAGCGACACCTCCCGCAGGGCCGGTTCGGTGCGGTCCGGGTGCTGCACCGTGACCTGCTCCAGTCGGATCGGGACCTGCCGCAGGTCGGGTACCCGGGCACGGGCGCGGGCCGGTGTCTCCGCCTCGGCCTCCGCCGCGTCCAGCACGCCCAGCGCCTGGTCGAGCACGGCCACGCCCTCGGTACTGGCGTGGAACTGGGCACCGGCCGCGCGCAGCGGCAGGTAGGCCTCGGGAGCCAGCAGCAGCACCACGAGCGCGGTGGCCAGGTCCAGTCGGCCCTCCAGCAGACGCAGACCCACGGGCACGGCGACCAACGCCACCGACAGCGTGGCCACCAGTTCCAGGACCAGGGCGGACAGGAACGCCACCCGTAGGGTGCGCATGGTGGCGGCGCGGTGGGCGTCGGCCATCCGCCGCACCGTCTCCGCCTGGGCGGCTGCCCGGTTGAACAGCCGCAGTGTGCCCAGCCCGCGCACCACGTCCAGGAAGTGCCCGCCGAGCCGGGACAGCAGCGCCCACTGCCGGCGGGTGCGTTCGGCGGTGTGCATGCCGACCAGGGCGGCGAACACCGGGATCAGCGGCAGGGTGACCGCCACGATCACCGCCGACGGCAGGTCGGCGGTGGCCAGCCCGACCAGTACGGCCAGCGGCACGACCGCGGCGGAGACCAGCTGCGGGAGGTACCCGGTGAAGTAGGGGTCCAGGGCGTCCACACCCCGCCCTACCAGGGTGACCAGCTCCCCGGCGCGGCGGCTGGCCAGCCAGCCCGGCCCGAGGTGCCGGGCCGCACCGAGCACGTCCTCGCGGAGCCGCGCCTTGACCCCGGCGGCGGCCCGCTGCGCCGACCAGCCCTGCACCCAGCTCAGCAGGGCCCGTCCCGCCGCGGTCAGACCGACCAGGGCCAGCGGGGTGGACAGCTCCCGGAACGGGGCACCCCGGGCCGCGCCGGCCAGCAGCTGGGCCATCAGGTGGGCGCCCAGCACCACCAACACCGCGGTGGTCGCGCTGAGGGCGAGGCTGAACAGGAGGAACCGGCGGGCCGACGGCAGTCGCCGCAGCATGGCCGGGTCCACGGGACGGATCCGGGCGGTCCCGGGCTCCGGGGTGGTCGACGGTGCCCCACCGGGATGGGTGCTCCCGGTGGGTGGAGCGGTGCTGGACGCAGCGGACACGATGGCCTCGGCGGGGTCGTGGTGGTCGTCTGCTCCGGTCGGTGTGCCACTGTCGACAGTGCCTTCACCGCGGCTCCGGGGCCACTCTCCGAGGGGTGTGTCACGTGAGAGATGCGACATGCCGGGCCCGGCGGCGGTTGGCGCGTCAGAAGTAGAGCGGTGTCCGCTGGTCCACCCGCCCGCGGAACACCCACCAGGTCATCCACTGGAACAGCAGCACCACGGGCAGTACCAGCACGGCGAAGCCACCCAGCAGGCCGAGGGTCTCCGGTGCCGCGACGGCCTCGCTCACGGTCAGCGGGGCACCGTCCGGAAGACTGCTGGGCAGCATCGTCGGGTAGAGGGCCGCTCCGACCACCGGCACGGGCAGTGCCGCGGCCACCGCGGTGCCGGCGAGGGCCCAGCCGGGTCGGCCGGTGGCCAGGGCGTGCCCGGCGCCCAGGACCGCGAGGACGACCAGTGCGGCGCCCAGCAGGGCCGGAACCGGCTGGTTCACCGAGGCGCGCACCTGGTCGGACAGGGCACCCCACCCGGCGGTGACGGCCGGGAGCACCGCGGCCGGCAGCACGAGAGTGCGGGCCCGGCGCCGGGCCTCGTTCCCCAGGTCACCGGGCAGGCGCAGCGCCAGGAACGTCGCACCGTGCAGCAGGAACAGCGCCAGGACGGTGGCCCCGAACAGCAGGGCGTACGGGTCGAACAGGTGCGCCACCCCGCCGGGGACCAGGTGGCCCCGGGCGTCGAGGGGCAGGCCCTGCAGCAGGTTGCCCAGCAGCACACCCCAGCCCAGGGCGGTGACGACGCTGGCCAGTCCGATCACCGTGTCCCAGGCGGTCCGACGCCGGGCGTGGATGTTGCGGCTGCGCAGCGGTACCGCGGCGACCACGGTGACCGCCCCGAGCAGGACGGCGACCATCACCGGGTAGGTGCCGGAGAGCAGCTCGCCCTCGGCCAGCGGGAAGGCGCCGAACAGCACCCCGACCGCGGCGACGAGCCAGACCTCGTTGCCCAGGAAGAACGGTCCGATCGCGCCGAGCACCATCCGGCGCCGGTGCTCGTCGGTGCCGACGACGCGGAGCAGGGCGCCGACGCCGTAGTCGAGTCCGGCCAGGGCGAAGTAGCCGGTGAGGAGCAGTCCGAGCAGGCAGTACCAGAGCAGTTCCACGGTGGCTCCTGGGTGTGGGCGGTGTGGACGGTGTCGTGTTCGGGGTGCCGGCCGACGTCAGAGGGTGGAGGGCACCGGGGCGGGCGCGGCGGGTTCCTGGGCGGGCGCGGCGGGTTCCTGGGCGGGCGTGGCGGCCCACCCCTCCTGGCCGGGGCCGCGGCGGGCGGCGCGGGCGATGAGCACCCAGTTGGTGACGGCCAGGGCGGTGAGCACGGTGGTGAAGCCGACGAAGGAGGCCAGGGCGACACCCGGGGGGACGTCGGAGACCGCGTCGGAGGTGGGGAGCACCCCGTAGACCACCCACGGCTGCCGGCCGACCTCGCGGAACAGCCAGCCGCCGATGGCGGCGACGAAGGGCAGCGGGACGGCGGCGACCAGCAGGTACAGCGGCAGGCGCAGTCGGACGAGCCAGTCGCGGAACAGCAGGGGGAGCAGCGCCAGGGAGAACAGGAACAGCACCCCGCCGATACCCAGCATGATCGTCTGGGGGATCTCGATCCAGCTCGGCGGCAGGTAGTCCCCCGGTCCGTACTGGGCGGTCATCTCGGCCTGGATCCGGGCGGCCTCCTCACCCTTGGCGATCTTGCTGGGCTGGGTCTCCCGCAGGTGCCCGAACTTCATCCCGCCGCTGGCCGTGCCCAGGAAGAGCATGGAGGCGGCGGTGAGCAGACCGATGCGCAGCGAGCGGCGGAAGAAGTCACGCTCGGGGGTGCGGCGGAGGAAGTGCAGCGCCGAGACGCCGGCCAGGAAGAAACCCCCGGCGGCCATGGCGGCGGTGAACACGTGGAGCAGGGTCAGGGGGAGGTTGGGGTTGGTCAGCAGTGCGGAGAAGTCGGTCAGGTACGCCTGTCCGTCCCGCAGTTCGTAGCCCACCGGGTGCTGCATCCAGGAGTTGGCCGCCAGGACCCAGAACATCGAGGCGTAGGCGGTGAGGGTGACGCCCCAGATCGCGCCCAGGTGCACCCACTTGTTCAACCGGTTCCACCCGAAGAGCCACAGGCCCAGGAAGGTGGACTCCAGGAAGAACGCGATCAGCGTCTCCAGGGCCAGTGGGGTGCCGAGGACGTTGCCGGTGACCCGGGACAGGCCGCTCCAACTCAGTCCGAACTGGAACTCCACCACGATGCCGGTGGCGATGCCCAGGGCGTAGTTGATCGCGTAGAGCTGCCCCCAGAACCGGGCCATCCGGCCGTGCACCTCCCTGCCGGTGATCGCCCAGCGCGTCTGCATGATCGCCACCTGGGTGACCAGACCGAGTGTGAGCAGCACGAACAGGAAGTGGATCGACGTGGTCGTGGCGAACTGCAGCCGGGCGAGCAGCAGCGTGTCCATGCCTGGGTGGCTCCCCTCGAACCGTACGATGACGGAGGTACCTTATGGGTAGTCACGCTACTCAACGGTGTGATCGTGCCCGAGACCGGGGAAACATCCGGGTTCCCCCGAGGGCGGACCGGGGTGGTCCCTGTCAAGCGGTGTGGGGCACAACCGTAGACTCGCTACACGTGAAGGCAGACGCGCTGCGTGGGCACCTGGATGCCCTCCTTCTGGCCACTTTGGACGGTCGGGAGCTGCACGGGTACGCGATCATCGAGGCCCTGCAGGCGCGCAGCGGAGGCGCGCTCGACCTGCCCACCGGAACCGTCTATCCGGCGCTGCGCCGTCTGGAACGCGCCGGCTACGTACGCAGTGAGTGGACCACCGTGGGTGGACGTCAGCGTCGCACCTACCGACTCACCTCGGCCGGCAAGCGTGCTCTCGCCGCCGAACGCGACGCATGGCGCAAGTTCACCGCGGTCATCGAGGGCATTCTGGGGGCCGGGCCGTGGCCGAGCCGAGCCTGATCGACGACTATCTCGATGCCCTCGACCGTCGGTTGCGGGGTCCCGCGCGGGCCAAGCACGAGCTGCTCACCGAGGCCGGGGACGGGTTGCGCGACACCGTCGAGGCCTACCTGCAGGCCGGCCTTCCGCTCCGGGAGGCCGAGCGTCGTGCCGTCACCGACTTCGGCCCCCTCGGCCGGATCGCCCGCGAGTACCAGGCCGAGTTGACCGTCGCCCACGGGATGCACACCGTGCGTTCCCTGCTGCTGGCGATCCCGGTGCTGCACGGGCTGTGGCTGTTGGCCGGATGGCTGTCGGGTGGCTTCGCCGAGGACCTCGGCCCGGTGACGCCCGAGTGGTACGAACTGGCCTCCCAGGCCAGGAACATGACCGTCTGCGCGGTGATCGCCGGCGCGGTGGCCGTGCTGCTGTTCCACCGGTACCTGGTGCGTCTGGTCGGGGACACCCGGCGGACGGGTCTGCTGGTGGCCGCGTTCGCGGTGGGTGCACTGGGCGTCTGCGTCTTCGCCGACCTGGCCTTCCTGGTGGTCGCCGTGCACCTGGTTCCCGTCCAGTTCTGGCTGTCCCCGCCCCTGGTGGCGGCCAGCATGGTCACCGTGTACGTGCTGGTGCGGTTCTGCGGGATGGCCCGGGACTGCCTCGTGGTGGCCCGCTGAGCCCCGACCGGCGGGGCGGGTACGGCACCCGTGCACGTGCCGTCGGGACGTCGTGCCACGATGCCCATCGTGACCACGGCGCTGATCTACCTCGTCGTCATGGCCGTCGTGGCGACGGTGGTGTACCTGTTCGCCGCGCTGGTGTTCGGCCGCGGTGAGGAACTCGCTCCGCTGCCCCCGGGAGCCACGCCCACCAGACTGCCCGCCTCGGACGTCCGTGGGGCCGACGTGCGGGCGCTGAGATTCCAACAGGTGGTGCGCGGGTACCGGATGTCCGAGGTCGACTGGGTGCTGGACCGCCTGGCCGGTGAGCTGGACCACCTGCGGCAGCGGGTGGACGAGCTGGAGCGGGAGCTCGCCGCCGCACGGGGGGAGACCGCCGGTGCCGGGGCGGAGCACGCCGAGGCGGAGCGGGGGACCACCGACGTGTCGACCGAGGAGGGCACCACGCGCCCCCAGGAGCGTGCGGACGAGGAGCGGCCGGGGGACTCGACCCGGAGACGGGAGGTGTGACCGTGGCCCCGCGTCGGGCCGAGCTCCGGCTCGTGGTGGACGTCGCCGCGCCCGCCGAGCGGGTCTGGGCGCTGGCCACCGACTGGGCCCGGCAGGGCGAGTGGATGCTGGGCACCGAGGTGTACGTGGTCGCCGGGGACGGCCGCGGGCCGGGAAGCCGGCTCGTCGCGTTCACCGGGATCGGCGGCCTCGGCTTCCTGGACACCATGGAGATCACCCATTGGGAGCCGCCGCGGCGGTGCGACGTCCGGCACACCGGGCGTCTGGTGCGTGGAACCGGAGGTTTCGAGGTGCGGCCACACGGGGCGAACTCGACCCGCTTCACCTGGTACGAGCGGTTGGAGCTGCCGCTGGGCCCGCTGGGCGCCCTCGGGTGGCCCGTGGTGGCCCCCGCCTTCCGCTGGGGTCTCCGGCGTTCGCTGCGGACCTTCGCCGAGCTGTGCCGGCGGCCGGCGGTGGGAGGTGCCCGGTGAACGGGGTGGTCGTCGGCCCGGACGGGCGGCCCCGTTGTGCCTGGAGTGGGTCGGCCCCGGACTACGTCGACTACCACGACACCGAGTGGGGCCGACCGCTGCGCGGGGAGGCGGCGCTGTTCGAGCGGGTGTGCCTGGAGGCGTTCCAGTCCGGACTGTCCTGGTTGGTGATCCTGCGCAAGCGCGAGGGCTTCCGCCGTGCCTTCGCCGGGTTCGACCCGCACCGGGTGGCCGAGTTCGGTGAGGACGACGTGCAGCGACTGCTCGCCGACCCCGGCATCGTGCGCAACCGGGCCAAGATCGAGGCGACCATCCACAACGCACGGGCGGTGCTCGAACTGGACCGGCCGCTGGACGACCTGCTGTGGTCGTTCGCGCCCGACCCGGACGGACGCCCCGCTCCGGTCACCCCGGACCAGGTGCCGGCCACGAGCCCCGAGTCCACCGCGATGGCCCGTGAGCTGCGGCGCCGCGGGTTCCGCTTCGTCGGTCCCACCACCTGCTACGCCCTGATGCAGGCCACCGGCATGGTCAACGACCACCTCGCCGGTTGCTGGTGTCGTGGAGAGGAACCGGAGCGGCGGGCCCTCCCGTAGGGCGGAGACGCCGTCGGGGAAGGCCCGCCCCGCAGGATCAGCGGCCGGTGAAGTTCGGCTTGCGCTTGGCCACGAACGCCTCCACCGCCTCCCGGTGGTCGGCGGTCCGGCCCGCCTCGGCCTGGGTCCGTGCCTCGACCTCCAGTGCTGCGGCCAGGTCGGCGGCCACGGCGGCCTGCATCGCCTCCTTGATCTTGGCGTAGGCGGTGGTGGGGCCCGCAGCCATCCGTGCCGCGAGCTCCTGGGCCTCGGCCAGGGCCTTCCCGTCGTCCACCACCCGGTTCACCATGCCGATGCGCAGCGCCTCCTCGGCGTCCACCGGTTGGGCGAGCAGCATCATCTCCATGGCCCGTCCGTAGCCGATCAGGCGCGGCAGGGTCCAGGACGCCCCGGAGTCCGCGGTCAGCCCGACGTTGGCGAACGCCATCAGGAACTTCGCCGACCGTGCCGCGATCCGCAGGTCACAGGCGTAGGCCAGGGACGCGCCGGCGCCGGCTGCGGTCCCGTTCACCGCCGCGATGACCGGCTTGGGCAGGGCGAACACGGCCTTGATCAGCGGGTTGTAGTGGTCCTCGACCGTGCGCAGCGGGGCCGGGTCACCGGACTTGAGCAGCTCGACGTGCTCCTTGAGGTCCTGCCCGGCGCAGAACGCCCGGCCAGCTCCGGTGATCACGACCGCTCGTACCGAGGGGTCCTCGGCGGCCGCGCGCACCGCGGCGAGCAACTCCTCCTTCAGCGCGACGGTCAGCGAGTTGTAGACCTCCGGACGGTTGAGGGTGAGCGTGCGCACCCCGTCGGTGTCCTCGACCAACAGCACCGGCTGGGTGTCAGCCACGGTGGACCTCCTTGATCTCGGTGTCGGCATCCTGATCGGCACTGCGGCGCGCCTGCCGTGGAGCGTCGCCGGTGGTTCGTACGCCGCGGGTCGGGTTCTCCGCACCCGCAGGCCATCCGTCGTGGGCGCCACCGGCGGGAACGGTGGGCTGACCGGTGCCGCCCAGGCAGTCGTCTACGAACTGCTCGGCGGCGGGCCCCAGCCGGGCGGTGTGCCGGTCGAAGAAGGCAGCCGCCGCGTGACCGGGCCAGTCGGGCGGGAGCAGCTGCGGCGGCAGTCCGGGGTCGCGGAACAGGAAGTTCCGCCAGGAGTGCAGCAGCTCCACCGACGCGGCGAACGCCTCCGCGGGGGAGCTGCCGTCCACGGCGGACACCCGGGGCTCCCACTCGGCGACGAAGGCCGCGTAGTCACGTCCCAGGGACTCCAGATCCCAGGCCCGGGCGGCCAGGGCGGCGTCGTCGCCATCGAGGACGCCGCGGAAGGACCGGGCGGTCACCTCCTCCCCGGCCAGCACGTCGGCCAGTTCCGGGGAGGGGCGGGGCGCCACCCAGGTCGCCGGGCCGATCTCGCCGTAGCCGAGCAGGCTCAGCGACGAGGTGAGCCGGTCCCGGGCCGGACGGGGCGGCAACTCCTCCAGCACCACCACGTGCCACTGCCCGTCCCAGGGGGACGAACGGGTGCGGTAGATGCGGGCGGCGGCCTCGTCCAGCCGACGCTCGGCACGTGGGGTGAGGGCGTAGCCGGGCCCGTCGGGTAGCCGGACCGGTCGTAGCCAGCCCTGCCGTACGGTTCGGGACACGGCGGTACGCACCGCGGGTGCGTTGAAGCCCAACGGCTCCAGCAGACGCACCAGAGCCGCGATGGTCGCCGAGCCACCGCGCGCACGAAGGTAGCCCCCGTAGACGTCGAACACCGCTGACCGAGCCCGCACGACGGCCGAGTCTTGCACCCCGGAAGCGCTCCGGCCAGACCGCCCTATCCGGTGGTCTTACCCGTGCCGGCGTTCGGTCGAGTGCCTGAAATGATCGGTTCGGTTTCGCTGGTGCGTCCGGATGGGGGAGAATGGACAGGCACCCGGTGCGCTGGGCGGCGTGCCGGGCGGGGAAGAATTGACGGAGGGAGCACGCTATGGCGGCCATGAAGCCCCGGACCGGCGACGGTCCCCTCGAGGTCACGAAGGAGGGACGCGGCATTGTGATGCGCGTTCCGCTCGAGGGTGGTGGGCGCCTCGTCGTCGAGATGTCGGCGGAGGAGGCCAACGAGCTGAGTGACGCTCTGAAGGCTGCCGCTAGCTGAGGCTGCCGCACCGCCGACGAGTCGTCAGGCCCGGCTCGTCCTGATCAACTCCCGGCCCCGGCTTCCGCTCCGGCGAAGTCGGGGCCGTCCACGTATCCCCCCTTTTCCGTTCCTGTCGTCCACCATCCACCACCTGTCGTGCCGAGCACCGGCACGCTCACCAGGAGGTTCCGCGTGCTGTCGCCACTGCCGTCCGTGCCCACCCCACTGGCCTCGGTCGAGGTCACGGCGGAACGTCGGCCGGAGCTGCCGCGTGCCGTGGTCGTGCCCGAGGCACCGGAGGACGGGCCGGACCCGGCACCGCTGGCCGCCGAGCTGGGGGTCGCGGTGGAGGTGGTCCGCGGTTGGTCGGACGTCGTCGGGTTCACCGCCTCCGCCGGCCAGGTGTGCGTGGTGCCCGTCGACGGGACACCGGTGTGGCTGGTGGGGGCCGGTGCCGGCCGGGAGCGGGACTGGCGGTCCGCGGGCGCCGCACTGGCCCGGGCGGTCGGTGCGCGGGCCGCTGCCGACCAGGAGGCGGGTCGGGAACCGCTACTGGAGGTGGAGGTGACCCTGCTCGCCCCGGTGCGGGAGGGGAGCGAGCCGGTCACCCCGGACGCTGTGGCCGCTCTCACACTCGGCGTGGTGCTCGGTGGGCACTCCTTCCGGGTGAGCGAGAAGCAGCCGCCCCGGGTGCGCGGGTTCCGGCTGGTGCCACCGGCCGGTGCGGACACGGCGGCGGTGACCGCGGCGGTGCAGGACGCGGTGGCGCTGGCCGGTGCCACCGCGCTGGCCCGGGACCTGGCCAACACCCCCTCGGACGTCAAGGACCCGGAGTGGCTGTCCGGTACCGCGGCTCGGCTGGCCGAGCAGGTTCCGGGGCTGAGCGCGGTGGTGCGGGACGAGCGGTGGCTGGCCGAACACGGATTCGGCGGCATCCTCGCCGTGGGTGGCGGGTCGGTCCGTCCGCCGCGGCTGCTGGAGCTGCGCTACCAGGGGACGGAGCAGGGCCCGCACCTGGTGCTGGTGGGCAAGGGGATCACCTTCGACACCGGCGGCCTGTCGCTGAAGCCGTGGGAGGGCATGCACCTGATGCGCACCGACATGTCCGGCGGTGGGGCGGTGATCGCCGCGGTGCTGACCATCGCCCGACTGGGGCTGCCGGTGCGGGTGACGGGCCTGGTGCCGTGCGCGGAGAACCACGTGTCGGGTTCCTCCTACCGGCCCGGTGACGTGGTCCGGCACTTCGGCGGCACCACCACCGAGGTGACCAACACCGACGCCGAGGGGCGGATGGTGCTGGCGGACGCACTGGCCTACGCGGTGGCCGAGCTGGAGCCGGACGTGCTGGTGGACGTGGCCACCCTGACCGGCGCGATGAAGGTGTCGCTGGGACTGCGCACCGGCGGCCTGTTCGCCTCGGACGACGAGCTGGCGGAGCGGATCACCGAGGCCGGGCGTCGGACCGGCGAGGCGTGGTGGCGGATGCCGTTGCTGGAGGAGCACGCCGACGACGTGCGGAGCGAGATCGCCGACGTGCGGCAGTGCCCGCCCGGCCCCGGCGGGATCACCGCCGCGTTGTTCCTGCGCGAGTTCACCGGTGGCCTGCCGTGGGCGCACCTGGACATCGCGGGCCCGGCGCGGGCGGAGAAGCCCTACGCCGAGGTCAACCCGGTGGGCACGGGTTTCGCCGCTCGCACCCTGGTCGAACTGGCCCGCTCCTACTGCTGAGTCCCGCTAATCTCCCCGCCGCAGTTCCCGCCGCCCCGACCGTGGACCGGGCCCTCCGCCGGGCCGTACCCGGTCGCCCTCGGGTACGGCCCCGCCGGGTCGGTGCCGCGCTGGACGTCGAGGGGGTCAGGAGTGTTGCCGGAGGACCTTCCGGTACACCTCGACGGTCTGCTCGGCGACCGCGGTCCAGGAGAACTCCTCGACCACCCGTCGCCGCCCGGCCTCGCCCATGGCCGCGGCCCGCCGGGGATCGGCCAGGAGCTCGTTGACCGCGGCGGCCAGGGCCTCCTGGTACTCCGTGGGTCGGCGTTCGTCGTAGTGCACGAGCAGGCCGGTGCGTCCGTGGTCGACCACCTCCGGGATACCGCCGACGTCGGAGGCGACCACCGCGGTGCCGCAGGCCATCGCCTCCAGGTTCACGATGCCCAGCGGTTCGTACACCGAGGGGCAGACGAAGACGGTGGCGTGCGAGAGGACCTGGCGCAGTTCGGTGGGGCGCAGCATGCGCTGGATCCAGTGCACCCCGGGTCGGGCGGCGGACAG
This sequence comes from Pseudonocardiaceae bacterium, assembly GCA_036562635.1. Taxonomy (GTDB): domain Bacteria; phylum Actinomycetota; class Actinomycetes; order Mycobacteriales; family Pseudonocardiaceae; genus DATCJU01. Next base: position 40,927 of record DATCJU010000175.1, read on the forward strand.
GCGCTCCACCGCTGCCTTGGTCTCCTCGGCGATCTCGGGGGTGTCCGGTGCCCCGGCGCAGAGCACGATCTGCGCCTCCCGATCGATGTGGTGGGCCGCGGCGAGCAAATGCCCCACGCCCTTCTGTCGGGTGATTCTGCCCACGAATGCGACGAAGGGACGGCCGGTATCGATTCCGAATGCCTCCAGCGCATCCGTTCCCTCGACGGGGCGATACGCCGTGGTGTCAATTCCGTTCCGGACCACGTGTACCCGAGCGGGGTCCAGCGTCGGATAACAGTCCAGCACGTCGGCCCGCATACCCTCGCTCACCGCGATGACGGCGTCCGCGGATTCGTAGGCCGTGCGCTCCACCCAGGAGGAGATCCGGTAGCCGCCGCCGAGCTGCTCGGCCTTCCACGGCCGACGCGGCTCCAGCGAGTGCGCGGTGATCACGTGTGGGACGTCGTACAGGAGCTTGGCCAGGTGACCGGCCATGTTCGCGTACCACGTGTGCGAGTGGACCAGGTCCACCTCGGCCACCGCGGCCACCATGGCCAGGTCCACCGACAGGGTCTGCAGTGCCGCGTTCGCCCCGCTCAGGCCCGGTGCGGCCTCGTGTCCTCGGGCGTCGTCCCGGGAGGCGCCGAAACAGTGCACATCGACCCGGGCCAGTTCCCGGAGCCGGGGGACGAGAAAAGCGACGTGTACCCCGGCACCCCCGTAGATCTCGGGTGGGTACTCGCGGGTGAACAGGCCGATATGCACGTCCGCAGGTTAGGACATCCGATGCCGAACAATCCGTACCACGAGCGGATGATCGCGAACCGGAAACCGTCTCGTGTGCGCTCTGCATACGACGGTCGACGGTGAATGTCAGTCCAACGGGTGAGCGAAATACCGCGAACACATCTCGGTCGTCGGGTGACCGACGAGTAACGCGACTGATGCGGTGGATGGTGCGCCTCGGCGCGATTAGGGTCGAGATCGTGAAGGGGCAGCCCCACGTTCTCGGGATCGTGCTGGCGGGTGGCGAGGGAAAGCGGCTGTGGCCTCTGACCGCCGACCGGGCAAAGCCCGCGGTGCCGTTCGGGGGCAACTACCGCCTCATCGATTTCGTGCTCTCCAACCTCGTCAACGCCGGCTATCACCGGCTCTGCGTCCTGACGCAGTACAAGTCGCACTCGCTGGACCGCCACATCTCCACCACGTGGCGACTGTCCAGTGTGCTGGGCCAGTACATCACCCCGGTGCCGGCCCAACAGCGGCTCGGGCCGCGCTGGTACACCGGGAGCGCCGACGCGATCTTCCAGTCGCTGAACCTGGTCCACGACGAGCGGCCGGACCACATCATCGTGTTCGGCGCCGACCACGTGTACCGCATGGACCCGTCCCAGATGGTCGAACAGCACGTGGAGAGCGGGGCGGGGGTGACCGTCGCCGGAATCCGGGTGCCGCGCGCCGAGGCCAAGACGTTCGGTTGCATCGACTCCGACTCCTCCGGCCGGATCACCCGGTTCCTGGAGAAGCCGTCGGACCCGCCGCACGTCCCCGACGATCCCGAGGTCACGTTCGCCTCGATGGGCAACTACGTGTTCACCACCGAGGTGCTCATTGACGCCCTCAGACGGGACTCGGCCGACCCGGACTCCGACCACGACATGGGCGGCAACATCATCCCCATGCTCGTGGAGCGCGGGGAGGCCGCGGTGTACGACTTCGCCGACAACGTGGTTCCCGGGGCCACCGACCGGGACCGCGGCTACTGGCGGGACGTGGGCACCCTGGACGCCTACTACGACGCACACATGGACCTGGTCTCGGTGCACCCGGTGTTCAACCTGTACAACCAGGAGTGGCCCATCCGCACCGCCGCCCCGCCGTTGCCGCCGGCCAAGTTCGTCGAGGGCGGCACGGCGCAGGACTCGATCGTGGGACTGGGCTCGATCATCTCCAACGCCACGGTGCGCAACTCGGTGATTAGCTGTGACGTACGGGTGGAGGCGGGGGCGATCGTCGAGGGCAGTGTGCTGCTGCCCGGGGTGCGCATCGGCCGCGGAGCCGTGGTCCGCCGGGCGATCCTGGACAAGAACGTCGTGGTGGCCGACGGCGCGGAGATCGGGGTGGATCCCTCCCGCGACCGGGAGCGGTTCACGGTGAGCAGCGCTGGTGTCGTGGTGATCGGCAAGGGCGCCCGGGTGGACTGACCCCACCGCACCGGGTGCTCACCCCACCTTGGCGGCGGCGAGCAGACCGTCGTCCAGCGGAAGCAGCAGCGGCACCAGTCGGTCGTCCTCACGTACCGCGCGGATCACCTCGCGCAGGGCGCTGGTCTCCGGGTCGCGCCGCGCGGGGTCGGCCACCTGTCCGTCCCGCAGTACCCCGCGGAACGCCACCACCCCGCCCGGGCGGAGCAGACGCATCCCCTCGGCGAGGTAGCGCGGGTACTCGGTCACCGCCGCGTCCGCGAACACCAGGTCGTACCCACCGTCGGTGAGCCGGGGCAGCACCTCTGTGGCCCGGCGCATGATGAGCCGGGTACGGCTGGGCGGCACGCCCTCCTGCCCGAACACCCACCGGGCCACCTGCTGTCGCTCCGGCTCGATCTCGATCGAGGTGAGCACGCCGTCGGACGTCATGCCCCGGAGCAGCCACAGCCCGCTGACACCCGCGCCGGTGCCGATCTCCACGACCGCCCGGGCCTGCAGGGCCGTGGCGAGGAAGCGCAGGGCCGCGCCGACGGCGGTGTCCACGGGTGTGCATCCCAGCTCGAGGCTGCGTGCACGGGCGATGCGGAGCAGCTCGTCCTCGGAGACGAAACTCTCCAGGTATCCGCGCGACCCACCCGCGGCACTCGGCAGAGATCCCGGTGGCACAGGAGGAGGTTAGCCGGGAGGGTGCGGCGCGCGGGACGGTTCGTTGGTCGGACCGAGTTCGATCCCGGAAGTCGGGAACCGGGGGTGAATCCGGGGGGCGGGTCGGGGATAACCCGGACGACATCGACGCGCGGATTTCTCAGACTGCTCTCAGGTAGCTCTCACGGTCGCCTCACCGGAAGGGGGAATCCTGGAACCGGTCCCGGTAGCACATACGCCGAACACCAGGGAGACCAGCAGGACCACGGCCGCAGAAGGAGGCCTTATGCGGTCCACACCCGCCGTGAGCCGACCGCGGCACGAACGGCGCACAAGACGTGGGAACACGCACAGTCGGCTGTGCGTTGTCTAACGGGTCGAAGAACCCGCAGGAGGTGCGTATCCGCCCAATGCTGAAGCAGCCGAGCAGTTCGGCGCCCGAACTCGACACGGTGTCGACGTCCAGTGCTCATCTGGTCGAGAAGGACATGGTTTCCCCCGGCGCCGTCCACCCGGGCTCGGAATCCCGGGAGGACGTCGCCGCCTGGACGCCACCGTCCTGGGACGAGGTGGTGCGGGAGCACGCGGACCGGGTCTACCGGCTCGCCTACCGCCTCACCGGTAACCAGCACGACGCGGAGGACCTCACCCAGGAGACGTTCATCCGCGTGTTCCGCTCGTTGGCCGCCTACAAACCCGGCACTTTCGAGGGCTGGTTGCACCGGATCACCACCAACCTGTTCCTGGACATGGCACGGCGCCGTGCCCGGCTGCGGATGGAGGGTCTGCCCGAGGACACCGACCGGCTCCCCGGCGGTGGCCCCAGCCCGGAGCAGGTCTACGCGGACACCCATCTCGACCCCGAGCTGCAGGCCGCGCTGGACGAGCTGCCGCCCGAATTCCGTGCTGCGGTGGTGCTGTGTGACGTAGAAGGCCTGTCCTACGAGGAGATCGGTGCCACTCTGGGCGTGAAGCTCGGTACCGTGAGAAGCAGGATCCACCGTGGTAGGCAGGCCCTGAAGGCGGCGCTGGAGCGCCGTCGGCGTGGTGCTCAGGAGGACTTCGCATGACGGACTTGCGCGGGTGGGCCCTTCCGGAGCAGCACCTGGCGCCGGACGCCGTCGTGGCGTTCGTGGACGGTGAGCTCTCCGCTCTTGCCCACGAACGTGCGGCCACCCACCTCGCGCGATGTCCTTTCTGCGCGGAGGAGGCGGAGGTACAGCGGCAGGTCAGTGCGGCCCTCCGCTCCGCTCCCACCCCACCGCCCCCAACCCGACTGCTGGAGGCGCTGCGCACCATCCCCCAGCGGGTCGAGCTGCCGAGCATGCCGGACAACCTCACGTTCACCGACGACGGTCAGCTCGTCACCCTGCTCCGTCCCCTGTCCGGGAAGCCGAGGAACGGGCAGGCTCGCGGTGCACTCGGCGGCACGGCCCCGCTCGGGTCCAGCCGGCCCCTCGGCTCTGGGCCCCTGGTGCTGGGACGCCGTGCTGCGCGTCGCGGCAAACACACCAAACAGGGAGCCGGCCTGCTGGTGTCCGGACTGGTGTTGGGGGCGTTGGCGCTGGTCAACCCGGTGACCCCGACGGTGGAGCCCACCGCGGCCTCCGGCGAGGCGGAGTCGCCGGCCCTTCCGGTGGAGGCTCCGGCGGCGGGACTGCCCGCCGCGGTGGGGACACAGCCGGCGGCCCCGGGCGGGGACGTCGTCGGTGAGATCGCGTCCGCGCCGCGGACCGTGCCCGAGGGCTCCCTGGACCAGCGATCCGTGGCGTTCTCCCCGGCTCCCGTGGGTTTCGCGGTGCACCGGGACGGGCTGACGCAGGAGCCACAGCCCGCGCCGTGGTCCTCCATCGTCCAGCTGCCGGGATTCCCGTCGCCCCCGCAGCCGCCCTTCCTCGGTGCCGTCGGCCACTGACCACCTCGTCCGGCGGGTGGGCCACGGTGAGATCATCGCCGAGCCGGACCCGCTACGCGAACTTCACCCGGGTCCCGGCACTCTGTAGAGAGGAACGCCCTGTACGGCGGCTCCCGCCCGGATTCGGCACGCCGAACACCGGGTAGCACCGTGAACGTCACCGACCGTGCCGTCAGGCCGTCACCATCCGCCACCGGGGAGCGATGAACCAGCAGCCGAGGTCCAGTCAACCCGGGTCCGTGCCCCACGGGTCGTCCACCGCGGGGGCGGCCCAACCCGCCCCTGGGCGCGCCACGCCGCCTGCGGGGGCACAGCATTCCGCGGGGCCGCGGCCCGACACCGGACCGTCCGAGCCGGACCGCAACGGTCGTCCTTCTCGGGCAACCTCCCAGGCTCCCGGCCCCGGCCCGCAGGGCGCGGCTCCCCGGCCTCCGCGCCTGGCCCCCCGGCCGCTGCACCGTCCGCCCGTCGACCCGGCCCAGGCCGCCGTGTTCGCCCGCCCCGCCGGGGTCGAGGGGTCCTTCGCGCCGCGGCCCGCCGGCCCGGACGGGGAGAAGAGCGGCACCGGCCTGCGACTGGCCCCACCGCCGCCGGAGGCGTTGCGCCAGGCGTTCAGCCGGCCCCCGGGCAGCAGCGAGTCGCTGCAGCGCCCCCCGGGCGACACCCCGCGCGAGCCGCAGCCGGACCCCGAGCCGCCGCTGTGGTCGGAGCGGGAGGAGGAACGGGGCTGGCGTGATCCTGGTGCTCCCGCCGTGCTCGGACCGCCGGCGTTGGACGAGGAGCAGGAGCAGGACGCCGAGCAGGTCGAGGGTGCCCGGCTGAGCCTGCGGGAACTGCTGTTCGGGCGCCGGGTGCAGCCGAGCGCGCTGGTGGTGCTGCTCGTGGCGGCGCTGCTGGTCGGTGCGGTCGGCGGCCTGGTCGGCCGGTTGACGGCCGAGGGTGGGAACCCGCTCACCGACCCCGACGTGACCCTGGCGCAGGTCGCCCCGGCCGAGGACCGTCCGGCGGGCTCGATCTCCGACGTGGCCAACCGGGTGCTGCCCGCCGTGGTGTCCATCGAGGTGACCCTGGGCGACGGTGGCGGCACCGGTTCGGGCGTGGTCATCGACGGTGCCGGATACGTGCTCACCAACAACCACGTCATCTCGATCGCGGCCAAGGAACAGCGCGCCAAGATCACCGTGGTGTTCAACGACGGCACCCGGGCCGAGGGCAGGATCGTCGGGCGGGACCCCAAGTCCGACCTCGCCGTGCTCAAGGTGGAGGTGGCCAACCCCACGGTGATCCAGCTCGGCCGCTCCAGTGACCTGCGGGTGGGGGATCGGGTCATCGCCATCGGCTCCCCGCTGCGGCTGGCCGGCACGGTCACCGAGGGCATCGTCAGTGCCCTGAACCGGCCGGTGCGGCTGGAGCCGGACGCCACCACCGACACCAACGCCGTGATCAACGCCATCCAGACCGACGCGGCGATCAACCACGGCAACTCCGGCGGGGCCCTGGTGGACGGTCGGGGTGCGCTGGTGGGCATCAACACCGCCATCCGGTCCAGCGGACCCGACGGGGGCTCCATCGGCCTGGGCTTCGCCATCCCCATCGACGACGCCAAGCGGATCGCCGAGCAGCTGATCCGTACCGGTGAGGTGAAGCACCCCGAGCTGGGGGTCAACGCCCGGACGGTGATGGACGGCACCGGGGACGGTGCCCAGGTGCAGAACGTGCAGGACGGCAGCGCCGCGGCCGAGGCCGGCATCGTCGAAGGCGACGTGATCATCAAGGTGGGCGACCGCAAGGTGACCAGCGCCGACGAGCTGATCGTGGCCGTGCGCAGTCACCAGATCGGCGAGCGGGTGCCGGTCCAGCTCGTGCGGGAGGGGCGGCAGCTCACCCTGGAGGTGACCCTGAAGTCGGACTGAGCCGTACCGGGCCCGTCCATCCCTGCCCGGGCGTTCCGGTGCTCCGGTGCGTGGTGCCGGCCGCGCTAGTCTGGGAACGTCCCGAGGAGCGGAGGTACGAGGTGTTCGACAGCGTCGGCTGGCTTGAGGTGCTGGTCCTCGTCGTCGCCGGGCTGTTCATCCTCGGTCCGGAACGCCTGCCGTCCGCGGCCGCGTGGCTGGGGCGCACCATCCGTCGGGTACGGGAGTACGCCACGGGGGCCCGGGAGCAGCTGCGCGCGGAGCTGGGGCCGGAGTTCGAGCAGATCCGCAAGCCGCTGGAGGACCTGAACGAGCTGCGCAACTTCGACCCGAAGCGGGCGGTGGCCCGGCACCTGTTCGACGACGAGCCCGACCACCAGCCCAACGGCCGGCCCCCGGGGCCGTACCCGCCGTCACCGCCTCCGGGGCAGCGCCCCCTCGAACGCGGCGAGCGTCCTCCGTTCGATCCCGAGGCGACCTGAGACCCGGACCGGGACCACCACGTACGTGAGCGGCGGCCCCGCCCCCGGACCGATGCCGGGGCGGGGCCGCCGCACGTGTGGCCTGGCTCAGCGTCCGGCCGGGCTGACGTTCAGCAGGCGCCCGGCGAGACCGCGGGCTCGGGTGGACAGGCGGGTGGCGACGTCACGCAGCACCGTGGCCGCGGGCGTGTCCGGTGCGCTCAGCACGATCGGTCGGCCCGCGTCGCCCGCCTCCCGCAGCCGCGGGTCCAGCGGGACCTGCCCGAGCAGCGGGACCTCGGTGCCCACGGCCCGGGACAGCGACTCGGCCACGGCCTGCCCGCCACCGGAGCCGAAGACCTCCATGCGGCTGCCGTCCGGCATCTCCAGCCAGGACATGTTCTCGATCACGCCGGCGAGCCGCTGCCGGGTCTGCATGGCGATCGCCCCGGCTCGCTCCGCGACCTCGGCCGCGGCCTGCTGTGGGGTGGTCACCACCAGGATCTCCGCGTTGGGGATCAGCTGGGCCACCGAGATCGCCACGTCACCGGTGCCCGGTGGCAGGTCGAGCAGCAGCACGTCCAGGTCGCCCCAGAACACGTCCGCGAGGAACTGCTGCAACGCGCGGTGCAGCATCGGACCCCGCCACACCACCGGGGTGTTGCCCGGGGTGAACATGCCGATGGAGATGACCTTCACCCCGTGCGCCTGCGGCGGCATGATCATGGTCTCGACCTTGGTGGGCCGGGTGGTGACCCCGAGCATGCGCGGGATGGAGTGGCCGTAGATGTCGGCGTCCACCACACCCACGGACAGTCCGCGGGCGGCCATCGCGGCGGCCAGGTTCACCGTCACGCTGGACTTGCCGACCCCGCCCTTGCCGGAGGCCACGCAGTAGACCCGGGTCAGCGAGCCGGGCTGGGCGAACGGGATCACCGGTTCCCGCGCGTCACCGCGGAGTCGGCGACGCAGCTCGGTGCGCTGCTCGTCGCTCATCACGTCGAGCTCCACCCGCACGTCCCGCACCCCGGGCAGGGCGGAGACGGCCGCGGCGACGTCCTGGGTGATCTTGTCCCGCAACGGGCATCCGGCCACCGTCAGGTACACCTCGACGGTCACCGTCCCGTCGGGAGCCACCGTGACGTCCTTGACCATGCCCAGATCGGTGATCGGCCGGTGGATCTCCGGGTCCTGCACCTTGGCGAGTGCCTCACGGACGGCCTCGGCGGTCGGAGCGGTCTGGTTGCTGGTCACGGGGGGACCCTCCGGTCGGTGGTGACGTGCCGGCCGATGCCGGCCTGGATCTGCTGCCATGCTACGGCCCGTTCCGGATCGGGGACGTGACCGGTCGGTAACCCAGCTGCCGTCCCGTCCCCGGCGCGTCGTTCGGGGCGGAGAGCGATCGTGCGACCGCGCTCCGTAACATTACGGAACGTGTTGAAGAGCGGAACGGCCCGGTTGCCCACGCACGAGGAGCTGGCGGCATGGCGGGCTTTCCTGCGTGCGCACGCTCGGGTCACGCGTTCGCTGGAGGCGGAGCTGCTCGCCGAGCAGCGGCTGTCCCTGGCGGCCTACGACGTGTTGGTGCAGCTCGACGCAGCTCCTGGTCACCGTCTGCGGATGACCGAACTGGCCGATGCCGTGCTGCTGTCCCGGTCCGGGGTGACCCGGTTGGTGGAGCGCCTGGAACGTGCCGGTCTGGTGGTCCGGGAACGCTCGGACTCCGACGGCCGTGGTGTGGTCGCGGTGATCACTCAGCGCGGTCGGGAAAGGTTGCGCACCGCGACCGGGACCCATCTGGCCGGGGTGGCGCGTCACTTCGCGTCCGTGGTGGAGGACCAGGCCGAGCTGGCCGCGTTGGCCCGCGCCTGTACCCGCCTGGCCGGTGACCTTCGGCCCACCGGGACCGCGGGACCGGACGAGAGGTGACCTTTCGGTCGGCCCGGCCCGTCCCGGTCCACCGGAGGGTCTGCCACAGTGGGGGGCGTGACCGGGACGCGCACCGAGAACGGTCGGGTGATCAGGGCCGTCGGACTGCTGCATGTCACCGACGGGCGGTTGCTGATGGTGCGGCCGCGCGGCAAGGGTGCCTTCTACCTGCCCGGCGGCAAGCCGGAACCGGGTGAGGCCGAGGTGGCCGCGCTGCACCGGGAGGTCGCCGAGGAGCTGGGGGTGTCCCTGGTGGCCGGTTCGGTGCGCCCGGCCCGCCGCTACCTGGCGCCGGCCTACGGCGAGGGGGAGGGCGTCCTGGTGGATCTGTCCTGTTACACCGGTCGGTTGGCCGGTCCGCCACGGCCTGCGGCGGAGGTGGCCGAGTTGGGGTGGTTCACCCACGCCGAGTACCTCGCCCAGCCCGAGACCGCCCCGGCGATCGTCTCGCTGCTCGCCGACCTGCGGGCCGCCGGCACGGTCGCCTGAGCGCCCGGACGACCGGGTCGTGGGCGGGGCCGGTCAGTCCTCGTCCGCCTGGGGATCGGTGGCCTGTTCCTCGGAGTGCTGCCGACGTGGCCGGGCCGGGCGGAGCTGCTCCAGATCGGCGCGGAGCCGGTCCAGTTCGGCGCGCAGGAAGTCCCGGGTGACGGATTCGCCGACGGCCAGGCGCAGTGCGGCCAGCTCACGGGCCAGGTACTCGGTGTCGGCCTTGGTCTGGGCCGCACGGGCCCGGTCCTCCTCCAGGGAGATCCGGTCCCGGTCGTCCTGACGGTTCTGCGCCAGCAGGATCAGCGGCGCGGCGTACGCGGCCTGGGTGGAGAACGCCAGGTTGAGCAGGATGAACGGGTAGGGGTCCCAGCGGAAGCTGACCGCGGTGAGGTTGATGGCCATCCAGATCAGCACCACCACCGTCTGCCAGAACAGGAACTTCCCGGTCCCGAGGAAGCGAGCGATGCGCTCGGAGAACCGGCCGAACGCCTCCGGGTCGAACGTGATGGACAGCCGGCGCGGTTCTCGTGGTTGATCCAGCCGACGGTGGGTGAGCAACTCAGGCATCGGTGGACTCCCGGTCCTCGATCGGCTCTCCGTTCGGTGGTCTCCCCGCCCGTTCGTCGGGCTCGGACCGCCCGACACCGGTCTCGGAGTCGCGCAGCCCGGTCTCCCGCCACCCCTCCGGCAGCAGGTGGTCCAGCAGGTCGTCCACGGTGACCGCCCCGATCAGGTGTTCCTGGTCGTCGACCACCGGGGCGCAGACCAGGTTGTAGGCGGCGAAGTAGCGGGTGATCTCGGCCAGGTTCGCCGTGGGACGCAGGCTCGCCAGGTCCGTGTCCAGCGCCCCGGCGACCAGCTCGAACGGTGGTTCGCGGAGCAACCGCTGGATGTGCACACAGCCCAGGTAGCGACCGGTGGGGGTGGCCGAGGGCGGACGGCAGACGAACACCATGCTGGCCAGGGCCGGGGTGAGGTCGGGGTTGCGCACCCGGGCCAGCGCCTCGGCGATGGTGGCGTCCGGGGTGAGCACCACCGGCTCCGGGGTCATCAGGCCCCCGGCGGTGTCGTAGGAGTAGGCCAACAGTCGGCGCACCGGGGCGGACTCCTCCGGCTCCATCAGGTCCAGCAGACGATTGGCCTGCCGGGCCTCCAGCTCACCGAGCAGGTCGGCGGCGTCGTCCGGGTTCATCGCCTCCAGGATGTCGGCGGCCCGGTCCTCGCCCAGGTAGTTGAGCAGGTCCTTCTGGTCCTCCTCCGGGAGCTCCTCGATGATGTCGGCCAGTCGCTCGTCGTCGAGGGCGTCGACCACCTTGTAGCGGCGTTCCCGGGGCAGCTCGTGGATGGCCCCGGCCACGTCGACCGCCCGCATGGTGTCGAACAGGGCCAGCAGCTGGCGGGTGTTCTGCGGTTGACCGACGATCTCGGGCAGGCCCAGGCCGGTCACCTGGTTCCACTCCACCACCCGGACGGGGCCGCGTCGGCCGAGCAGGCCCGTGCGTTCCCGCACCGCGAGCCGGGTGACCAGCCAGTCCCGGGTGCGGGTGCGCTCCATCCCGGCGTCGACGACCGCCGCCTCCCGGTCCTCGGACACCAGACGGACCCGCGTGCCCACCACCTCACCGATCAGCAGCACCTCGTTGGGGCGCTGGCGGAACCGGCGCAGGCTCACCGTGCCGCTGGACAGGGTGACCGCACCGGGCTCGAACGCGTTGACCCGGAGCATGGGCACGAAGATCCGTCGACGGGTGGGCAGTTCCACGACCAGACCCAGCACCCGGAACGGCTCTCGTCCCGGGCGGAGGGTGGCGACCACGTCCCGGATCCGCCCGATCAACTCGCCGTCCGGGCCGAACACGCTCAGACCCACCAGTTGGGCGGCGAACACCCGGGTCGACCCTGCCACGGCGCTCAGGCTAGCCGCGGCTCCTGCCGGTCGCGCGCCGGAGGAGATCCCACCGGATGGATCTTCTGCGCGGGTCGGTGTCCCGCCTAGGCTCGTTCCGGGGCGCCCGCTCGGCCGTGTGGGTGGGTGAGAGCGGGGTGTGGCCGCCCGGTGTCCGCTGGGGAAACCCTCACCCGGAGGGGGTGCACCGTGTCGAGGGAGCCCGCGGAGTACGGTGCCCGCCGTTGGCGGCGCTGGGTGCTGCCCGTGGCCGGGACGACCGCCCTGGCGACCGTGGTGGCGGGTGTCGTGGCACTGTGGGGCCCCACCGGGAACCCGTCCGCCCCCGGGCCCCCGACACAGCAGGCCCGTGCGGACGAGCCGGCGGTGGTACTGCAACGTTTCCTGAGCGCCCTGCGGAAACAGGACCTCGACGCGGTCGCCGCCCTCACCGACGACCCCGCGTCGGCCCGGGAGACGCTCGGACGCATCTGGGCGGAGCTGCGTCCCGTCGCGGTGCAGGGCACAGCCGCCCGGGTGCGGGAGATCGACGAGGGCTGGCTGGGCCCGTTCGAACTGAGCTGGGATCTGGGCGAGGGTCGTACCTGGCGGTACCGGGGATCGCTGCGGTTGGTGCCGGGCGGGCAGGGGCTGCTGGTGCACTGGACCCCGGCGGTGGTGCACCCACGCCTGGAGGACGGTCAGGTGCTGGCCCTGCGTGAGGATCTGGAACACCCGGCCCTGACGTACCGGGACGGCACCCCGGTGAGCCGGGTCCCGGTGGTGCTGCAGGAGCTGCGGCAGTACGCCGACCAGCGGAGCCCCGGTCGTCCCGGCTGGCGTGTGGTGGTCGTCGACCGGACCGGTGCCGAGGTCGGCACGCTGTACGAGATCACGGGCACCGTGACCGCACCGCTCACCACGACCCTGGACGCCGAGCTGCAGGCCGCGGCACAGGCGGCGGTGGACGCGGAGAGACGGCCCGCGGTCCTGGTGGCCCTGCACCCGGGCACCGGTCAGCTGCTGGCGGTGGTGCAGAACCCGGCCGCGGACCGGCTGGGACCGATCGCGTTCACCGGCCAGTACCAGCCCGGTTCGGTCTTCGGGCTCGTCACCGCGGCAGCGGCGTTGCGGACGGGCACGGTCCGGACGGACACCCCGCTGCCCTGTCCGGCCGCCACCAGCGTCGGCGGGCGGTGGATCGCCAACGAGGGACACCTCGCCCTGGGTGAGGTGCCGTTGGTCACCGCGCTCGCCCGCTCCTGCGACACCGCCGTCGCCCGGCTCGCGGCCGACCTGCCGGAGGACGCGCTGAGCCTGGCGGCCCGCCGGTTCGGTGTCGGGGTGAACCACGACCTGGCCGGGGTGGTCACGGTGACCGGGACGGTCCCGTCCGCGGAGGAGGTCGGACAGCGGGCGGTGGACGCCGTCGGCCGAGGTGAGGCCCTGGTCAGCCCGTTCGGCATGGCCCTGCTCGGAGCGACCGTCGCCCGGGGCGACGTGCCCACCCCGCTCCTGGTGCACGGCACCACCACCCGGGTCCTCGACGCGGCCGGGGCGCCGTCGCCCGCGGTGGTCTCCGCGCTCCGGACGGCGATGCGTGAGGCGATGACCGACACGGCGGTACGGCGACTGGCCCACATCCCCGGCGTGCACGGCAAGGCCGGTGTCGCGCGGTACGGGGACGGCACCCGGGCACACGGCTGGTTCGTCGGTTTCCGGAGCGCGCCTGCCGGTGGTCTGGCGTTCGCCGTGCTGGTGGTGGACGCCGACGGCACGGCACCCGCGGTGGGGGTTGCGGCCCGGTTCCTGGGGGAGTGAGCGGCGGGGTGGTGCGGACCGCCCCTAGCCGGCCAGCCACTCGGCGATGCACCGGGCGATCCCGGTGAACTCCGCGTCTCCCGTTTCCTGCGTCAGGCTCCACAGCCAGTCGTCCACCGCGCGGGCGAGTGCCCACTCCCGGGCACGCTGCCGGTCGAGCCCGGCGGCCTCGGCCAGCAGGTCCAACCGGCGGCGCAGCAGCGCCGGTCGGTCCGCCTCGGCGAACCGGTTGCGCAGCAGCGGCAGCAGTTCGAAGGGCGGATCACCGGCCAGCGGTGTGGGGTGGATCACCCGCCAGACCGGGCCGGCGGCACCGTCGAGGGGGCCGGCGTGGGGTTCCTCGGCGCGCAGTCGCACCGCGCCCCGGCCGTCCCAGGCCCGCAGTGCCGTGCCCTCGTGCACCGTCTCCCCGTCGATCCAGGACACCTTCAGCACGCAGGGGTCGTGGCCGTGGCGTACCGGCACCACCACGGCGCAGTGGCCGTGCATCGGCGGCCCGTCCACCCGCAGGCCCATACGGGTGCACAACCGGGCCACGAGCTGCGGTAGGGCCTCCACCCAGCGTCTGCCGGCCGCACCCTCCCGCGCCACGGTGTCGACGACCAGGCGAGGGGGAACGGTGATCATGCCCGGTCGGGCGTGGCCTGCTGCTCGGTCCCCACCGGCAGCAGCTCCAACCGGTAGACCTCGGTCCACCTGGGGGGCGCGTTGAGTCGGGCCGCGGCCAGGGCGGCCGTGGTCTCCTCGTCCGGTTCCACCCGGTGCGCCCGGGCCGGCACGTCGATCAGGTGCGAGTGGGTACTGGGGGAACGCACGGTCACCACGCAGTCCACGCCGTCCGCCAGGCCCGGCACCTGCTGCTCGTCCGGCCCCACCGCGACCAGCACCGCCCCGTCCCGCCACAGTGCCCACACCAGGCGGGCCGGATGGTCGGCACCGGACCCGCCGGCCCGTACCCACACCGCGGCGGCCTTGCGCAGCGCGGCGTCCAGCACACGGGAGACGTCCACGTGCCCATTCTGGTCCCCGTGTCCGAACGGAGTGGGCACCACCGGTGTTGTGAGCGTGACCTCACGTCGATGGCGGGTGGCCGGGCCGCGTGCCAGCATCCCGGCTGTCGGTTACCCGCCGCCACGGTCCGTCACCGTCAACAGGAGGTCCCGAAGTGGTCGAGCGAGACCTGTCCGCAGGGCCGAGCCGTGAGCGCCGTCAGCGCTCCCGTCGCTCCTGCCTGGCCGTGCCGGGCTCCAGCCCGAAGATGATCGACAAGGCGCGAGGGCTGCCCGCCGACCAGGTGTTCCTCGACCTGGAGGACGCCGTCGCCCCGCTGGCCAAGCCGGAGGCGCGCAAGAACATCGTCGCGGCCCTCAACGAGGGCGGCTGGGGTGACAAGATCCGCGTGGTCCGGGTCAACGACCTGACCACCGAGTGGACCTACCGCGACGTCGTCGAGGTGGTCGAGGGTGCCGGGGCCAACCTCGACTGCATCATGCTGCCCAAGGTGCAGACGCCCGAGCAGGTCGCCTGGCTGGACATGACCCTGACCCAGATCGAGAAGACCATGGGTTACGAGGTCGGCCGGATCGGCATCGAGGCGCAGATCGAGAACGCCAAGGGGCTGGTGAACGTGGACGCCATCGCCACGGCCTCCCCGCGGCTGGAGACGATCATCTTCGGTCCGGCGGACTTCATGGCCAGCATCAACATGAAGTCCCTGGTGGTCGGGGAGCAGCCGCCCGGCTACGACGTCGGCGACGCCTACCACTACATCCTGATGCGCATCCTGATGGCGGCCAGGGCCAACGACCTGCAGGCCATCGACGGGCCGTACCTGCAGATCCGGGACATCGACGGGTTCCGTCGGGTGGCCGGGCGCTCCGCCGCGCTGGGCTTCGACGGCAAGTGGTGCCTGCACCCGGGGCAGATCGAGCCGTGCAACGAGGTGTTCAACCCGCGCCAGGAGGACTACGACCACGCGGAGAACATCCTCGACGCCTACGCCTGGTACACCTCGGAGGCCGGGGGCAAGCGGGGTGCGGCCATGCTCGGCGACGAGATGATCGACGAGGCGTCCCGGAAGATGGCCCTGGTCATCGCGGCCAAGGGGCGGGCCGCCGGTATGCAGCGGACCAGCCGCTGGACCCCGCCGGAGGCCTGAGCCGACGGCCCCGTTCCCACCGGACGGCGTTCCGGCGCCGTCCGGGCCCACCCCGGCAGGCAGTGGGGTGGGCCGTGTTCCGACGTTCGCCCGCCCGTGCCGGCTCCGACCCGGTGCGGGCGGGCGACTCGCCACCTCGTCGGCCGAGCCGGGTCCCGCGGGGACCGGAGTGCGGCACCGGCCCGGGCGTGGCCTGCGACAGTCATCCGATCGAGCGGTTCTGTTCCGCGTCCGGCCCGCAGTGGTGGAGTTCGGCCTCCTCACGGAGGGGCCGCGCGGCCCGCGCAGGCGGGGTGAGCACGTTCACACGGCCCGCCCGGTCACCGTTGGTCATACTCGCCGGTACTCGGCGCCGGGGTGGTCGCTTCGGCGTAAGGCGACGAAAGGGGAGCGTGCATGGCCCGGCTCGCCCAGACCGCAGGGCTCACCGACATCCAGAAGGAGATCCTGGCCACCGTCCGCACCTTCGTGGACAAGGAGATCATCCCGCACGCGCAGGCCTTGGAGCACTCCGACACCTACCCCGCCGACATCGTCGAGGGGATGAAGGAGATGGGCCTGTTCGGCCTGACCATCCCCGAGGAGTACGGGGGCCTGGGTGAGTCGCTGCTGACCTACGCCCTGGTGGTGGAGGAGATCGCCCGGGGCTGGATGAGCGTCTCGGGTGTGATCAACACGCACTTCATCGTCGCGCACATGATCAAGCAGCACGGCACCGAGGAGCAGCGGCGGCGTTTCCTGCCGCGCATGGCGACCGGTGAGGTGCGCGGCGCCTTCTCCATGTCCGAGCCGGAGCTGGGGTCGGACGTCGCGGCGATCCGTACCCGGGCCCGCAGGGACGGGGACGACTACGTCATCGACGGTCAGAAGATGTGGCTGACCAACGGTGGCACCGCCAACCTGGTCGCCGTCCTGGTGCGCACCGACCTGGGGCGGGAGAAGCCGCACCAGAACCTGACCACCTTCCTGGTGGAGAAGCCCGAGGGCTACGGCGAGGTCGCTCCGGGACTGACCGTTCCCGGGAAGATCGAGAAGATGGGCTACAAGGGCGTCGACACCACCGAGCTGGTGTTCGACGGCTTCCGCATCGGCGCCGACGCCATCCTCGGCGGTGAGCCCGGTCAGGGCTTCCGGCACATGATGGACGGGGTCGAGGTCGGTCGGGTCAACGTGGCCGCCCGTGCCTGCGGTATCGCGATCCGCGCCTTCGAGCTGGCCATCGCCTACGCCCAGCAGCGCCGTACCTTCGGCAAGCCGATCGCCGAGCACCAGGCGATCGCCTTCAAGCTCGCCGAGATGGCCACCAAGGTCGAGGCGGCGCACCTGATGATGGTCAACGCGGCCCGGCTCAAGGACTCCGGGCAGCGCAACGACGTCGAGGCCGGGATGGCCAAGCTGCTCGCTTCCGAGTTCTGTGCCGAGGTCACCCAGGAGGCGTTCCGCATCCACGGTGGCTACGGCTACTCCAAGGAGTACGAGATCGAGCGGCTGATGCGGGAGGCCCCCTTCCTGCTGATCGGTGAGGGGACCAGCGAGATCCAGAAGACGATCATCTCCCGCGGGTTGCTGCGCGAGTACCGCATCCAGTGATTCCGCCGCTCCGGCCGGCTGCCGCCCGGTGGCCGGCCGGAGCGTGTGCCCCCGGTCGGGCCGACCCGGTACCGGAACGTGTCGTTTCCACCGCGGGCGGGTGGCCTTCGCCCGGGAACGATCGTCACAGGCGTAACCGTTGGCTCTGCGGGTCATCCCCCTGGTGGGACCTGTGCTCGGTCCAGGGCGGTGGGGGCGGCGGTCTTGCCAACCGGGGATGATCAGGGTAAGGACCCCACGCCCGCGGAGGTGATGCTCGGTGTCGAGCCCGTTTCCCGGTAGCCCGGACCGTCCGGGTGCCGGACTCCCCAAGCTGCCGACCCCGCCCACCGGATGGCCGATCGGCTCGTACGCCACCTACGAGGAGGCGCAGCGTGCGGTCGACTACCTCGCGGACAACGACTTCCCGGTGCAGGACGTGACCATCGTCGGGGTGGACCTGATGCTCGTCGAGCGGGTCACCGGGAAGCTGACCTGGGGACGGGTGCTGGGTGCCGGCGCGGCGTCCGGTGCGTGGTTCGGTGTGTTCGTCGGCCTGCTGCTCAGCCTGTTCGACCCCCAGCCGGGGCTGGTGTTCGGGCCGATCCTGGTCGCGGTCGTCTTCGGTGTCGTCTTCGGCATGGTGTTCGCCGCCGCCGGATACGCCTCGCAACGGGGTCGGCGGGACTTCGTCTCGGCCAGCCAGCTCGTGGCCGGGCGCTACGACGTGCTCTGCCAGCCACGCAACGCCGAGCGCGGACGTGACATGTTGGCCAGGCTCGCCATGCAAGGTCCACGCCGGGACTGATCCGGCCCGCGGGTGTGGCCTTCCCCCACCCTGTCCGGCACCGCGGCGGCCTCCCCCGAGGGCATGGGGAGGCCGCCGCGATCTGTTGCGGCCCCTGATCAGCGGGCCTACGTTCGTTCTGCCGGACGAGCCGCGCTGCTCCGTTCGCGCGACCCGCTGGTGAGGCACGACGAAGTGCCGGCCGTGGCGATCGTCGTCGGGGGCCAGAGCGACCCGGGTCCCAGGCGGTCTCCCGCGCCATGGGCAGGAAGGAGGCTGGGCCATGGGGGGTCCGTCCCGGAACGGGCGTGCCCGTGGACGGGGAAGATGGTCGGCCACCGCGCTGGCGGCCGTGTTGCTGGCCGTCCCGGCAGTGGCGGCGTGTGGGAGTGACCGGACCGGGCCACCGGTCATCAACCTCTACTACGGCCCCGAGCAGAACCTCCAGAAGGTCATCGACAACTGCAACCAGCAGGCCGGTGGCCGCTACACGATCGTGTACAACACGCTGCCCCGCGAGGCCGACGGGCAGCGGGAGCAGATGGTGCGCCGGTTGGCGGCCGGTGACCGCTCCATGGACGTGCTGGGGCTGGACGTCACCTGGACCGCCGAGTTCGCCGAGGCCGGTTGGATCCGGGAGTGGACCGGAGCGTACCGGGAGGAGGCCGAGCGCGGGGTGCTCCCCGGTCCGCTGGAGTCGGCCAGGTGGCGGGACAAGCTCTACGCGGCGACCAAGAACACCAACGTCCAGCTGCTGTGGTACCGCAGCGACCTGGTGGACCGGCCGCCGGCCACCTGGGCGGAGATGATCGAGCAGGCCAGGCAACTGCGGGACCAGGGGCGGCCGTACCAGGTGCTGATGACCGGCGCCCAGTACGAGGGCCTGGTCGTGCAGTACAACACCCTGGTCAACTCGGTCGGCGGGCACATCCTCTCCGAGGACGGCAGCCAGGCGGTGATGGACCAGGGGGCGGTGCGGGCCCTGGAGGTGCTCAGCCAGTTCGCCAACTCCGGGGTGACCAGCCCGGGTCTGAGCAACCAGCGGGAGGACACCGTCCGGTTGGCCTTCCAGGCGGGGGACAGCGCGGCCTTCCAGATCAACTGGCCGTTCGTCTACCCGGCGACGAAGGAGGGCAACCCCGCGGTCTTCGAGAACATGCGCTGGGCCCGGATCCCCGCGGTGGACCCGGGAACGCCCAGCCGGGCCACCATCGGCGGCTACAACCTCGCGGTCAGCTCGTTCTCGGAACACCCGGACCTGGCCTTCGAGGCGGCGCTGTGCCTGCGCAACGCGGAGAACCAGAAGTTCTCCGCCATCAACGACGGGGTGCCGCCCACCATCGAGTCGGTCTACGACGAACCGGAGATGGCCGAGGCGTACCCGATGAAGGACACCATCCGGGAGGCGCTGCAGGACTCGTCGGTGCGGCCCATCACCCCGGCCTACCAGAACGTGTCCACCGTGCTCTCCACCGTGCTCTCGCCACCCTCGGCGATCGACCCGCCGGCCACGGCGCAGCGGCTGCGTGAGGAGCTTCAGGACGCCATCGAGTCCAAGGGGGTGCTGCCGTGAGCACGACGGCGACAGCTCCGGCCGCGGGGCAGGGGAAGCCACGGGCACGGCATCGGGCGACCCTGTCCGAGGGCAAGCGGGCGGAACGTCGGCTCGGCTGGATGCTGTGTGCGCCCGCCGCGCTGGTGATGGTGGCGGTGACCGCCTGGCCGATCATCTACTCGGTCTGGCTGTCGTTGCAGCGCTACGACCTGAAGTTCCCGGACCAGCGGCAGTTCATCGGGCTGACCAACTACGCCACGGTGCTGACCAACCAGTACTGGTGGACCGCGTTCGGGGTCACCCTGCTGATCACCGTGGTCTCGGTGGCCATCGAGCTGGTGCTGGGCATGGCACTGGCGCTGATCATGCACCGGGCGTTGGTCGGCCGCGGTCTGGTGCGCACGGTGACCCTGGTGCCCTACGGCATCGTGACCGTGGTGGCCGCGTTCAGCTGGCGCTTCGCCTGGACCGCCGACACCGGCTACCTGGCACGGCTGTTCACGCCGGGCGCCGAGCCGCTGACCGAACGGGCCTCGGCGCTGGCCATCATCATCCTGGCCGAGGTGTGGAAGACCACGCCGTTCATGGCGTTGCTGCTCCTGGCCGGGTTGGCCCTGGTGCCCGACGACCTGTTGAAGGCGGCGGCCATGGACGGGGCCACGGGCTGGCAGCGGTTCACCAAGGTGATCCTGCCGATCATGAAACCGGCGATCCTGGTGGCGCTGCTGTTCCGCACCCTCGACGCCTTCCGGATCTTCGACAACATCTTCGTGCTCACCTCGGGTGCGCAGCAGACGTCGTCGGTGTCGATCCTGACCTACAACAACCTGATCAGGGGACTGAACCTGGGGATCGGCGCCACCATGTCGGTGCTCATCTTCGTCACGGTGGCGCTCATCGCCTGGCTCTTCATCAAACTGTTCGGCACCTCGGCCCCCGGTGAGAGCGAGGGGAGGCGCTGATGACCGCCTTCGCCGCCACGGAAAACCGTGCCCGCAGGGCGAGATGGGCGTTGCTGGACGTGCTGGTCGTGGCCTACGCGCTCATCCCCGTGCTGTGGATCATGTCGTTGTCCTTCAAGACCAAGGAGACCATCACCGACGGCAATTTCATCCCGCGTCAGTGGACCCTGGAGAACTACCGGTCGATCTTCCGGACCGACGAGTTCGTCCGGGCCCTGATCAACTCGATCGGCATCTCGCTGATCTCCACGCTGATCGCCGTGGTGCTGGGCGTCATGGCGGCGTACGCGATCGCCCGGCTGGACTTCCCGGGCAAACGGGCCCTGGTGGGTGTCTCGCTGCTCATCGCGATGTTTCCGCAGGTGTCGCTGATCTCGCCGCTGTTCGAGATCGAGCGGTCGCTGGGCCTGTTCGACACC
>DATCJU010000178.1:0-6207 GCA_036562635.1 Pseudonocardiaceae bacterium
GCCGATGATCGAGCCCGTCCGGGTCCGGGAGGAACGCCGCCGGGCCGGGGCGAGTTTCGTGGTCACCTGCGCACCGCCTCTCCGGTCGAGGCGATCCGCCGGGTCACCCAGAAGTTGATCAGGGCGAACACGATGATCAGCAGGAACAGCACCCAGGCGATGGCGGAGGCGTATCCCAGGTCGTAGGACTGGAACGCCGACTGGTACATGTAGAGCGTCACCGTCTGGTACTGGTTCTGCGCCCCACCGTTGCTGGTGCCCGACGGGTCGTACAACTTGGGCTCGGTGAAGATCTGCAGACCGCCGATGGTCGAGGTGATGACCACGAAGATGAGCGTGGGGCGCAGCAGCGGGAGCGTGACGCTGAAGAAGCGGCGCACCGCTCCGGCACCGTCCACGACGGCGGCCTCGTGGATCTCCCGAGGAATCGCCTGCATGGCGGCGAGGACGATCAGGGCGTTGTACCCGGTCCACCGCCAGTTGACCATGGTGGCGATGGCCAGGTGACTGGCGAAGCGGTTGGCCTCCCAGTCGATACGGTCCAGTCCGAACGCCTCCAGCACGGTGTTGAACAGGCCGTACTGGGGTCCGAACAGGTTGCTGAAGATGATGGCCAGGGCGACGAGGCTGGCCACGTAGGGCAACAGCACGCCCATCCGCCACGCCGTACGGGCCCGGAGCTGGGTGTTGAGCAGGGCTGCGAGCAGCACCGCCATCACGATCTGCGGGCCACTGGAGAGCACGAAGATGCTCAGCGTGTTGACGACGGTCTTCCAGAACTGGTCGTCCGCCAGCAGCGTGGTGTAGTTGTCCAGGCCGACGAACTCCACCTCGTCGAGGCCCAGTTCCCAGTCGAACAGCGAGACGTAGGCGGTGTAGAGCAGCGGGAACAGCCCCACCAGGGCGAAGAGGACGAAGAACGGCGCGATGTACAGGTAGGGCGAGACCTTCACGTCGAGCCGGTCGAGTCGCTGCCGCCACCTGCTCATCCGGTACCGCGTCGCATCACGCTCCTTGACCCGGCGACCCGAGGGTCCGCCTGTCTCCGTCTCCGGAGCCGTGACGCCGATCGTCACGTCCGACATGCGTTCTCCTCGCTTTCGCAGAGAGGCGGGATCGGCCTTCGGCGGGTGGGCGGGACCCGGTCACCGCCCACCCGCCGACTCGGCCGGTCACCTCACTTGGCCGCCTTCTTGGCGCCCTCGACGGCCTGGCGCCAGCCCTCCTCGGAGGAGGAGCCCTGCTCGACCGCCTGCAGCGCGGCTCGGATCACGGTCTCCTGGATCTCCCCGTCGGCCGGGCCCTTGTACTGGGCACGGGGGATCTTCCTGGCCTGCTCGGCGAAGATCTTTCCGGTCTGCACCCCGCCGAAGTACTCGTCGGTCTGCTCCAGCAGCTCAGGAGAGTTCAGCGCCTCCACCTGGCTGGGGAAGGGCCCCTTCGCCTGGAACGCCTTGATCTGCTGCTCGGGGGCGGTCAGCCACGCGGCGAGCTCCGCGGCCTCCTTGGGGTGCTTGGACTGCTTGGGCACGGTCAGGTAGGAGCCACCCCAGTTGCCGCTGCCGTTGGGGAACGTGTCGGCCACCGCCCACTTGCCGGCGTTCTCCGGGCCGGCCTGCTCCTTGATGACACCCAGCATCCAGGACGGGCAGGTCTTGGTGGCGAAGGCCCCGGTCTTGAAAGCGGTGTTCCACTCGTTGCTGAAGGCGACCAGCTTGGCGGACTGGCCCTGGGCCACAGCCCGGGTCACCTTGTCCCAGGCGTCCTTGATGCCCGGGTTCGTCTCGATCACCAGGTTGTCGTCACGGTCGTAGAGGCCGACCTCGAGCTGGTTGTGCATGGCGCTGAACACCTGGGCGGCCGAGTCGAACCATGCCGCGTCGGAGTTGGCGACGAACTTCTCCCCGGCGGCGAAGTAGCTGTCCCAGGTGGCGAAGATCTGCCTGACGCCCTCAGGGTCGGTGGGCAGCCCCGCCGCCTCGAACAGGTCCTTGCGGTAACACATGACCATCGGGCCGATGTCGGTGCCGTAGCCGATCAGCCGACCGTTCTTGTCGGTGGCCGCCTCCACCTTCCACGGCAGCCAGCGGTCGGTGGTGACGTCCTTCGGACCGATCTCCTTCAGGTCGTGGAACTGCCCGGCCCGAGCCATCACTCGGCTGAGGTAGCCCTCCTCGACCGCCTCGATGTCGGCCAGCCCCGACCCGGCGCCGAGCTTGGTGAACAGGTTCTGGTGGTGGGGACCGGCCTGCCCCGTCTTGCGGTGGACGATGCGGATGTTCGGGTGCGTCGCCTCGTACTCCTTGAACAGTTCCTCGTAGCCGAACTCGTTGAACGTGGCGACGACCAGCTCGATCTTCCCGTCCGGTGTCGTGCCGCCGGCCTCGTTCGAATCCCCGCACGCGGTGGCGAAGCCGGCCGTGACCGCGAGGGCGGCCGTGACCGCGAGCACCTTGCCGATGCGATGACGCACGTGAACCCCCTGCTGGGTTTCTGCTGCCCCGGGCGACGACCCGGGGGTGATCGGGACATCCGGCAGCTGCTGGACTTTTTCTGAGAGCGCTCTCAGATGTGGAACCGAGTGTGACCCCCGACACGAGACGTGTCAAGATTTTGTTTCCCGGGCGTTATCTAGCGGTTTCGCTACCTTGACCCCGGTTTCCGCGCCGTGTCGACCACCTCGGAGAGGTGCAGCACGCCGCCCCCACCGTCGCTCTTTGATCACCCAATCGGATTAATCCAGTCTGGGAGCGCTCTCGAAACCGGCGGGTCCGAACACACCGGGGCGGGGGTGTCCCACGGACACCCCCGCCCCGGACGACACGTACTGCCCGATCAGTCGAGACTGGCCACGAACCTCGCCACGGCGTCGGATCGCAACCGCTGCGCCAGCCGGCCCTGCGGAGCCGAGGACGCCAAGCGGTACAACGGCCGTGCCGGGGCGGGTTCACCCCGCGCCTCGGCACGGAGCTGGGCCACCAACAGTTCGGAGAACACCAGACCCGTGGCCTCCCCGGTCCCGGCCAGGGTGTCGGCCAACCGGCGCAACGCGAGCACACCCAGCTCCCGGCCACCGGTACCGGCGTACATGGCGAGCGCCAGGTTGATCGTCTTTCCACGAGGTGGACCGCTGACCAGCAGACCCACCGTGCGCATCCCACGCACGTCGGTCACCAGCACCTCCAGGCTGGTCGCACGGCGCAGGTCCACCTGCCGGGTGCCCAGCGCCCGCACCGAGACCACGCCGTCCGCCAGCCAGGTGCAGCGGCGTGCCTCGCTCCAGGCCAACAGCAGCAACGGCACCCCGACCACGGCCGCGGTGACCAGGCCGGCGGTCCGTCCCGCCAACAGGCCCACCACACCGCCGAAGAAACCGGCCACCACCACCGCGGCGATCGCCGTGGACCGGGCCCGACGACGCACGTGCGCCGGGTCCAGCAGATCGAGCGGGACGACCTCCTCCTTCGTCACTCCCGGCTCGCCCTCCCCAGGGCCTCCAGCACCGCGGTCACCACACCGTCCAGGGGGACCTCCCGCTGTTCACCGCTGCCCAGCTCCTTGAGCTGGGCCACCCCGGAAGCCAGGTCCCGCTCCCCCACGACCAGCGCGAACCGGGCACCGGAACGGTCGGCCGCCTTCATCGCGCCCTTGAGGCCCTTGCCGCCGTAGGCC
Organism: Pseudonocardiaceae bacterium; assembly: GCA_036562635.1. Lineage (GTDB taxonomy): Bacteria > Actinomycetota > Actinomycetes > Mycobacteriales > Pseudonocardiaceae > DATCJU01. The sequence goes on from DATCJU010000178.1 coordinate 3,673, forward strand.
AGGTCCACCCGCAGCCCCGCCGCCCGGAGGCGACCGCCCAGGGACACCAGGCGCGCCTTGGCCGCCTCACCCAGCGGAACGCAGAACACGTCGCACCGGGACTCGTCACCCACGGCCAGCCCCTCGGCCCGGCAGGCCAACAGGGTGCGGTCCACCCCGAGCCCGAAGCCGACACCGGACAGCGGCTGCCCGCCGAGCTCGGCCATCAGGCCGTCGTAACGGCCACCGCCGCCGATCCCGGACTGCGCGCCCAGACCGTCGTGGACGAACTCGAACGTGGTCTTGGTGTAGTAGTCCAGGCCACGCACCAGACGCGGGTTCTCGGTGAACTTCACCCCCAGGTCGGTCAGGTAGCCCTTGACCTGTTCGTAGTGCTCACGGCACTCCGCCGACAGGTGGTCCACCATCAGCGGCGCGTCGGCGAGCATCTCGCGGACCTCGGGTCGTTTGTCGTCCAACACCCGCAGCGGGTTCAGCTCGGCACGCTGCCGGGTCTCGGCGTCCAGCGGCAGTGTGCGCAGGAACGCCTGCAGCTTCTCCCGGTACGCCGGACGGCAGGTGGCGTCCCCCAGCGAGGTGATCTCCAGGCGGTAGCCGGTCAGCCCCAGCGCCCGGAAGGCGGCGTCGGCCACGGCGATCACCTCGGCGTCCAGCGCCGGGTCGTCCACCCCGATCGCCTCCACACCGACCTGCTGCAGCTGGCGGTAACGACCGGCCTGGGGACGCTCGTAACGGAAGAAGGGGCCGGCGTAGTAGAGCTTCACCGGCAGCTGACCGCGGTCCAGGCCGTGTTCGATCACCGCTCGCATCACGCCTGCGGTGCCTTCCGGCCGCAACGTCACCGACCGGCCACCCCGGTCGGCGAAGGTGTACATCTCCTTGGTCACCACGTCGGTGGACTCGCCCACGCCGCGGGCGAACAACGTGGTGTCCTCGAACATCGGCAGCTCGATGTAGCCGTAACCGGCGCGGCGGGCCGACTCGGCGAACGTCTCACGGACCGCCAGGAACGCGGCGGACTCCGGCGGGTAGTACTCGGGAATGCCCTTCGGGGCGGTGAAGATGGCCATCAGTTCTCGTTCACAGTCCTCGGTGCGGGGCGGCCGGAGCGCCTCCCTCCTCGGCCGTCAGACCGAGGAGGAACGGGTTGGTGGCGCGTTCACGGCCGATGGTCGTCGCAGGTCCGTGGCCGGGCAGCACCACGGTGTCGTCCGGCAGCGGCAACACCTTGGTGCGCAGCGACTCCAGCATGCGCCGGTGGTCGCCGCCCGGCAGGTCGGTGCGCCCGATCGATCCGGCGAAGAGGGTGTCCCCGGCGAGCAGCAGCCGCCCACCCTCCTCGGTGCCGGTCCGGAACGTCACCGACCCGCTGGTATGGCCCGGGGTGTGGTCGACGGTGATCCGGATCCCCGCCAGGTCCAGCTCGGCCCCGTCGGCCAGCTCCCGCACCTGGGCGGGCTCCCGCAGGGTGAGCGTCCCGCCGAACAGCGCGGTGCCGGCCGGCCCCAGGGCCCGGCCCGGGTCCGACAACAGGGCCCGGTCCTCCGGGTGCACCCAGGCAGGGATGTCGTGGCCGTCGCAGACCGGGGCGACGGAGAAACAGTGGTCGAAGTGGCCGTGGGTGAGCAGGACCGCGACCGGGGTGAGCCGGTGCTTACGCAGTTGCTCGGCGAGAGGCTCGGCGACGTCCTGGCCGGGATCGACGATCACGCACGCCTCGCCCTCACCCGGTGCCAGCAGGTAACAGTTCGCCTGCAGGGCACCGGTCGGGAACCCGACGACGAGCACGGAAAGACCTTCCTTACGGCGGCAAGGGTCGACACAAGGTTGCGAAGTAGGCACGAACAGCCTATCCACCTGCTCCCACCACGTGGAGTTCACATGCCGCGGCCATAGACTCGCGCCGTCCGTTGGCCTATGTCCACCGATTTCTGCTGAGTCATCCGGAGGGAGCAGGTGCCGACCAACGAGCAGCGCCGCCAGGCCGCCAAGCGGAAGCTGGAGCGCCAGCTGGCCCGCCGAGCCCAACGCGCGAAGCGACGCCGCATCATCGGGGTGGTGTCCTCGGTAATCGCCACGGTGCTCGTGGTGGGCAGCATCTACTACCTGGCCACCTCGGGTGGTGACTCGTCCGAGGCGGACACCGGTGCCTCGGACGCCACGACCACGACCCCCGCGGAGATCCCCACCGAGCTGGCCGCGCCCGCCACCCGACCGCAGCCGCTTCCGGCCACGGTGAACTGCGAGTACGTGCCGGAGGAGAACCGACCGGCCGCCAAGGAGGTGCAGGCTCCGGCCACGACGAACATCTCCGCCGAGGGCACCGTGTCGGTCACCCTGCAGACCACCGTCGGGGAGATCCCCATGACCCTGGACCGTGCCCTGGCCCCGTGCACGGTGAACAACTTCGTCAGCCTGGCCCAGCAGGGCTACTTCGACGACACCCGCTGCCACCGGCTCACCACCAGCCAGAGCCTGCAGGTGCTGCAGTGCGGTGACCCGACCGGGACCGGCACCGGCGGACCGGGCTACACG
>DATCJU010000179.1:0-21687 GCA_036562635.1 Pseudonocardiaceae bacterium
CGTGGTGGTCGTGGTGGTGGTGGTCGTACTGCTCGGCGCGCTGGTGGTCTCGGTCTCCGACGACGGCGGGACGGAGCTGTCGGTCACCGTGGGCTCGGTGACGTCGGTCTCCGGTGCGGACTGCGTGGTGGCGGCGACCCGCTGCGGGGTCTCCTGCCGTTTCGGGGTGTCGTCGACGAGCCAGGCGACGGTGAGCAGCGCGGACACCACCACGCCGAGGACGGCGCCGGCGGCGATCCGGTGGAGCGGGTTGGCGCCGGCGGCTCGCGGAGGTGCCGGGAGGTCCTGTTCCCGGACACGGTCCCGGGTGTCCCTGCCTCGGGCCCGGGCGGGCGCGGGTGGACGGGACGGCGGGGACGTGCCCCGGCGGGTGGTACGGGATTCCGAGTCGGGTGGGGTGCGGTAGCGGCGACCGGTCCGGGACTCCGGGGCGGGTTTCCGGGACTCCGGACCGGAGGCGGCACGGTGGCGACGAGCGGTGTTCCGGGGCGACGCGGCGGACGCGTCGGAGCTGCGCCGGGCGGTCCGTGGCGCGGGGTCGGACGCGGCGGGATTCCGGCGGCCGACGCGGGACGCTTCCCGGCTGGAGGTCTCTCGGTTCCGGCGGGCGGAACCGGCAGGTCCTGTTGGAGGTGGTGTGTCCTGGGGATCGGGGTTGCGCGGTGCCCGGCCCGATGCGGCCCGGTCTCGTGACGCGCCGCGGGACGATGCCGTCCCGGAGGATCGCCTCGTGCTCCGGCGGGTGGGGTCGGGCGGTTCCGGGTTCCTCCGCACGGGAGGCGGTTGCGCGGCCCGCCGACCGGAACCGTCGGGCGGCGGGGGGCCCTCGGTTCGGGCGGGGACACGGCGCACAGGGCCGGAGGGCCGGGGAGGACGCCCGGACGCCGGGTTCGGTGGCATGACCCCTTACCGTCCCTTGTCGCGATCCCTCCCGGCGTGGCCCGGTCCCGAACCGCCGGCCAGGGAGGAGTTGGCTGGGCGTGTGGTCCTGGTGGTCGGCCTGCCGCCGACGTGGGCCGAGAACCGTGGCGAGGTGGGCGCATCACCGGGCGTGCCGGGCCCGCCGAAGGCCGGGCCGACCACCGTCGCGGCGGTCGGCGGGGCATCCGAGACCGCACCTGCCACGGTCCTGCGCGGCGGAACCGACCCTGCCGTGTGGTGCGCGCCTCCTCGTCCTCGGCGCACGGCAGGTCTTTCTAACGTTAGGAGATCGTTAGGTCAAATCCCGGCGCTGCTTCGGAGGCGTGGCGCACGCCGGCCACCCCGGGGATCATGGGCGTGTGAGCGATGGGGAGACACGGGCCGTGGACAGCGCCGAGGACCGACCGCGCACCTGGACGTACCTGATGGACATGGACGGTGTTCTGGTGCGCGAGGAGCACCTGGTCCCGGGCGCGGACGCCTTCCTCGCCGAGCTGCACGAGCACGGCATACCGTTCCTGGTCCTGACCAACAACTCCATCTACACCCCGCGTGACCTGCGGGCACGTCTGCTGCGGAGCGGGCTGGACGTGCCCGAGGAGGCGATCTGGACCTCGGCACTGGCCACCGCCCAGTTCCTGGACACGCAGCGGCCGAACGGGAGCGCCTACGTGATCGGCGAGGCCGGGCTGACCACGGCGCTGCACTCGATCGGCTACGTGCTCACCGACCGGGACCCCGACTACGTGGTACTGGGCGAGACCCGCACCTACAGCTTCGAGGCCATCACCAAGGCCATCCGCCTGGTCCAGGCGGGAGCCCGGTTCATCGCCACCAACCCCGACGAGACCGGGCCCAGTCGGGAGGGGGTGCTCCCGGCCACCGGGGCGGTGGCGGCGCTGATCGAGCGGGCCACCGGACACAGTCCCTACTACGTTGGCAAGCCCAACCCGCTGATGATGCGGTCCGCGCTGCGTGCGCTCGGTGCGCACTCGGAGAACACCCTGATGATCGGGGACCGGATGGACACCGATGTCCGGGCCGGACTGGAGGCGGGGCTGAAGACCATCCTGGTGCTGAGCGGTATCTCCAAGGCGGATTCCGCGGAGCGCTTCCCGTACCGGCCGAACCGGGTGATCGACTCGGTCGCCGATCTGCTCGGTCAGGTCACCGACCCGTTCCCCGACGACCACGGCGATCATCACCCGGTCCGGTGATCACACGGGTGCGTGCCGTCCGCTCCCACCCGTACCGTGCCGGTGTGTCCATCGATCACCTGGCCGTGCTGGAACGACTCCACATCGCGTTCGCCGACGTGGTGAGCCGGGCGGAGGCACTGTCCCGGCCGGTGCCCTCCTGCCCCGGATGGACCGTGGCCGACCTGGTCGTCCACCTGGGCACGGTGCAGGACTCCTACACCCGGGTGGTGGTCGCGGGCGAGCACGGGGTCTCACCGGAACCGCGGCCCGTGACCCCGACAGCCGGTCCGGACCTGCTCGCCTGGTGGCGTCACCGTGCGGCCGAGCTGGTCCGGGTGCTGCGGGACACCCCGCCGGAGGCGCCCTGTCGGTGCTGGTGGCAGCCGACCGGCCGGGGCACCGTGGACGAGGTGACGCGGCGCATGGTGCACGAGACCCTGGTGCACCTGTGGGACGCCCAGCACGCACTGGGCTCGGTACGGCCGTGTGATCCGGAGCTGGCGGCCGACGGTGTCGAGGAGTTCCTGGAACGCTTCCTGGCCCGTCCCGACACCCCGGTGGACCCCCGACGCGCGGAGTCGACCGCCCGGGTGCTGCAGCTGCGTGCCACCGACCTGCCCCGGGCCTGGATCCTCGCCCTGGGGGACGGGCCACCTCGGCACCTGCGGGACCGACGGCTCCGCCCGTTGGACGCCGAGGTCAGCGGCACCGCCCAGCAGCTCGACCTGCTGCTGTGGGGACGGCTGGAGCCGGAACGGCTCACCGTCACCGGTGACCGGGCGCTGGTCGACACCTTCCTGTCCTGGCGTCGGAACCTGGAGTGACGCCGCGAGCTCCCGCCACGGGCCGTGGGCTCAGCGCCGAGGGGCGAACACGTGATGGTCGTCGACGTCGACGATCGTCCTGCCCAGCGGCCACAACGACACCGGAACGAGCTTGAAGTTCCCCAGGCCCAGGGGGACGCCGACGACGGTCAGGCACAGGAGCACCCCGGTGACCAGGTGCAGCAGGGCCAGCCACCACCCCGCGACCACCAGCCAGAGCACGTTGCCGAGCGCCGAGCCGAGCCCGGCGCCGGGGCGGTCCACCAGGACCCGGCCGAAGGGCCACAGGGCGAAACGCGCCATCCGGAACGCGGCCAACCCGAACGGGATCGTGACGACGAGCAGGCAGCAGAGCACACCGGCGAACGCGTAGCCGAGGGCCAACCAGAAACCGGACAGGACCAGCCAGACGAGATTCAGCAGCAGGCGCACACCTCCAGGTGTACGCCGGGAGGACGGTGGCGCGTCGGCGTTCCGGCCGGGGATCATGGTGGTGAACCCGGCCGGCCCAGGTGCCCACCCGGGCCGGCCGGGGAACGACACCCGGGCGGTGGGGGGATGCTGGGGGTGAGGGGGCCGCCGCCCGGGTGCCGGGTCCGGATCCCGGTCTCAGCCGGTCGTGGCCGCCCCGACACCGGGGGACGGTCGGGCGTCGAGCATTGCCGCGACGACCTCGGCGACCGTGTCCGCCGCCCGCTCGGGTGTGGTGCCGGGCAACACCAGGTGACTGAGGGTCAGGCGGACGAGTACCTCGGCGACGGTCGCCGCCCGCTCCGGCGCCAGGTCCGGCCGGTACCGCCGCAGGTGGACGGCCAGCGCCTCGGTGGCGGGGCGGAGCACCGGTTCACCGCGGGTGGTGAGGAAGGGCAGCAGGTCCTGGGCTTCCGGGGTGCCCAGGATCGCGGCGACCAGCCGGTTCTCGCCGGCGTGACGCAACACGTGACCCACGGCGTCGCGGACACCGCTCACCAGGTCCGGGGCCGCCCGGAGGCAGGCGTCGACCTCCTCGAGGAAACCGGCCGTCGTGCGCAGCGCCACGGCCTGGGCCAGGGCCTCCTTGGTGCCGAACTCGTTGTGCACCGTCTGGCGGCTCACCCCGACCACCCGCGCGACCTCGGCCATGCGCAGCCCGTGGAAACCGCGTTCCGCCAGCAGCTCCGCCGCGGCGTCCAGCAGCTCCTCACGCAGGGAGCCCCGGACACGCTGGAAGAACGAGGCGCCATGATCCACATGCCTATCTTGACAGGCACTGCTTCGGTGTCAAAGCGGTGGACACCAGGGCGTCAGGTGTCGTGTCGGAGTGGCGTGGTGACCCGCCGCCCGCGTGGTCAGCGGCGTCGACCGGCACGCACCACGTCGAGCAACCCGAGCGCCAGCCCCAGCGGCAGGAACAGGCCGGCGGCCACGTTCAGCCACACGGGCAGGTCACCGTGGCCGAGGGCGAACAGGCCGAACACCGCGGCGAGGGCGACCAGACCCGCCACGGACAACACGACGGCCAGCGGGAAAAGCACGGTACGCCCAGCGTTGGAAGCCATGACGCCGAGAGTAACCCGGATGTTCTTTCGCCTTAGGGCCGGATTCGTCGTTACTCTTGAGTGTGCGCGTCCCGGGCACGCCTGGGGCGCGTTCGTCGTGCTGGGCCGACAGCCCGCTCCCGGACGGGGAGGACCACCCGCCCGGGCGAGCAGGCATGCCGGAAGAACGGCACGGCGTGGTGGAAGCGGACGAGGGAACGGTGAGGACTGTGCCGACCGGCAGGGTCAAGTGGTACGACGCGGAGAAGGGCTTCGGCTTCCTGACCCAGGACGGTGGAGAGGACGTCTACGTGCGCTCCTCCGCACTCCCCCCTGGGGTGTCGACCCTGAAAGCCGGTCAGCGCGTCGAGTTCGGCATGGCTGAGGGTCGACGTGGCCCCCAGGCGTTGTCCGTTCGCCTGGTCGACCCGCTGCCCTCGGTGGCGGAGGCCCGGCGACGCCCGGCCGAAGAGCTGCACGGGCTGATCGAGGACGTGATCAAGCTGATGGAGGCCAAGATCCAGCCGGATCTGCGCCGCGGCCGTTACCCCGACCGCAAGCTCTCCAAGCGGATCGCGGAGGCACTGCGCGTCGTCGCGCGCGACCTGGACCCCTGACCGACGGACGTCACAGTGCTCGGCGGCCCCGGTACCCCACCGGGGCCGCTCGGCCAGTAGGGGCTGTCGTCGGGTACGTCCCGCCGGATCGCCGGACATCGGGCTACTGCTCGACGGGCAGGTCGTCGACGGAGAGCACCCAGGTGGCGCGCACCGGAACCTCGAAAGCGCCGTTCTCGCTCTCCAACAGCACCGCGGCGAACTGGTGCACCTCCGCGGTCTCCAACTGGGCGCCGTCGTCGGGCAGACGCAGGGTGTAGGCGTACTGCTCCCCGGGGCGGAACACCGAACTGCGTGCGTCGACCCGCTCCCCGTTCGGCAGGCGGTAGCGGAACACCACCTGCCAGGGCGCCTCGGCGACCGAACCCGGTACCGAGATCTGCAACGGCCGCCCCGGTGGGACCCGCAGCACCGCGAGGGAACGGGCGCTGACGGTGCAGTCGTTCAACTCGGCGTCGCAGTACTGGGCGGGGCCGACGCGGACACTCTTCCCGGCGGCGTAGAACGTCACCTCCGGTGCTGACGGAGACGTGGCACAGGAGGCGAGCAGGAATCCGGTTGCGGCCAGCAGAGCCGCCGATCCACGACGCACGGCTCGACCCTACGTCGAGAGTCAGGGACCTTCAGCGTGGGGGGTTGGTTCGCCGAACAGCCCGGCGGACGGACCCGGCGGTGCGGGATGCGAACGCCGGAGCTCTTCCGTGCCGGGACGTACCGGTCGCTTCCCACCCAACCCCAGGATCAGACTGCGGCCGCGGTGGGACAGCACGGTCTGCGCCAGGCCGAGGGCCAGCAGCCCGGACACCACGGTGAAACCGAGCCAGAACCGTGGGGGCAGCAGCACGCCCAGCGCACCACCGAACACCCACCCGAGCTGCAGGATCGTCTCCGACCGGCCGAACGCCGAGGCCCGCGACTCCTCGGGCATGTCGTGCTGGATCACCGCGTCCAGACACACCTTGGACAGGGCACTGCCCGTCGAGGCCACCAGTGCCAGCACGGCGGCCGTGGTGACACCGCCGACCAGGGCGGCGAACACCGTGACGACCAGCACCCCGGACAGACAGCCGATGATCACCTGGTCCGGTTTGCCGAAGCGCAGTCGTGCGCCCACCCCGTTGCCCAGGAAGCTCCCCACACTGGCGGCGGCACCCACCACCCCGAGCAGCAGAACCTGGCGCAGCGGTGAGTGCTCGGTCTCCGCCTTGATCACGAACGCGGCGAACAGGGTGAGGAATCCGGTGAGCACCCGGACCGTCCCGTTGCCCCACAGCGCGACCACCACGTGCCGACCCATCGGCTGTCGCCGGTGTCGGCGCGGACGGGCGGACAGTGAGGCGGGCACCTCACCCTCGGTGACCTCCACCCAGGCGGGGATGCGCAGGCACAGTAGTGCCCCCGCCACGCACAACCCGGCGGTGAACCACAGGGCCCCGGGGGAGTCGAACAGCGCGGCGAACCCGGCCGCCACCGCACCGAACACACCTCCGGCGGCCAGTCCGAACACGGTCAGCCGGGAGTTGGTCGTGACCAGGGTGATCTCCGGCGGCAGCACCCGCGGCGTGACCGCCGCCTTGAGCACGCCGAAGGACTTCGACAGGACCATGCACCCCAGGGCCGCCGGATACAGCAGCCAGCTCTCGAAGTGCAACGCCATCACCGCGGCCAGCACCGCGCGGCCGCCGAACGAGGCGGCCAGGGCCAGGCGCCGGCCGCGCTGCACGCGGTCCAGGGCCGGGCCGATCACCGGGGCGATCACCGCGAACGGCGCCACCGTGATCAACAGGTACAGCGCGACCTTCCCCCGGCTCTCCGCGGTGGCGGCGGAGAAGAACAACGTGTTGGCCAGGGCCACCGCGATGGCGGCGTCGGCGGCGTAGTTCGCCATCACCGCGTAGGTGAGGTCGGCCAGTCCCGACTCGGCCGCACCGTCGGCGTGGACGGCGCGGCGGAAGAGACCCACCGCCCGTCGGGTGAGCTGGCGGCTCCGCCACACCGCGACCCGGGTCAGGGTGAGCTTGCGGGGCAGCCGTGGGGCGTCCGGAGGGATCTCGGGCAGCTCCTGCGGTGTCCCGGGCTGCTCCTGCGGTGCCGGACCGGTTCGGCGGGCGTCGGGTGACGGTCCGGACGCCGTCCGACGCCGAGCGTCGTCCGACACGCGGCGCCCTCCGGGACCGGGCCGTGGTGTTTCCCCGTCGACCGGGGGCGTGGGACTCGGTTCCTCCTGCCGCGGGTGGGGACGGCCCGCCGGTTCCCGGCGGCCGGAGTGCGGTGCCGTGTCGTCCCGCGGTTCCTCCACTGTCGGGCGGGTGTCCCGCCGACGCGGCCGCCGGCGGCCGGCGCTCCACCCCCGCCGACCCCGGGGCGGGTGGCCGGTCTGCTCGTCGGAACCGGACCCGATCACGTGTCCCATCCTGCCGTACCGAGCCGGGTGTGTGCTGGTTCTGTGACCTGCGGTGTCCCGGTGGGCGCCCGGGGCGACGCCCACCCCTCCGCTCACTCCTCGGGGGTGAACCGCACCCGGAACAGGCGGGGCCAGTTCTTGCCAGTGACGAGGAACTCGTCGGTGCCCGGCACGGCCGCGATCCCGTTGAGCACGTCGGCGGCGATCCGGTCCCGCCACCCGAGCAGCCCCGAGGCGTCGACCACCGCGGTGACGTGCCCGGTGGCCAGGTCGATCCGCACGATCTCGTCGGTCTGCCACACGTTGGCCCACACGGTGCCGCCGGTGCACTCCAGCTCGTTGAGCCGCTCCACCTCCTCACCGGCGCGGCGCACCACCACCCGGCCGGTCGGCTGGAAGGTCACGGGATCGCGAAGGGTCAGCGTGGCACTGCCGTCACTCATGACCAGCTGCCCACTGCCGTTCGGCGCGTTCGGTGGCCCGTCGTAGCAGAGGCCCCAGCCTTCGCCCTCGTAGGGCACCCGGCGGAGCTCGGCCAGGGTGTTCCGGTCCCGCTCCAGCGCCACCCCCTGCTGCCAGGTCAGCTGCCAGATCCGGTCCCCGACGACGGTGATGCCCTCCCCGAACAGGGACGCCGGCAGCTCCACCCGGTGCCGCACCTGTCCGGTCACCGGGTCGACGGCCCGGATCGAGGACTGCCCGAGCAGCCCCGTCCCCTCGTAGAGCACGCCGTCGACCAGCTCCAGGCCCTGGGTGAAGGCACCCGGGTCGTGTGGCCGTTCCTCCAGCACCTGTACCCGCAGCCGCTCCGGTTCCGGCCCGTCGTGCTCACCCGAACCGGCGGTGGTGCACCCGGTCAGCGTCAGTACCAGCCCCAGCAGCACCAGCGATCGCCGCACACCGTCCACCCGCATGTCGTCACCCTGACACGGGGTCGGGAACGGACCCGTCGTGTGGGGCAGAATCAGTAGGCGTGACGCCAACGCCCACCACGCGGGAGAGCAGTGTGCGGCCGTCCGACGAAGCCGAACCGCCGGCCGAGCACGGTCATGTGGTCAGCGAATCCGACGCCGGGGCTGCCGAGACCCAGTCCCAGGCGGTGTCGGTCCTGCTCGACGCGGTGGAGTTCGCCCGCGAGGCCGCCCAGGAGGAGGCGGGGGACGAGCAGGTCGGCCCGCACGTGGGGGCCCAGGTCGAGGACAGCGTCGCCGTCACACACCTGTTCGAGGCGACCCACCCGGGCTATGTGGGATGGCGCTGGGCGGTCACTCTCGCCTGCGCGGGCCCTGGCACCCCGGTGACGGTGAGCGAGGTCGTGCTCCTGCCGGGCCCGGACGCGCTGATCGCCCCCGAGTGGGTGCCCTGGTACCGGCGGGTGAAGGCGGGCGATCTGGGGGTGGGCGACCTGTTGCCCCCCGCTCCCGACGACCCGCGGCTGGTGCCCGCCTACCTGGCCAGCGACGACCCGGCGGTGGAGGAGGTGGCCAAGGAGATCGGCCTCGGCCGGGTCCGGGTGATGTCCCGGCACGGGCGTCAGCTGGCCGCGCAGCGCTGGCAGCGTGGGGAGTTCGGCCCGCGCAGCGAGATGGCCCGCAGTGCGCCGGCCTCCTGTGGGACCTGCGCCTTCTACCTGCCGCTGGCCGGGTCGCTGCGTGCGGCCTTCGGGGTGTGCGGCAACGAGTTCTCCCCGGCCGACGGGCACGTGGTGCACGTCGAGTACGGCTGTGGCGCCCACTCCGAGGCGGAGGTGGACATCTCCTCACCGGTGCCGGTGGCCGAGGTGGTCTACGACGACGCGATGCTGGACGTGGAGCCGGTCCGCCCCGAGAACTCCGGCGGGACCACCGAGGGCGTCGACGGCGGAAACGGGGACGCTGGTGACGCCGGCGAGGAACCCACCGGTGACACCGACCCCGGCCGGCAGGTGTCGAAGCAGGAGTGAGCTCCCACCCGTTCCCGGCGGACCCGTTCGGCACGGGTGCGTTGCGCCACGCGGTGCTGGACGCCTGGCGTCGTTCACCCACCCGGTTCCGGGAGGACGCCAACGCCGAGGAGGACCTGCACTTCGTCGGATACCGGGACCGACTGCTGGTGGAGTTGGCGCAGAACGCCGCGGACGCCGCGGCGCACGCCGGTCGTCCGGGGACACTGCGTCTGACCACCGCTCCCGGCGCCGCGGGCGGGATCGAGCTGCGGGTGGCCAACACCGGTGCACCCCTGGACGCCGCCGGAGTGGCCGCCCTGGCCTCCCTGCGGGCCTCGGCCAAGCGTGACTCCGGCACCGTCGGCCGGTTCGGGGTGGGTTTCGCCTCGGTGCTCGCGGTCACCGACGCCCCGCGGATGGTGTCGCGCACCGGCGGGGTCCAGTTCTCGGCCGAGCGGACCCGGGCCGAGGTGACGCGGATCGCCACGCTGGCCGAGGAGGTCGCACTGCGGGGCGGTGCGGTCCCGGTGCTCCGGCTGGTCTGGCCGACCGATCCCGAGGAGCCGCCCCCACCGGAGGGGTTCACCACCGAGGTCCGGCTGCCGCTGCGTCCCGACGTCGACGTCGAGGTGTTGCTGGCCGGCTGTGTCGACCAGGCCGCCGACCTGCTGCTGGCCCTGCCCTGGTTGGGACGGGTGGAACTGCACACCGACCGGGGTGTGACGGTGTGGTGGCGCGAGGAGCGGCCCGTCGACCACGTCGACGGAGAGGCCGGCGAGGTCACCGTGCACCACACGGGCCCGGAGGGGGCGACGGTGCAGCGTTGGCTGGTCCGGCGGGCGCAGGGCCGGCTGGCCGAACCGGAGCTGAGCGGCCTGGCCACCGAGGCGCGGGAACGCCCCGAGTGGACGGTGTGCTGGGCGGTCCCGCTGCACGTCCGTCCGGATCCGGGCGTCCCGGACGTACCGGGGGGAGGCGGGCCGGTCGAACCGTCCCGGCCCGACGGAGCCCCGGAGTGGGTACCGGCGCCGTTGGGGGAGGACGTGCTGCACACCCCCACTCCGACTGACGAGCGGTTGTCCCTGCCGGCCCGGCTGCTGGCCACCCTGCCGGTGGAGCCGTCGCGGCGTCGGTTGCTGCCGGGACCGGCCACCGATGCGGTGCTGCGTGCGGCGGCCGCCGTCTACCCCGACCTGGTGCGGGCCCTGCCCGCCGAGTACCGCACCGCCCTGGTACCACTGCCCGGCTTCCCGCTGTCGGAGGTGGACGCCGCACTACGGGAGCTGGTGCTGGCCGAGCTGCGCACCGCCCGGTGGCTGCCCGAGGCCGGGGCGGTGGACTCCGGGGCCGGTCGGGACGGGCTGCTGGCACCGCGGGACGCGCAGGTGCTGGACGTCCCGGTTCCGGAACTGGTGGACCTGCTCACCGCCGGTGAGGTGGTGCCGGGACTGCTGCCCGCCGTGTTCTCCGCGCCCCGACACAGCACCGCCCTGGCCGCGGTCGGGGTGCACCGGGTCGGGGCTGCGGAACTGGCCGGTGTGCTGGCCGGAGTGGAACGCCCCCCGGCGTGGTGGGGGCGGCTGTACCAGGCACTGGTGCCGCTGCTGGACCAGGACCCGGCGGCACGGGAGGAGCTGGGGGCGCTCCCGGTGCCGCTGGTGGACGGGCGCACCGTCACCGGTCCGCGGGACGTCCTGCTGCCGGAGACCGACTCGATGGTGTTGGACGTCCTCGCCGAGGTCGGCACCACGGGCCTGCGCATCACCCATCCCGAGGCGGCTCATCCGCTCCTGGAGCGGCTCGGTGCCCGCCGCGCCGGACCGGCCGAGTTGCTGGAGGCGTTGCGCGAGGCGGTGGAGCGCAGCGTGGAGGACGCCGAGGCGGGGATGGACACCGGTCCCCTGGTTACGGCGGTGCTGTCCCTGGCCGATCGGGCCGGCCTGCACCCCGGGGAGCTGCCCTGGCTGGCGGCGCTGGCCCTGCCGGACACCGAGGGCGAGCCGTGCCGGGCCGACGAGCTGGTGCTCCCGGACTCGTCGCTGCGGCACGTCCTGGCCGCGGACGCGCCCCTGGGGGTGCTCGCACCGGACGTGGCCGGGCGCTGGCCACGCAGCCTGCTCACCGCGGTCGGGGTGCTGGACGGTTTCTCGGTGCTGGTCGACGAGCACCCGACCGCCCCGGACCACGCGCTGGACGGCGAGGAGGAGTGGTGGGAGGCGCACCTGCAGGAGCACGGGGCGCCCCCGGAGCGGTTGGAGGCGGTGCGTGACCTGGACCTGGTCGCGGAGGACGCCTGGCCGGAGGCGCTGCGGTTGCTGGGCGCCGATCCGGATGTGCGCCGGATGCTGCGGGAGCCGGGCTACACCCGTTGGTGGCTGTCCCACCACGCCCGGCTGGCCGGGCATCCGCCCCGGTACTGGCGACTGCCCGAGGCCGACGAGCTGACCGGCCTGTACGAGCCGGTCCCGGAGTCGGTGCTGGTCGCGTTGACGACCAGGCCGACCGAGATCGACCGGCTGGGCGTGCCGTTGCCGTCGACCGGTGCCGGTGTCACCCCCGTCGACCGGGACCTGCTGGTGGCGGCCGGGGTACGCGACCGGTTGCGGGTGGGCACCGTGGAGGACGCCGCGGACCTAGTGGCCCGGCTGGGTGACCCGGCCCGGGAGGTGCCGGTCGGAACGGTGCTGCGGGTGCACGCGGCGTTGGCGGAGGCGGTGACCACGGGAGTGGTGGATCCCGCCGTGGTCGACCCGCCGGAGCGGGTGCGTGCGCTCGACGGGCGGGTGGTGTCGGCTGACCGGGCGGTGGTGCTGGACGTCCCGTGGCTGCTGGCGGCGCTCACCGCGAGTGCGGCCGTCGAGATCGTGGGTGCGGGGCCGGCCGGGTCGCGCCGGGAGGCCGAGTCGTTGGCCGAGCTGCTGGACCTGCCGTTGGCCTCGGACGAGGTCGTCGGCGAGGTCTGTCCGGACGTCGACCACGCCGAGGAGCTGGCCTGGACGGACCTGAGCGCGGTGGTGCTGGCCTGCCGCCTGCTCGGCTGCCCGGTGCCCGAGGACCCGCTGGTGGTGCACGAGCGGCTCGTGGTGCGGATCGACGACGACCGGGTCGACGTGCCGTGGTGGGTGGACGGCGACGGAGTGCTGCACGCCGTGGACGACCCGGTGGGACTGTCCCGTGCGTTGGCCTGGGCGGCCGGCCGTTGGGCGGACCGCCACCTGCTGGAGGACCTGCTCGCCGACCCCGAGGGGCCGTCCCCGCACACCCTGCTGGGCTGAACGGGCCCCGGACCCGGGTCCGGGCCGCACCCGGTGGCCGTGCCTGTCGCCTCCGCTCCGCTCGGGACCGCACCCCGCACCGCCTCGGGAGCCGGTCGACACCGTGGGTGTTTCTTCCGGCGCCGGAGCGGTGGGCCGGATAGCCTGGACTCTCGTCCGTCCGGGGAGCCACCGTGACCGAGACACGGAGGGAATCACGGGCCACGCCGGATCACCCCGAGCCCGCGGCCGTGGCGTGGCGTTCCCTGGCCGCGGTCGCCGCCACCGTCGCCGTGGTGCTTCTCGGGTTCGCCTCCCGGTACGGCTACCACCGCGACGAGCTCTACTTCCTACGTGCGGGTGAGCACCTCGCGTTCGGCTACGCCGACCAGCCGCCGTTGACCCCCCTGCTGGCCCGCCTGGCGAGCACGGTGTTCGGTGACTCGCTGGTCGGTCTGCGCGTGGTACCGGCGGTGGTGGCCGGGCTCGTCGTGCTGGTCACCGGGGTGCTCGCCGCGGAGTTCGGTGCGGGCCGTGGCGCCCAGGTGCTCGCCGCGGGCGCGACGGCGGCGTCCGCCGTCCTGCTCGCGGTCGGGCACCTCCTGTCCACCAGCACCGTCGACCTGCTCGTCTGGACCGTGCTGTCCTGGCTGGTCGTGCGGGCCCTGCGCCGGGGCGGGTGGCGCTGGCTGCTCGTGGGGCTCGTCGCCGGGATCGGCCTGCAGAACAAGACACTCGTGGCGTTCCTGCTGGTCGCGCTGGGGGTGGGGCTGCTCCTGGTCGGCCCGCGCGAGGTGCTGCGCACCCGGTGGTTCTGGCTCGCGGTCGGGCTCGCCCTCGTCCTGTGGGCGCCCTACCTGGTCTGGCAGGCGAGCCACGGCTGGCCACAGCTGGAGCTGGCCCGGGCCATCGCCGCCGGCGGCTCGGGCACCAGCGCCCCCGCCTGGCTGTTCGTGCCCTACCAGTTCGTGCTGGTCAGCGTGTTCCTGGTACCGGTGTGGGCGGTGGGGTTGTGGCAGCTGGCCACCGCGCCCCGGCTGCGGAGGTTCCGGGTGTTCGCCGTGGCGTACGTCGTGCTCGTCGTGGTCTTCCTGATCACCGGTGGCAAGCCCTACTACCTGGCCGGGCTGTACCCGGTGCTGCTGGCCGCCGGGTCCGGGCCGGTTCTGCACCGGGCCCGGGCCGGACCCGGCCGGGGTCGTGCCGCGCTGCCCTGGGTGGCGGTCGGGCTGGCCGCGGTCACGTCCGCGGTGTTGTTCCTTCCGGTCGTCCCGGTGCGGTACCTGGCGGCCACCCCGATCGTCGACATCAACTACGACGCGGGGGAGACCGTGGGATGGCCCGCGTTCGTGCGGACCGTGGCCCGGGTGCACGCGGACCTGCCGGCCGACGAGCGGGCCGGGGCGATCGTCCTGACCCGCAACTACGGCGAGGCCGGGGCGGTCGACCGCTACCGCGCCGAGCTGGGGCTACCGCCCGTCTACAGCGGGCACAACGGCTACTGGTACTGGGGGCCGCCTCTGGAGGAGACCGGCACCACGATCGTCGTCGGGCACCGCCCCGAGACGTTGAGCCGCTGGTTCGGGTCGGTTCGGCTCGCCGCCCGGATCGACAACGGTGTCGGGGTGGCCAACGAGGAGCAGGGCGCGCCCGTGTGGGTGTGCCGGGAGCGGCGGGCGACGTGGACACAGCTGTGGCCGCAGCTGCGGTACCTCGGATGACGACGGGTGGCCGTCAGAGGCCGCGCTGGGCGGTCCGGGAGCCGCGACGTGCGGCGGCCTGCTGCCAGCGGAAGACCAGGTACCCGACGATCCCCAGGACCCAACCGACCGTGCAGGTCCAGAACCACAGGCCGGGACCCGGGCCGAGCAGGACGTCAGTGACGAAAAACACACAGGATCCGACGAACCACAGCAGCGACCCGACGACCACCACCGGTACCGGATCAAGTGCGGAGCGGGGCAGCGGAGGCAGGGGACGCGGCTCGGAGGGCTCGTTCGGTGACGCAGCGGAATCGGTCGGACGCGGTGCGCTGTCGGGTCGGTCGGGAACGTGTTCCGGCCCGGGGGAACTCATACCGGGGCTGCCTTCGCTCGCCTGCACCACATCAGGCAGGCTACCTGCCGCAACGAATCCCACTACGGGGGAGAGGATGGCGCGGACTTCTCGCGAAACCACAGCGGACCAGCCCGCCTCTGTTTCTGCGCTGGACCGCTTCTTCAAGATCTCGGAGCGGGGCTCGACCATCGGGCGCGAGGTCCGCGGCGGCGTGGTCACGTTCGTGACCATGGCCTACATCGTGGTGCTCAACCCGCTCATCCTGGGCAGCTTCTCCCCGGATGACGCTGCGGCCAAGCGCGACGTGTTGGGCAACATCCTGCCGGTGAACCAGGTCGCCGCGGTGACGGCCCTGGTGGCGGGTGTGATGACGATCCTGTTCGGGTTGGTGGCCAACTACCCGTTCGCCATCGCCACCGGTCTGGGCATCAACACCCTGGTGGCGGTGACGCTCGCCCCCCAGATGACCTGGCCCGAGGCCATGGGTCTGGTGGTCATCGACGGTCTGATCATCCTGCTGCTGGTGGCCACCGGGTTCCGTACCGCGGTGTTCAACGCCGTGCCGCACTCCCTGAAGGCGGCGATCGCGGTGGGCATCGGCCTGTTCATCTGCTTCATCGGTCTGGTGGACGCCGGGTTCGTGCGGCGTATCCCGGACGCGGCCAACACCACGGTGCCGGTGAGCCTGGGCCTGAACGGTTCCATCGCCACCTGGCCGACCGCGGTGTTCGTGTTCGGCCTGCTCCTGACCGGTGTTCTCGTCGCCCGTCGGGTACGGGGCGGCATCCTGATCGGTGTCGTGGTCACCACCGTGGTGGCGATCGTCCTGGAGTCGGTGGTCAAGGTCGGCCCGTCCCAGGGGACCAATCCGGCGGGGTGGAACCTGGGCTACCCGGCGCTGCCGGACCAGGTGATCGGTCTGCCGGACCTGTCGCTGGTCGGTGACTTCTCCTTCGGCGCGTGGACCCGGTTGCCGGCGATCGCGGTGGCGCTCCTGGTGTTCACCCTGGTGCTGGCGAACTTCTTCGACGCCATGGGCACCATGACCGGTCTGGGCAAGGAGGCCGGTCTGACGGACAAGAACGAGCAGCTTCCCGGCGTGGGCAAGGCGCTGTTCGTGGAGGGTCTGGGCGCGGTGGCCGGTGGTGCCGCCTCGGCGTCGTCGAACACGGTGTACGTCGAGTCCGCCTCCGGTATCGCCGAGGGCGCGCGGACCGGTCTGGCCAACGTGGTGACCGGTCTGCTGTTCCTGGCTGCGATGTTCTTCACCCCGCTGTACCAGGTGATCCCGCTGGAGGCTGCGGCACCGGCACTGGTGGTGGTGGGTGCGCTGATGGTCGGGCAGATCCGGGAGATCGACTTCTCGGACTTCTCGATCGCGCTGCCGGCCTTCCTGACCATCGTGGTGATGCCGTTCACCTACTCGATCGCCAACGGCATCGGGGCCGGGTTCATCAGCTACGTGGTGCTCCGTTCCGCCACCGGGAAGTTCCGGGAGATCCACCCCCTCATGTGGGTGGTGGCTCTCGCGTTCGTGGTCTACTTCGGCATCGGTCCGATCCAGAGCGTTCTCGGATTCTGACCCGGTGTGTCGTGCGACACGGCGCCCGGGCATGCTCAGCATGCCCGGGCGCCGTCGTGTGTTCGGGCCGTGTCCGGTGTGACAGTGGTCTTTCCGGCCGTCAGGGGAGTGAGGAAAGCAAATAGTGAGGTATGCTAACGACGTGGCGGGGACGGATGCCCACGAGTCGTTGACCAGCCGACTGCGACTGGCCGTGGTGCGGCTCAACCGCCGTCTCCGTGCGCAGCGCACCGACTCCTCGGTGACCCTCAGCCACATCTCCGCGCTGTCCTGCCTGCATGTCTGGGGACCCATGACCCCCGGTGAACTGGCGGCGCGGGAGGGGGTGCAGCCCCCGTCGATGACCCGGGTCATCGCGGCACTGGAGGAACACGGGTTCGCCACACGGCGCCCGCACCCGACCGACGGTCGGCAGGCCATCGTCGAGCTGACCGAGGAGGGTCGCCGGTTCATCCGGGCCGAGGTGTGTGCGCGTGAGCGCTGGTTGGACCAGCGCCTGGCCAAGCTGACGGACGAGGAGCGGGAGATCCTCTCCCGCGCCGCAGAGATCATCGACAGGATGGCGGGGCAGTAACGAGTGCGGACACAGGCGGGTAGCGGCGGAACGTTCCACGACGACCTCTCGCACCCGCCGAAGTCGACCCCACCCGAGTCCGGCGCGGCCACCGTCCCCGATCGAACCCGGCCCGCCTCCACGCGGCGCCGGGAGTCCCCCGCCGGGGGCCGCGGTCCGGCCCGGCCCGCCTCCCGAGCCGGGTCTCCGGGCGACCGCAGGGTCGAGCGCGAGCCCGCACGTGGCGCGCGGGGCGGGATGTTCGCCTCGCTGTGGGTGCGCAACTACCGATTGTTCGCCACCGGGCAGGTCGTCTCGCTGATCGGTACCTGGATGCAGCGGGTGGCCCAGGACTGGCTGGTGTTCGAGCTGTCCGGGCGCAGTCCGGTCGCACTGGGCATCGCCGCCGCCCTGCAGTTCGGGCCCACTCTCGCGTTGTCGTTGTGGGCGGGGATGCTCGCCGACCGCTACGACAAGCGGCGTCTGCTGCTGGTCATGCAGACCGGGCTGGGGCTGTGCGCGCTGGTCCTGGGGCTGCTCGACGTCACCGAGACGGTCCGGCTGTGGCACGTCTACGTGCTGTGCCTGGTGATGGGCTGCTTCTCGGCGGTGGACACCCCGGTGCGCCAGTCCTTCGTGCCCGAGATGGTCGGACGGGAGCAGCTCACCAACGCGGTGGCGCTCAACGCCATGACGTTCAACCTCGCCCGGATCGCGGGTCCCGCCGTCGCCGGCGTGGGCATCACCGCGGTGGGCACCGGCTGGGTCTTCCTGATCAACGCGGCCAGCTTCGTCGCGGTGATCATCGGGCTGTTGCGGATGGACACCACCAGGCTGCACCGCGGGGAGCCGGCGCCACGGCGCAGGGGCCAGCTCCGGGAGGCGCTGCGGTACGTGCGGGGCCGCACGGACCTGGTCGTGGTGATGACCCTGGTGTGCCTGATCAGCACGTTCGGCCTGAACTTCCAGACCGTGCTCGCCGTGGTCGCCGCCGACGTGTTCGGCCGGAGCGCCGACGGGTACGGTCTGCTGTCCACCATGCTCGCGGTGGGCACGCTCACCGGTGCGACGCTGGCCGCCCGGCGCAGCACCCAGGGGCAGCCGAGTCTGCGACTGCTGATCGGCGGGGGTGCGCTGTTCGGGCTGCTGGAGCTGGTGACCGGGATGATGCCCACCTACCTGCTCTTCGGGCTGGCGCTGGTTCCGACCGGTGCCGCGATCCTCACCTTCACCACGACGGCGAACTCGACGGTGCAGCTCTCGGTGGACGCCACCATCCGGGGTCGGGTGATGGGCCTGTACCTGTTGGTCTTCCTCGGGGGAGCCCCGCTGGGGCACATGGTGATGGGCTGGCTGGCCGAGATGTACGGCGGTCGGGCACCGCTGGTGGCCGGCGGGGTGATCTCGTTGGTCTCCGCGATGGTCTGTGGTCTGGTGCTGGCGCGCCGGGGCGGGGTGGACCGGCCGAGGTGGCCGTGGCGGCGGAAGCTCACCGGTCCGCGGCGGCGCGCGGTGAGCTGAGGTGGGGCCGGTGCCGCTCCGCCGGGAACCCGATGATCACCCTGGCACACCCGGTCAAGTTAGGCTAACCTAAGAACGGCTCGCCTGTGGTGGGGCGGCAGTCAGTTCGGGAACGTCGAGGGGCTCGCACCGTGCTCGGGTGCGAGCCCCTCGACTCACCGGACACTCACGGACGCACCGGCCAGGTGTGCACCGGCTCGTTGGAGTGCATCAACTCCACGTACCGCCGGAGCGTCTCGACCAGCGCGGCCCGCCGGTCCAGTCCCCGCTCCTCCAGCAGCGCCACCATCTCCCGCTGCCAGGTCGCCCCCGTCCGGCGCGCCACGCAACGCGCCTCGATGACGCCCAGGAAACGCTCCCGCACGGCGTCGGACACCCCGCAGGAACGCAGACCCTCGTGCGCCAGCGGCAGCAACCGGCGCAACACCAGCTCGTCCGGGGGGATCCAGCCGATCCCCGGCCAGTAGAGCTGGGCGTCCATGCCGAACCGGGCCCCGGCGTAGAAGTTCTCCTCCGCGGCCTGGAACGACATCTGCGTCCACAGCGGACGTTCCATCTCGCACAGCGCCCGCTGTGCCCCGTAGAAGAACGCCGCGTTGGCCAGCATGTCCACCACGGTCGGCCCCGCCGGCAGCACCCGGTTCTCCACCCGCAGGTGCGGCACCCCGTCGACGATGTCGTACACCGGCCGGTTCCAGCGCCACACCGTGCCGTTGTGCAGCCGGAGTTCCGACAGCTGCGGCGCCCGTCCCGCCTCCAGCGCCTCCAGCGGGTCCTCGGCCTCCGACTCCGGCAGCAGCGCCGGGAAGTACCGCACGTTCTCCTCGAACAGGTCGAAGATCGAGGTGATCCACCGCTCTCCGAACCAGACCCGGGGACGTACCCCCTGGTTCTTCAGTTCCTGCGGCCGGGTGTCGGTGGCCTGCTCGAACATGGGGATGCGCGTCTCGTGCCACAGCGCCTTGTCCAGCAGGAACGGGGAGTTCGCGGCGATCCCCACCTGGACCCCGGCCAGACACTGTGCCGCGTTCCAGTGCGCGGCGAAGTCGGCCGGCGCCACCTGCAGGTGCAGCTGCATCGAGGTGCACGCCGACTCCGGCAGGATCGAGTCGGCGTAGCTGTGCAGCCGCTCCGCCGCCCTCCCGGGCATGGGCACGCCCTCCAGGTCGAGGATCATCTCCTCGCCCCGGGCCTCGAAGATCTGCTCGTTGAGTGCCGCGTAGCGCGGATTCACCGAGAGCCAGTGCGGATCGAAGTGTTCGGCCCGCAGGGTGGGCAGGATGCCGATCATGACCAGACCGGCGCCGGCGTCCCGAGCCTTGGCGTCCGCGGCGTTGAGCGCGGCCCGCAGCTCCTGCTCCAGGGTCAGGATCTCGTCTCCGGCCAGGGGCCGGGGTCGCACGTTGAACTCGATGTTGTGCTGACCCAGCTCCGTCTGGAACGCTGGGTCGGAGATCTTCTCCAGGACCACGGTGTTGGCCATCGCCGGGTTCAGCGCGGAGTCGACCAGGTTCAGTTCGACCTCCAGCCCCATCTGCTGTCGGGGGAAGTGGAACCGATCCTCGGCGAGCATCCGGGCCAGTGCGTCCAGGCAGCGTTGGATCTTCTCCCGATAGCGTTGCCGGTCCTCCCGGGTGAACGCCTTCTCTCTGATGTCTCTACCCATGCCGCCTCCCCCTCCCTGGTCTGGTGGGTCGGTGCGGTCGGTGTCGTCGGCGCAGGCCAACGTGTCACAGCCATGCCCGGGACACCAGCGGCCGAAACGGTACTAACCGTGAGACGGTGATCACTTTCAGCGACATCCCTTGGGACGTAAGGGATTCACCGGTGCCGCCCGGGTGACGTCCTGGGCGGATGCCAGACTGTGCCCGTGGCGAAGGTGATCGAGATCTCCGACCCCGACGACGAGCGGCTGAGCGACTTCCGGGACCTGTCCCGGGCCGACCGTCGCCCCGACCGCCCCGGAGGGCGCGGCCTGGTCATCGGGGAGGGGGTCGTCGTGGTGCAGCGTCTGCTCGCCTCGCCGTACCCGGTGCGCGCCCTGCTCGGCGTGCCCCGCCGGATCGCCGAGCTGGAACCGGAGCTCGAGGACCTGGACGTGCCCGCCTACGTCACCTCTGCCGAGGTGATGGCCCAGGTGGTCGGGTTCCACCTCAACCGGGGCGTCCTGGCCTCCGCCGACCGGGCCGTCCAGCCCTCGGCCGAGGAACTGGTGACCCGGTCCCGTTGCCTGGCCGTGCTGGAGGGGGTCGGCGACCACGAGAACCTGGGCGCTCTGTTCCGCAACGCCGCCGCGCTCGGGGTGGACGGGGTACTCCTGGGCGCGGGATGTGCCGACCCGCTCTACCGGCGCAGCGTCCGGGTGTCCATGGGGCACGTGCTGCGGGTCCCGTTCACCCGCCTGGAACCCTGGCCCGCCGGACTGGACCTGCTGCGCCGGCACGGCTTCCGCGTACTGGCCCTCACCCCGCGTGCCGAGGCCCGCTCGCTGCGCGAGGTCGCGGCGGAGCTGCGGGGCACCCGGGTGGCGCTGCTGCTCGGCTCGGAGGGCCCCGGCCTGACCGAGGAGGCCATCACCGCCGCCGATCTCGCGGTGCGCATCCCGATGACCCCGGGGGTCGACTCGCTGAACGTGGCCACCGCCGCCGCGGTGGCCTTCTACGAGATCGCCACACCCCGGGCCGTGTCCCGGTGACCTGGGGCCGCTCCGACGGGAGACGGACCGGTCGGGTGACCCGTCCGGAGGCCTTCCCGGCGACGGAGGGGCGCCGCTGCGGGGCGCGGTACTCCGGACCCGCCGGCTCGGGCCGAATCGGTACCGGTCGGCACAAACCCTCTCGGGGGACGTGACCGGCGACGTACCCTCCTGGACGTGGAGCTGCGGGCCAGGGCTGGACGTGCGGTGCTGATCGGGCGATCTCGGGTGCCCGGGGGCGCGGCACAGGAGATCGACCCGGTCAGCCTGCCCCTGCCGGCAGACCTGATGGATGCGCTCAACGAGTGGGCGCACGTGGTGCAGGCGGTGCAGCGTCCCGGGGGAACTCCGGAGACGAGCACCGGGGAGCTGGTGTCCCGACGTGGTCGGCAGCTGGCCAGCCGGCTGGCCGCCGTGACCGGCCGACCGGTCAGCTACTCCGACCCGATGCGGGGTGTGGTGGAGCTGATCGAGGTACCGGCCGCCCGCGCACCCACCCCCGGCGAACACCGACCGGAGGTGAAGGGCGTGGTCGAGCCGACCCCGTGGGGCAGCGGCCTGACCGTCACCACGATCACCGCGGTCCTCGTGGTCTGTGCCATGGTCATCCTCTCGCTC
>DATCJU010000168.1:0-4165 GCA_036562635.1 Pseudonocardiaceae bacterium
GGCCGGCACCACGCCCGGGGCGAGCCGCCACCGCTCACCCCGGTGTTCCAGGTCGTCGCCGGCCGCCGCCAACAGCTCCTCGACGGTGCGGCGCTCCACCGCCGGCCGGCGCACCAGCTCGTCCAGCGAACACCATCCGTCGGCGAGCAGCGCGAGCACCCGGCGCAACCGCAGGGCCCGCACCCCCTCCGCGGCCAACCGCTCCGCCACCCGCTCCATCGGTTCCACCCCGCTCACGAACCGACGACCCTACGGTCACCCTCGGCGGCGCGCCGCAGCGGTCCCCGCCGCGAGGTGGACTCCGCCCGGAGGAGCCCGGCTGCTCCGGGCGGAACACCACCGTGGGGCAGGAGATCCATTCCCGTGCCGCTCCGGTGCCCCCGGGCTAGGGTCGGGGACGGTCCGCGGTGGCCGGCAGGTGGCCGCCACGATGCGTGAAGGCTCCCGGTGCGGGTACTCACGCGAGGGAGTCGGGAGGCTCGGGTTGATCGAGTTCCGGGCGGTGAGCAAGCGTTACGGCGACGGCACCGTCGCCGTGGACAACCTCGACCTGGTCGTGGAGGCCGGAACCATCACCGTGCTCGTGGGCCCCTCCGGCTGCGGGAAGACCACCTGCCTGCGCATGGTGAACCGGATGGTGGAGCCCACCTCCGGCACGGTGCTGCTGGACGGCCGGGACGTACGGGAGTCCGACCCGGCACGGCTGCGCCGCCGCATCGGCTACGTCATCCAACACGCCGGACTGTTCCCGCACCGCACGGTGCTGGACAACATCGCCACCGTGCCGCTGCTGTCCGGGTGGACCAGGCGCAGCGCCCGCCGCCGGGCCGGGGAACTTCTGGAACTGGTCGGTCTGCCCCAGGAGCTGGGGCGACGCTACCCGGCGCAGCTCTCCGGCGGACAGCAACAGCGGGTGGGGGTGGCCCGGGCGCTGGCCGCCGACCCGCCGGTGCTGCTGATGGACGAGCCGTTCAGCGCGGTGGATCCCGTGGTGCGTGAGGGGCTGCAGGACGAACTGCTGCGCCTGCAGGGCGAGCTGGACAAGACGATCCTGTTCGTCACGCACGACATCGACGAGGCGGTGCGGATCGGCGAACGGGTGGCGGTGTTCCGGCAGGGCGGGCGCCTGGCCCAGTACGCGCCCCCGGACGAACTGCTGGCGCATCCAGCCGATGACTTCGTCGCCTCCTTCGTCGGCCGGGACCGTGGCTACCGTCGGCTGTCCTTCGTCGAGGGTTCCGCGCTCGAACCGTGCTCGGTGCCCATCGTGCGGGCGGGCGAGGGTGCCGAGGTGTCCGCGACGGACGAGGGCTGGGTGCTGGTGCTCGACGAGCAGGACAACCCCCGGGGTTGGCTCGCACCCCGGTCCGGCGGCGGTGCCCGGTCGGCCGCCGGCACCACCCCGGTACCGCCCGGTTCGCTGTACACCCGGGGGGCGCCGCTGCGCGCCGCACTGGACGCCGCCCTCTCCTCCCCCTCCGGTCTCGGTGTGGTGGTCGACGACGACGGCCGCTACCTGGGGGTGGTCACCGCACGGCAGGTGCTCGACGTCCTGGAACGGCACCGACTCGGGGTGGAGGCCGGATAGTGCGGGACGCCGGCGCGCGGGGGAGGCGGCGGAACACACCGGCCCACCCGGTCGAGGAACGGGTACGCCGCGGTGACGGTCGTGACGGGTACCCGGTGACCGGTGGAGTCGCCACGGCCCCGGGTGGCCAGGACAGGAGCACGCCCTGACCATGCTGGACGAGCTGTACCACTACCTGAGCAGCCCCAGTAACCGCGCCCTCGTCGCCGATCGGCTGGGCGAACACGTCTGGCTGGCGCTGGTACCGCTGCTGGTCGGCCTGCTGGTGGCCGTCCCGCTCGGCGGGCTGGGACAGCGGCGCCGCACCGCGCGGACCGTGCTGGTCGGTGCGGCCAACGCCGTGTACACCATCCCGTCGCTGGCGCTCTTCGTGCTCCTCCCCGCGATCATCGGGACCCGCATTCTCGACCCGCTGAACGTGGTCGTCGCCCTGAGCCTGTACACCACGGCCCTGCTGGTGCGGCCGGTGATCGACGCCCTGGACGCGGTGCCCCCGCACGTGGTCGCCGCGGCCACCGCGATGGGCTACCGACCACTGCACCGGTTCCTGACCGTGGAACTGCCGCTGGCGGTGCCCGCACTGGCCGCCGGGGTCCGGGTCGCCTCGGTGAGCAACATCAGCCTGGTCAGTGTGGGCGCGCTCATCGGCACCGGCGGGCTGGGGGTGTTGTTCACCGACGGGTTCCAGCGGGCCTACCTGGCCCCGATCGTGGTGGGCATCGTGCTCACCCTGCTGCTGGCGCTGGTGGTGGACCTGCTGCTGGTGGGCCTGCGACGTGTGCTCACCCCGTGGGAGCGGGTGTCCCGGGGAGGGGGAGGCCGGTGATCCTGCGGCAGGTCCTCGAGTGGTTGACCGACCCGGCGCACTGGCACGGTCCGGACGGGGTGCCGGTGCGGGTGGGACAGCACCTGAGCTACACGGTGATCTCGGTGCTCGGTGCCGCCGCGATCGCCGTGCCGCTGGGGTTGTTCGTCGGGCACACGGGCCGCGGCGGGCTGGTCCTGGTCGGCCTCGGCAACGCGCTGCGCGCCCTGCCCACCCTCGGGCTGGTCACCTTCCTGTTCCTGCTGCTGGGCGGCAGCCAGACCTCGACGCTGATCGGACTGGTGGTACTGGCCGTGCCCCCGATCCTGGCCGGCACCTACGCGGGGGTGGCCGGCACCGACCGGAACGTGGTGGACGCGGCCCGCGGCATGGGCATGACCGGTTGGCAGCGGTTGTGGCAGGTCGAGGTGCCCAACGCGTTGCCGCTGCTGCTGGGCGGGCTGCGCAACGCGGTGCTGCAGGTGGTGGCCACCGCCGCGGTCGCCGCCTACGTGGGGCTGGGCGGTCTGGGCCGGTTCCTGTTGGACGGGCTGCGTTCCCTGGACTACCCGAAGGTGGTGGCCGGTGCGCTGCTGGTGACGTTGCTCGCCGTGCTGCTGGACGTCGTGCTGTCACTGGTGCAGCGGATCGTGGTGCCCCGTGGTCTGCGCGTGACACGGCACGTGGCCGCGGGCGTGGGTCGCGGTGGGCGTGACCGGTCTTCGGCCGTCGTGGTTCCGGTGGAGGTCCCGGCGGACGGTGCGGACGGAGAGCCCGTGGACGTGGGAACCGGACGGAAGGAAGGAACCGGCGGATGAAGCGTTTCCTGGCGGCTGCGGTGGCCGCGGTCTCACTGGTGTTGGCCGCCTGCACGTCCTCCGATCCCCTCGGTGGTGACACCGGCGGTGGGGGCAGCCCCGGCGAGATCGTGGTGGGGTCGGCGGACTTCACCGAGAACGAGCTGCTGATGGAGATCTACGCCGCCGCGCTGCGCTCCACCGGCGCCCAGGTGCGGACCCGGCCCCGCATCGGCTCCCGGGAGATCACCGTGCCCGCGCTGCGCGACGGGTCGCTGACCGTGGTCCCCGAGTACACCGGCAACCTGCTCCAGTACGTGGACAAGGGCAACACCGCCACCGGCTCGGACGAGGTGTACGCCGCGCTGCGGGCCAAGCTCCCGGAGGGGCTGGAGGTCCTGGCGAAGTCCCCGGCCGAGGACCGGGACGTGCTGGTGGTCACCCAGGAGACCGCCGAGCGGCTGGGCCTGCGTTCCATGACCGACCTGGGGCCGCGGTGCGGTGAGCTGGTGCTGGGGGCGGCCGGTGAGTGGCGGGCGCGCTGGGAGAAGCGGATCCAGGAGCTGTACGGCTGCACGTTCCGGGAGATCCGCACCACCGATGCGGGCGGCCCGGTGACCGTGCGGGCCCTGCAGAACGGTGAGGTGCAGGTGGCGAACCTGTTCACCACTGCGTCGGTGATCCGGGAGAACAACTTCGTGGAGCTGGCCGACCCCGAGCAGATGTACCCGGCGCAGAACGTGGTGCCCCTGGTCCGCTCCGGTGCCCTGGGCCAGGAGCAGCGGGAGGCGCTGGACCGGGTGTCCGCCGCACTGGACACCGCCCGGCTCACCGAGCTGGTCCGGCGGGTCGAGGTGGACCGGGAGCCTGCCCCCGACGTGGCCGCCGAGTTCGTGGGGTCGCTCGGCCTCTGAGACCGTGTGGTGAACGATGTGTCGGGCCCGCCGGGTGGTAGCCGGCGGGCCCGACGGGTGT
>DATCJU010000008.1:0-3865 GCA_036562635.1 Pseudonocardiaceae bacterium
GGTGGGGCTGATGGTGCGCAGTCCGGAGGTGTTCAACAACGCCAGTTTCGTCCTGGTGTTTCCGCTGACGTTCATCGCGAACACCTTCGTCGGCACCACCAACCTGCCCGGACCGTTGAAGGTGGTCGCCGAGTGGAACCCGGTCTCCGCCGTCACCCAGTCCGCCCGGGAGCTGTTCGGCAACACCGACCCGGCGATGCCACCCCCGGAGGCCTGGCCACTCCAGCACGCCCCGTGGGTGTCCCTGGGCTGGATCGTGCTGTTCCTGCTGGTGTTCGTGCCGCTGGCCACCCTCCGCTACCGGAGGACCGTCAGCCGCTGACCGGACCGGAACCGGGGCGGGGTGGGCCCGGGGGCGGACCCACCCCGTCTCCTGCACGGCCCGGCCCGTGGCGGACCGGACTCGGCGGGACGCGAGGTCAGCGCTGCCCGCGGCGAGGACCGGAGCAGTGGTAGGCCAGCAGCGGAGGCAGGTTCGTCCAGGTCGTGGGGCCGCGTTCCACCGTGGTGAAGTACTCGCGCAGGAGCGCGACGAACTCCCGCGCGGCGCGGCTGCGTGTCCGGTGCAGGTACATCAGCGTGCTGAACCGTCCGTCCGGGGCGAGACAGTTCGTGACCGCCTCCAGGATCTCCCGCTGCGTGGCGGGTGACATCACCGTCCACGGCAGACCACTGATCACCCGGTCCACCTTCCCGAACCCGCGTCCCGCGACGATCCGGTCGAGCCGGGCCGCGGAATCGCACACCACGTCCACCTGGTCGGCGGAGAAGCGCTGCCGGAGCCGCTCGGCGAACAGTGGGTTGACCTCGACGGCCACCAGTCGGGCCCTGCCGGACAGCCGCCTGCTCAGTTCCGCGGTGACCGCTCCGGTCCCGGGCCCCAGCTCCACCACGTGCTCGGCGCCGTCCAGCAGTGCGCCGTCCAGCAACGCACGCACGGCGGAGGGCGAGCTGGGCAGCAGGGCACCGGTGCGTCGAGGGTGACGCAGGAACTCGACCAGGAAAGCCATCCCTTGCTCCAACGAATGTTGTCGATCGTGAGTACGGGCCGTCCCCGTCGCGTCAAGCCCGAGCCGTGTTCCCCCGTGGAGCAGCGCTCGTGGTCCGCGACGCTCACCGCTACCTCTGCGGCCTCCCCTGCGGTGCGGACCGGGTACGGCCTCGTGGTCGTCCGAACCCGTCGCCGATCCGAGGGCGTTCGACGACGTGTCGTCCGGCTCGGAACGTTCCGGCGCACGTGCCGGTTGTCGGGTGATCCTCTCCTCGGTGGGGGTGAGTGGGCCTCCGTTCGTCCTCTCGGTCGTTCCGCGCTCCTTGCCCAGGTTCTCGCTCATGCCACTCTCGCCATGTCGTGGGGTCGTCCCCGTGCCGGAGCGGGTGTGCCGGCACAGTGGTCCAGCTGCCGAGGCTCCGCCACTCGGTCCGCCGAGCCCATACCTCGCCCGGGTGGTCTCCCCGTCGCGACCGGATACCGGGCCGGGGCCAGGGGCGTGGAGAGAGACGGGTCCACCGACGGCGCCTCGTCCGTCGGCCGGTTGCCGGATCCCGTCCTCGTCGAGCCATTCGCCGGACACCGCCACCGCGGGTGCAGTGCGTTCCACCACGGACCAGGAGTTCCCGCGGTGAGCAGGTGTGTGCCACCCGGCCGGGACCGATCAGTCGTCGGGGGGCGTGACGTCCTCCTCGTGCGACAGGTAGGGATGCAGACCGGGGACGCGATCCGGGTAGGGCAGGAACCACTCCTCGAACGGTCGGTCCTCGTCCACCCCGTCCAGCACGTGCCGGAGGAACCGGGTGTAGAGCTCCTCGCTCTCGTCCCAGGGCACCAGGTCGGCCGAGTCGAGGATCACCCTGGCCTCGGTCACGAACAGCCGTAGCGCCCTCGCCTCGGCGGGGCAGTTCGGCGGTACCCAGTCGGGCGCGGCCAGCCGGGTGGCCACCGCGGCCGAGGCGAGGAGGAACTTGCGGGTGAACAGGGCGTCGTAGCGGTCGGCGTACTCCGGGGGCAGGTCCTCCAGCACGATGAGCCCCTGGCCCTGGCTGTCCGCGACGGTGACGTAGTTCTCCGCGAGCAGTGCCGCGTCGTAGAACAGCCCGTCCGTGATCACGGTGACCGCGTGCATCAGTGCACCCGCGGCGAGACGGGCCACCTGGTCGGGACCACCGTCCCGACCGCCGGGGGCGAAGACGTCGTCGACGTCGAAGGCGCGGAACTGCTCGGCGGCGGCCAGCAGCCGTTCCTGCCACCGCGTGGCGTCGACGTCCGGCTGTTCGACCGGTGGCAGGGCGGCAGGTGTCTCCTCGGTCGGTGCCGGTCCGTGGAAACTCTCCTGGAACTCCTCCTCGGACAACCTGACCTGGCAGTCGGTCACCGACCACTCGGCGAGCAGCCCTGTGCTGTCCAGGATGTCGTCCAGCACGGCAGCAGCCGCCTCCTCGGCGACCACGAGCGAGGGAGCCTCCAGGGTGAGGTGCACGTCCGCCCCGTCCGGCCGGGAGACCACCCGGTAGTCGAGCAGGTCGATCTCCGAACCGTCCGGCCCGGTCGCGCCCTCCAACTGCGCCAGGTGGCCGTCCAACAGGGCGGTCACCCCGGCGCGTTGCAGCTCGTCCAGCTCCGGCATGCCCACCGGCGGTACGAGGATCGCCATCACCCCGTAGTCCACGACCATCCTCCTTGTGGCAGTTGCCAGCAACGCTAGTCCGAGGAGATCGACCTCGCGTCACCCCGTCGGGGAAGCGCGGCGACCACCCGCCGTTCCCGACTCCGCTCTGCGAGGTTGGTGGCCGCCCGGAGGGGGTAAGCCCCGGGTGCGGGCTGCGCTGCCTTCCGCAGCCGGCCGTGGGTACCGACACGAGGAGGATGGTCGCCATCGACACGCCAACCGGACCCCGCCGGGCCGGTCCCCGGATCCCACCGCACCTGATGCCGTTCGGAGCGGTTCCCGACGAGGTGCCCGAGGCCGACGCGGTGGAGCAGCGCACCGACCCGTGGGGTGGTCCGGTCTCCGGTGACGGGACGCCACCGGAGGTGTCGCCCGGGGAGGCGCCGGAGCACGACCTCGCCGAGCAGGAGCGCCCGGTGCTGCCCGACGAGCAGCAACCGTCCGAGCCGTCGCGGGTCCCGCTGGACGCCGACCCGGCGGATCTGGTGGACCAGCAGCGTCCCGTCGCCTTCGACGAGGACGACTACCGCGACGAGGACGACGAGTGATTCCCCGGGGACGGGCGAGCGTGACGGCCCGGCCTCTCGGCACTGCCAGAAGGGAAGTCGTTTCGGCATGGCGGACCGGTTGGAACTCGCGCCCGAAGGGCTGACCGACGGGCAGGTCCGGGTACGCCACCTGCACGAGGGGGACGCGCAGGCCTACGCGGGTGGGGCGTTCGACATGATCGGGGTGTGGCTCGGTCGGCCGTCCCTGGAGGCGTACACCTCCGAGGAGGTGCGTGCGGAGATCCGCACCACGATCGCCGACGGGTTGCGGGACGACACGTTCGCCGTGCTCGCCATCGCGGACGCCGCCGACGACCGCTTCCTCGGCTCCATCGTGCTGTTCGACCTGGACTGGGCCACGGGCAGTGGAACCGTCGGCTTCTGGGTCTCCTCGGCCGAACGTGGGGCAGGGGTCGCCGGTCGAGCGTTGGATCTGGTGTGCGACTGGTGTTTCGGCGAGCTGGGACTCGGCGTGCTGTACGCCCTGGCGGAGCCGGGGGACCGGACGTCGCGGCAGGTGCTGGAACAGGCCGGTTTCCGGAGGGCGAGCGGCTTCCGTCCCGCCGGGGCTCCCACGGGGAACGGCGGTCCGACGGTGGTGCTGTTCCGCAGGCGGGCGGTCGGGTGACCGTGCCCCGGTTCAGGGCAGGT
>DATCJU010000012.1:0-6382 GCA_036562635.1 Pseudonocardiaceae bacterium
CGTGGGCCTGGCCCGCTGCATCGCCATGGTGCTCATCTGGAACGACCTCGCCTGCGGCAACCGCGAGGCCGCCGCCGTGCTCGTCGCGATCAACTCGGTCTTCCAGGTCGTCGCCTTCGCCGCCCTCGGCTGGTTCTACCTGCAGGTCCTGCCCGGCTGGCTCGGCCTGCCCCAGACCGCCCTGGACGTGTCGACGTGGGACATCGCCCGCAGCGTGCTCATCTTCCTCGGCATCCCGCTGCTGGCCGGCTATTTGTCCCGCAAGCTCGGCGAACGCTCCAAGGGCCGCGACTGGTACGAGAGCCGCTTCCTGCCCAGGATCGGCCCGATCGCACTGTACGGCCTGCTGTTCACCATCGTGATTCTGTTCGCCCTGCAGGGAGACACCATCACCTCACGGCCGGGCGACGTGGCCCGCATCGCCCTGCCGCTGCTGGCCTACTTCGCCGTCATGTGGGGCGGCTCGTTCCTCGTGGGCCGAGGCATCGGCCTGCCCTACGATCGCACGGCGACGCTGGCCTTTACCGCCGCCGGCAACAACTTCGAGCTGGCCATCGCCGTCGCGGTCGGCGTCTTCGGCGTCACCTCCGGCCAGGCGCTGGCCGGCGTCGTCGGCCCGCTCATCGAGGTCCCCGTACTGGTCGCCCTGGTCTACGTCAGTCTCTGGGGCCGCCGCATCTTCACGAAGGAGCCCGTCCATGCCTGAGAACACGCCTGACAAGCCCAGCGTCCTGTTCGTCTGCGTCCACAACGCCGGCCGCTCCCAGATGGCCGCCGCCCTGCTGCACCACCACGCCCGAGGCCGCGTCACCGTCCGTTCCGCCGGGTCCGCCCCCGCCGAGGCCGTCAACCCGGCGGTCGTCGCCGCCATGGCCGAGATCGGCATCGACCTGAGCCGGGAGCGCCCCAAACCGCTGACCGCCGACGCCGTCCGGGCCGCGGACGTCGTCATCACCATGGGCTGCGGCGACGCCTGCCCCGTCTTTCCCGGCAGGCGCTACCTCGACTGGGCACTGCCCGATCCCGCAGGCAAGCCTGTGGAGGACGTCCGCCCCATCCGTGACGAGATCGATCGTCGCGTCCGCGACCTGCTCACCGAGCTCGCCCCCGACACCTGAGCGTCCGGTGACGCGGAAACCCACAGCGCGACCGCACTCCCCAGCCTCCACCGGACTGCGTGGGCCGGCCGGTTCGAACCGACCCACCTCCGGGGTCACCGCCCGGACGTCCCACCGGTGGTCAGGCGGTGGTGAACCCAGACGTTCGGCTCGACGTACACCGCCCGTTCGTGGACGAGATCGCACTCCACGGGCACCAGTGCGCCCGGCACCCGTACCGGCCCCTGCCGATCGAAGGGCAGGCCGGTCCATTCCCGCCACCGTTCGAGCGAGGCGGTGATGGTCATCGAACAGTGCGCCACCTTCACCACACGTCCCCCGGCCCGGACGTGGACCCGCAGCCACGGGTCGGCCGGCAGCCCGTCCGCGCGAGTACGCGCAAGGTACTCGATCATCGCCAGCTCCGGTTCCCGGTGCTTGGCGTTGGGTCGGACCGGGGCGACGAGATCGGAGAACCCGAGCCGGGCGACGTTGCGGCGCATGGCGTCCAGGACCAGCGCGGACAGCCCCTGGCCACGCAGGTCGCTCCGGACGGTGATCTCCAGGGCCGACACCATGGTCGGCGGCCGAGCCAGCCAGTGGTCGGTGCTGGCCCGGACGACCACCCAGTCCCAGCCACCGTCCGGGAGCTCCTCGACCGGGCCGTCGAAGACGAACGGCACGCTGAACCCACGCGCCACCAGGCTCTCGGAATCCTCCCGATCGAGGACGAGCAGCACGTGTTCGGCGAACGTGTCCAGCGCCGCATCGTTGTAGTACAGGCCGGCGACCGGATCGTGCAGCATGAACGTCGGCCACTGATCGGACAGGTCCCACAACCGGTCGGCCAGGTCGGGACGCTCGGCCAGGGTGACACAGATCAGATCCATGGACACTCCCTGCACGAAAGTGCGGAACCTGCCCGCCAGGGCCGTTCCACGACGTTGTCACGGCAGTGGTGGACCCACCAGGCGCCGACGACGAGGAGCCACCACGCCAGGTGCGGTGACCTCCCGGTCGGCGACTCCGGTCAGTGGGGCGAGGTGGTTCGCTCCCAGGTGAGGTAGCGACCTGCCGCGCCGAACACACTTGTCCCCAGCCAGACCAACAGGCCCGCATCGTCGGCGATCCCCAGCAACGGGAGCACCTCGGGCAACAGGTCGATCGGCGAGACCAGGTAGACCAGGGCACCCAGCCACACCAGGAGCTGTCGTCGTGCCCCCGGGTACTCGCCTGAGCGGGCGGCCCGGACCAGTCGGGGCAACGCCCTCAGCCTTTCCAGGGGACCGCCGCTGGGCGGCAGCTCCTCGCCCGCCGCAACCCGCCGACGCCTTCGCAACACCGTCCCGACGACGAGCAGGGCGATACCAGCCAGAACGAGAACAGCACCCCACAGGTCGAGATCGACTCCGGGCGCCTGGTCCGCCGGCAGCACGAACCGGAGCACCACACCTGCCAGGAGCAGGACCGCGCCCAGCCAGATCACGTCACCTCACCGCCCCGTCGGCTCCGGGCCCCGGCGATCACCGATCACCGATCACCGAACCCCGACGGTAACCGGGGGCGGCCCGGCGGGCGAACCGACATGCACCGTCCTGGTCGCCCGTACACCTGCCTCGACGAACGTCACCGGTCGGCCCGGGGTCTCCGCACCCACCGTGTCACGTGCGTCACCAGGATGGTCGGCCCGGGGTGCGGTGATCATGCGACACGCCCGACCTCCTACCTACCCTCCTGACGTGCGGTCTCGCTGGCGATGGTACGGAGCGGTCACGAGCGCTGCCCTCATCGCTGTCGGAGTCCCTCCCGAGAGGGCGATGACCGCGAGGGAGATACCGCGGGTCACTCCCTACGTCGACATGGGCCACTACCCCACGCCCAGCCTGTCCCAACTCAGTCAGGAGTCGGGGCTGCGCGGTTTCTCCCTCGGCTTCATCACCGGCATCGACTGCCGGGCGAGCTGGTTCGGTGTCCACGACCCGCGGTCCGGCTGGCAACGGGACGAGATCGCCCGACTCCGGAACGCCGGTGGCGAGGTGCGGATCTCCTTCGGCGGTGCCAAGGGTCTCGAGCTGGCCCGAACCTGCGCGGACGAAGCAGCGCTCGCCGCCGAGTACAACGCGGTGGTCCAGGCGTACGGCTTGACCCACCTGGACGTGGACATCGAGAAGGAAGCACTGCACGACGAGGCCTCCATCCACCGGCGTTCCCGCGCCCTGGCGATGGTGCAACGGGACAACCCCGGCCTGCGGATCTCACTCACCCTGCCCGTCTCCCCCACCGGTTTGACCGAGCAGGGGATGGCCGTCGTGCGCTCGGCCCAGGAGGCCGGTGTGGTGATCGACGTGGTGAACGTGATGACCATGCACTTCGGTCAGCCCACGTCCGACGTGGGGAAGCTGGCCATCCAGGCGGCGCAGGCCACGCACGAGCAGCTCAGGACCCTCCATCCCGACAGATCCGACGCCGAGCTGTGGCGGATGCTCGGTGTCACCGCCCTGCTCGGGCGGAGCCCCATCACCGGTGAGATGTTCGATCGCAACGCGGCGCGGGTGCTCGTCGAGTTCGCCGAGAAGGTGCAGCTGGGCATGCTGGCGTTCTGGGAGATGGGGCTGGACCGGAACGCCGTCGCCGATCCGCCGCAGGAACCCTACGAGTTCTCCCGGATCTTCGCCGGTTTCGCCGATCGGAACCGGTAGCCCCGAACCGGAACGTGGGCCGGCGCGGTGCCGCGCCGGCCCACCGGTGTCACAGCCGGTCGGCGACCGGTACCCGCAGACGGTTGCGGGTGTCGAACACCCGGTCGGCGTACTGCTCCAGCAGAGCCCAGTCGATGAGGTCGTGGTCGGTGAGCACCACCACCAGGTCGGACGCCTCGATCTGGTGCGGGGTGCACGACACCATCTCGACGAAGTCCGGTACCGCCGCAGGGTCGATCAGGGGATCGACCGCACGCAGCTTGGCCCCCAGCGTGGCGAGCTGCTGGGCCACGGCGATCGCCGGCGAGTGCCGTGCGTCGCCCGAGTTGGGCTTGTAGGCAAGCCCGATCAGCAGGATGTTGCTCCCGTTGACCGACTTCCACCTGCGGTTGAGGTGCTCGACGACACGTGAGACCACGTAGTCGGGCATGTGGTCGTTGACGTCGTTGGCGAGCTCGACGAAACGGAACGGACGCCCCAGCGAACGGCGGATCTGCCACGACAGGTAGGACGGGTCGATGGGCAGGCAGTGACCGCCGACACCCGGGCCGGGGTTGAACCGCATGAACCCGAACGGCTTGCTCGCCGCGGCGTCGATCACCGACCAGACGTCCACCCCGAGTCCGTGGGCGTAGATCGCCAGCTCGTTCACCAGGGCGATGTTCACGTGGCGGAAGGTGTTCTCCAACAACTTGGCCAGCTCGGCCTCACGGGTTCCCGGGACCGGCACCGTGCGTTCCACCAGGCGGCCGTAGAACTCCTCCACCACCTTGCGGGATGCCTCGTCCACCCCGGACACGATCTTCGGAGTGTTGTCGAAGCGCCACTGCTTGTTCCCCGGGTCGATGCGTTCGGGGCTGTAGCCGACGTGGAAGTCGCGTCCGGCCCGCAACCCCGACCCCGCCTCCAGCAACGGGACGAAGAGCTCCTCCGTGGTCCCGGGATAGGTCGTCGACTCCAGGATCACGCAGCATCCCGGGGAGACATGCGGGGCGAGGAAACGAGCCGCCTGTTCGACGTACTGCAGGTCGGGCACGCCCTCCCGCAGAGGGGTCGGGACACACACCACGGCGGTGTCGAACCCGGCCAGCAGCGCGGGATCGTCCGTCGGCAGGTAGCGCCCCGACGCCAGGGCCTCAGCCAGATCCTCGTCGGTGACGTCGTCGATGAAGGTCCGCCCCTGCCGCAGGCGGTCCACCCGTTCCTTGTCGAGGTCGAAACCGACGACGTCGAAACCGACCTGCACGGCGCGCATCGCCACCGGCAGCCCGACATAGCCCTGCCCGACCACGACCACTCGTCCGTTGGACGACATCTCCGGTTCCCACCCTCCCCGAGGTCCCCTCACGGCACCGGTGAACGTAATGGCAGGTCAGAGGCATCGCTGGCCGGGCAAGCTCGGCTCACACCATCACGCGAGGCACCCTCACACCATCACGCGAGCGTGCTCACACCATCAGGTGCCGCCACAGCACGGCTCATCCCAGGTGATCGTGTCCGTGGCTACCGTCGGGCCGGACGGGACCACGTGGGAAAGGGCTCTGGGGGCCGGAGTGAGCACGACCTGCCGTCGCCGGGTGGGTGGGCTGGTCACGGGGGTGGCGTTGCTGCTCGCCGCCTGCGCGTCGGACCCCGCACGGCACCTGGGCACGGCGCCCGAGTTTCCCGGTTGCACGAGCGTCGTCACCGATCCTTCGAAGGCCCGGAGGGTCCTGCGCGACGCCGAGCCGGGCAGCACGGTGTGCGTGACGGGTGACCTGGGGGGTACCGAGCTGATCCTGACCGCGTCGGGTGTTCCGGGTGCACCGGTGACCCTGGCCGGCAGGGACGCCACGGTCCGTACGATCCGGGTTGACGCCGACCACGTGGTGGTGGAGGGATTCACGGTCCAGGGCGGTGACGGCCTGGTGCTCAGAGGCAGGGGGATCACCGCACGGGCCAACACGGTGCGCGACGCGCGCGCCAACGGCATCGAGTGCCGTCCCTGCACCGATGCCCGGATCGAGTCCAATGTGGTGGAACGTGCCGACGGCAGCGGGATCCTGATCGAGGGCGAGCGCATCACCGTGCACGGCAACACGATCAGCGACTCGGTCATGCGTGAGGCCAACGACGCCGACGGCGTCCGTTTCTTCGGCCGTGGTCACGTGATCAGCGACAACACGATCAGGAACATCCCGCTCCACGGGCACCCGGGCGGATCGCCCCACCCCGACTGCTTCCAGACCTACGACAACAACCGGCCCCCGACGGTGGACGTGCTGATCGCCGGGAACCGGTGTGAACACATCGGGCAGCAGTGCCTCATCGCCACCGCGGAGGAGGCGGGGAAACAGGGCATGGTGGGCCGGTCCCGCTCGCTGACCTTCGTGGGCAACACCTGCCTCGTCGGCGCGTCCCAGGCGGTGTTGATCCGGTGGTTTCCCGACGTCTCGGTACGGAACAACCGGATCATCGGCTCCAGCATGGCCCGCGGGGTGATCTTCCTCGACGGTTCCGTGGGTGGCGAGGTGACGGGGAACATCTTCGTCGGCGGCTTCACCCCGGTGGAGGCGGACGACCTGTCCCGCGGCGGCCTGCGTACGG
>DATCJU010000021.1:0-7203 GCA_036562635.1 Pseudonocardiaceae bacterium
CGGCCGCGGCGGCCAGCAGCGGGTGCGCGGTGGCCAGCGGCTCACACGGCGGGGTGATCGTGTCGTAGGCGGCCCAGGCCGTGCTCACCATGCCGAGTGCGCCCTCGGCGCGGGCCCGCCGCGCCCACAGCGTCAGGTTGGCCAGCCGCCGCCCCCACCGGGGGAAGCACTCGTTCTCCCCGTCGGCGCCGCGGGCCGCGGCCGCGCCGATCACCTGCCGGCCCAGCGCGGTCAGGGCGCGCAGCCAGGGCAGGGGACGACCGTGCTCCTCCCCCGCGGGGTACTTCACCGCACGCAGCAGGCGCTGTTCGGCCTCGGGCAGCGTCTCCAGCTCCACGAACTCGCCCTCGGCGGGGAAGCCGGGCAGCGCGTCGGGGCGGTTGCGCAACGCGGCCGGTGCCACGATGCGGGGCGGGCCGCTCCAGCGCACGAAGCCGCTGCGTCCGGTGTGCTCCTGGTACTCCCAGGACATCACGACCGTCTCCGCGGGCAGCCGCTCCACCAGCGCCGGGTCCCGTTCGGCGTGCAGCACGTCGTCCCAGATGACGGGGCGGCGGCGGGCCTGCACCACCAGCTCGGCGGCCCGCGCCACGTACTGGGCGTACAGGTCGGCCTTGCCGTGCTCGGCGGCGTGGGCGCGACAGCGCACGCAGGTGCCCAGCGACCACGGCTCGTCCCCGCCGATGTGCACCATGCGGGCGTCCGGGTGGGCGGACAGCACCTCGCCCAGCGCGGAGGCGAAGAACTCCAGCGACTCCGGGCGCAGCGGGCACAGCTGTTGGTAGCGCTCGTCCTCGGCCAGGTGCCGGTAGGCGGGCAGGCGCAGCGCGTACTCCAGGTGCCCCAGGCACTGCACCAGCGGGATCACCTCGACCCCGCGTTCGGCGGCCGCCTCCAGGAACGCGTCCAGCTCGTCGCGGGTCAGCGCGTCCGGCGCGGCCAGGCCCAGCTGCTCGGAGTAGGGGAACTTGTCGTCGTACTCCACCAGCAGGGTGTTGATCTTCCGGTCGGCGAGCTGGTGGAGCAGCCGGTGCAGGTAGTCGACGCGCAGTGCCGGGCCCTTCAGGTCCAGGTGGACCCCGCGCAGTTCCAGGTCGGGGAAGTCGACCACCCGGCCGCATCCGGTGCCCAGGGCGAGCAGCGTGCTGGTGGCGTGGTCCAGCCCGCGGACGCTCCGGGCCACCAGTTCGATCCGATCCGGCCGCACGGTGACGGAGTAGGCGTCCGGACGGGCCGGTGGCAGTGGAGCGGTGACGGTCGGGCGGTCCAGCCCCACCACGATCCGGAAGTCCTTCGGGTCGTGTCCGGTCAGCGGGGCCAGAGGCAGTCTGGTGTGGGCGGCGATCCGCTCCGCCGCGTACCGCGCGGCCAGCGGGAAACGTACCGCCGCACCCTTGGGCGCCTCGAACCGCCCGGACTGCGGGTACACGGCCTTGGGCCTGGGCAGGGGTCCACCCATGACCGGTTCCTCCTGAGTCACAGCACTCCCTTTCCCGGTAGTTCGCCGAGTTCGATCTCCCCCTCGCGGACCACCAGTCGTCCGGCCGGCCCGGTGTTGCCCGCCGGCGCGTACTGTCGGCTGTTGCACTCGAAGGCGGGCACGCTGCAGTCCAACCAGGACGCCAGCGCGGCCGAGTGCAGCAGGGCGTGCCCCACGCTGGTGAGGTCCTGCACGGCGGTGAACCGGCCGTGCCGCCGCGCCCAGCAGTAGGCCAGCAGTGCCTGGGTGTGGCCCCGGGCGGCCTTGACCGCCACCCCGCTCCATCCGGCCGCGGCCAGGTCGTCCAGTTCAGCCGCCCACACCAGGCTCTCGTCCGCGAGCACCGGGAGATCATCGGTCACCTCGGCGAGCGCCGCGGTCCGTGCTCGGGTGCTCCGGGGGAAGGGTTGCTCGGCGTACACCACGGCGTCCCGGGCCGCCGGGGCGTGTCGGGTGAGCCGGTGCAGCACGGCGTGCAGCTCGCCCGGCTCCGAATAGGCCTCGTTGGGGTCCAGGGACAGGCGGAGCCGCCGCGGGTCGACGCCCCGCTCGGCCAGGGCGGCGGTGGCGACCCGGTGCACGTCGCGTATCCGCCGCGCGTCGGCCTCCGGGTCCCGCCCGGCGAGTTTGAGCTTGAGCCACCGCACGCCGTCCCGCGCGATCCACTCCGTCAGCGGCATCCGCCCGTCCGTGGCCTCCTCGGGGCCGAGCGGGTCGTCCACCCCCACCACGTGCTGCACCGACAGCCGGGGGCGGGGTGTGGTGCGCAGGAAGTCCGCCGGGTGGTACCCGGCGAAGGCCGGACCCAGGTAGGTGGCCAGGTCGGCGCCCAGGTACTCGGCGGTGTAGCGCGGGTACGCCGACCCGCCCGCGGCGCGGCCCCAGGCGTCGTGCAGTGCGGTGTCGAACGGTCCCGCGCAGATCGGTCCGGCGAGCCGGGGCACCGGGTGCGTCAGGCCGCGCTCCCGCCGGATCCGCCCCAGTTCCCGTTCCGCGGCCACGGCCAGCCAGGTGCCCAGGCGCAGCGGGTCGGCCGGCTCGTCCACGGC
This sequence comes from Pseudonocardiaceae bacterium, assembly GCA_036562635.1. Taxonomy (GTDB): domain Bacteria; phylum Actinomycetota; class Actinomycetes; order Mycobacteriales; family Pseudonocardiaceae; genus DATCJU01. The sequence goes on from DATCJU010000021.1 coordinate 2,530, forward strand.
GAGCAGGGCCGTCCGCAGGCCGTCGACCACGTCGCGCAGCACCGCGTCCCGCGCCGCGGGTGTGTCCTGCCCGGGGTCGGACGGGGCGTGACCCCAGATCCACGGATGGGACAGCAGCACCGAGCCGCACCCGGTGGCGACATCACCCCTCCGGTTGCACACGTCGACCTCGACCACCACCTCGGTGAGCTCGGTGATCGGCCCGGAGCTGAGCACCAGCGGGGTGCTGAACGGGACGTGCCGGAAACGCAGCCGGACGTCGAGCACCCGCACGTCCGCCCAGCGCGCGGCACCGTCGCGGTCCGGTGGTGCGCCCGGATCGTCTTGCCAGGAGACCGTCATCGGGTCTGCCCCCGCCGGCTCTCCCGGTAGCGCCGGGCGAACGCCGCCCCGTCGTGGTGCACCCGGCCCAGGGCCGGGTCGTCCAGGTCCACCCAGCGGCCACCGTCCTCCTCGGACACCAGGGCGGCCAGTGCCGCCAGTTCCGGCTCCACGAGCTGGGGCAGCGGCAGTGGCGGTGGCACCTCGTGGGGGTTCCCCGCCGCCAGGTAGGGCAACACGGTGCGCAGGAACTGCGCGTACAGCCCGTCCGGATCCACGGTGAGGTGCTCGACCCCGTGGGCGGTGAGCACGGTGGCGTGGAAGGGGTGCCGGGCCGCGGTGGGACCGACGCTGACCATGCCGGTGCGGCCGTCGGCCCAGCGCAGTTCCACCCGCCGCTGTCCGTGCCCGCCGAGCCAGCGGACCGCGGTCACCCCGGGCCCGAACAGGCCGTGCAGCAGCGAGTAGGCGTGGATGCCGTAGTCGAACTCCTCGCCGCTGCAACCGACCAGGGCGAACTCGGCGGGGTCCTGGGCGTGGGCCCGGCGCCACCGCGTCACCTCGGTGCACCACCGCAGCGAGGAACCCCCGGTGATCTGCGCCCCCTGCTCGGCCCAGGTAAGCAGGGTGCGCAGATCGTCGACCCGGCCGGCGAACGGTTTGTCCACCAGGACCGGGACGCCTGCCTCGACGAACGGGCGGACCCGTGGCACGTGCGTGTCCCAGTCGCAGCCGTGCACGAAGGCGATGTCCACCTCGCCGACCATGTCCTCCGGGGTGGCGCACACCAGGGGTATGCCGTGCTCGGCGGCGAAGCGCTCGGCGTACCCGGGGTCGTGCACCGCGCCGCCGTCGCAGACCGCGACCACCTCGTGGCCCAGCTCGCGCACGATCGGCAGGAACGCCGCCGGGTGCGAGGTGTCCAGGTCGACCAGTCCGACCCGCCGGCCGCCCATCAGCCCTTCACCGACCCCGTCATGCCCTCGATGAAGTGCCGCTGCATGGCGACGAAGAAGACGACGACCGGGATGGTGGCCATCACCGTACCCGCGGCCATGGTCCGCAGGTCGTCCCCGAACGTACCGGCCAGGTAGGCCAGGCCGAGCGCGAGCGGGTACTTCTCCTCGCTGCTGAGCACCACCAGGGGCCAGATGAAGTTGTTCCACACGTTGATGAAGCCGATGATCGCCAGGGTGGCCAGGGTGGGCCGTACCTGCGGCAGGGCGATGCGCCAGAAGGTCTGCCAGGGGCCGCACCCGTCCATCCGGGCCGCCTCGAACAGTTCGTTGGGCAGCTGCTCGAACGCCTGGCGCAGCAGGAACACCCCGAACGCCGAGAGCAGACCGGGCAGCACCACACCGGCGAAGGTGTCGACCAGCCCCAGCTCCGACAGCACCAGGAACCGCGGGACCAGCATGACCTCGCCCGGCAGGAACATGGTGGACAGGATCAGGAAGAACACCACCTGCCGGCCCCGGAAGCGCATGCGGGCCAGCGGGTAGGCGGCCAGCGCGGACACCACCAGGTAGGCCGGGACGGTGAGGAGCTCCAGCAGGATCGAGTTCCACAGGTACTGCGGGAAGGAGATGGTGGTCCAGGCCTCGACGAAGAAGTCGAGCACCGGCGGCCGCGGGATCAGGTCGGGCGGGAACGAGTGCAGCGGCTGGGTGGGGGGCTTGAGCGCGGACGTCACGAGCATGACGAACGGCAGCACGAAGCCCACCGCGATCAGCGACAGCAGACCGTAGAAGAAGGTCTTCTTCAGCAGGGTCATGCTCCGGGCACCGTCCTTCCACGGGTGAGCCGGTAGCTGAGCAGGGAGAAGACGACCAGGATCGCCCAGAGCACGATGCCCATGGCGTTGGCGTAGCTGGTCTCGCCGTTGCGGAACGCCTGCTCGTACAGGTAGTAGCCCAGCGTCATGGTGCCGTCCTGCGGCCCGCCCTGGGTCATGACGAACACCGAGGTGAAGACCTGCATGGAGTCCAGGGCGGCGAGCACCACGACCACCGCGATGTAGGGCCGCACCCCGGGGATGGTGATGTGGCGCAGGCGCTGCCAGGCGTTGGCCCCGTCGACGTGCGCCGCCTCGTACAGGTCCCGCGGGATGGACTGCAGGCCGGCCAGGTAGATCATCATGTAGAAGCCGAGGGACTTCCAGCACTCCACCAGCACCAGTGACGGCAGCGCCCAGCCCGGGTCGAGCAGGTACTGCACGGGCTCGTCGAGCAGGCCCAGGGTGGTGAGGATCCAGTTGAGCACGCCCCGCTGGTGGAACACGTAGTTCCAGGCGATGGCCACGACCACCATCGAGGTGACGACCGGCAGGTAGTAGAGCAGCCGGAACACCTTGATCCCGCGCAGGGGCAGGTTGACCAGCACCGCGAGCAGCAGCGGGACGATCACCAGGATCGGCATCATCAGGACCAGGAACAGGCCCGAGTTGATCAGGGCCTTCCAGAAGCGTGGGTCCTCGACCAGTCGCTGGAAGTTGCCCAGCCCGATCCACTCCGGGGGCGGCCCGGCGGCGTCGTACTTGTAGAAGGCCAGCTGCACGGCGGTGAACGCGGGCCAGAGGAAGAAGAGCCCGAAGAGCACCAGTGCCGGCGTCAGGAACAGCAGGGGAACCACGAACGATCGCCGCGGGCCACGCCGCGACCCGCCGGAGCGGGCAAGGGCGACGGGTGGCGCCGGAGCCTGCTCAGGCAGGGCGGTCGTAGCCATGCATCACACCCTTCCTCTCGCCGGGCCGGGGCCGGGTTCCGCCTCGCGGTACGCCCTCTTGACAGCGGCCAATCGACGAATAACCTTTGTCCGCAACCACCTTTTAGGACCGCCGAAAAGGCTTGCGAGGAAGGTAACTCCCCCATCAGGGTGTGTCAAGGGACACGTTCCACCCCGGACACTCCCTCCCCCCACCTGCTGATCCGGGCAGCGTGGCCCGGGTCACCAACCTCTGGAGGCGCGCCGTGACGGCGAGGTTGCTGCTCAGGTGCATGAAGAGCGCCGCGATGGCGCTGGCGGTGATCGGTCTGACCACCGCGTGCGTGGCGGGCACGTCCACGTCCGCCCAGGCTCCGGCCGAGGACGAGAGCGGGCCCGTCGAGCTGGAGTTCTGGACGATCAACCTCAAGAAGAACTTCAACGACTACGTGCAGGGGTTGATCGACAACTACACCAAGGAACACCCCAACGTCACCATCAAGTGGGTTGACGTACCGGGCAACGACGTGACGACCAAGCTGGCCTCCGCCATGGCCAGCGGTGACGTGCCCGACGTGGTCAACCTGACCAACATCGACCTGGAGCGGTTCATCCCCTCCCTGGCCGACCTGAACCAGTACGTGACCCCCGAGCAGCAGCAGGCCTACGTCCCCTCGCTGATCGATCCTCTCCGGCGGGACGGCAAGCTGGTTGGCATCCCCTGGTACAACGGTGGCTCCCCGATCTCCGTCATCAACAGCGAACTCGTCGCCAAGGCCGGCCTCGACCCCGCCAACCCGCCGAAGACCCTCGACGAGGCCCTGGAGTGGGGTGCCAAGGTGCACGCCGCCGATCCCAACGTCTACGGGATGAACGGCATCCCCAACGAGATCATCCTGTCCATGGAGGGCGTTCCCCTCCTGACGCCCGACCGCAAGAGGGCCGCCTTCAACACACCCGAGGCGGTGGCCGTGCTGGAGAAGTGGCGTCAGGCCATGGAGAAGGGCGCCCTCGCCCCCGGATCCACGGTCAAGGACGAGCGGCAGTACCCGCAGACCCTGCAGAACCAGCAGGTCGCCTTCTCGGCCCTGTCCTACCCGTTCAACCTCACCAACCTGCAGAAGAACGCACCGGACGTGTTCGGCAAGCTCCGGGTCGGCCCCGGCGCCACCGGCAAGTCCGGCAAGTACCCGCTGACCGACCAGCAGACCTTCGTCGTCCCCAGCAAGTCCAGGTACCCCCGGACCGCGGCCGACTTCATCCTGTACATCACCAACGCGGCCAACCAGACCGCCTTCTGCAAGCTGGTGGCGATCTACCCCTCCAGCGTCGAGGCGCTCAAGGATCCGTTCTTCACCGAGCCCAAGCAGGACAGCCTGATCGACCAGGCACGCGCCCTGATCGCCCAGCAGCTCCCCAAGACCGAGCTGAGCGTGCTCGGCACCGGCAAGGACCAGCAGCTGCGGGAACGCCTGCAGGAGAACGTCCGCGCGTTCATGACCGGCACCAAGTCGGCACAGCAGGCACTGGCGGACGCCGAACGCGAGTGGAACGACCTGCTCGCGAGCTGAACGCGGTGGGCGGGGGCGCCGGCGGGCCCTCCACGCCCCCGCCCACCTCACCCCTCCCAGACACCGGCCGGCACAGGCC
>DATCJU010000026.1:0-2370 GCA_036562635.1 Pseudonocardiaceae bacterium
TCTACTCGCCGGTCCTCAAGGTCACCTACAAGGTCGAGGCGACCCGTGTCGAGCAGCGGACCGACTTCGACAAGCTGATCCTCGACGTGGAGACCAAGCCGTCCATCACCCCGCGGGACGCGGTGGCGTCGGCCGGCAAGACCCTCGTCGAGCTGTTCGGCCTGTGCCGGGAGCTGAACGTCGACGCGGACGCCATCGAGATCGGCCCGTCCCCGGCCGAGGCGGACACCATCGCCGCCTTCGCCATGCCGATCGAGGACCTGGACCTGACGGTGCGCTCCTACAACTGCCTCAAGCGGGAGGGCATCCACACCGTCGGCGAGCTGGTCTCGCGCAGCGAGGCCGACCTGCTCGACATCCGCAACTTCGGCGCGAAGTCGATCGACGAGGTCAAGATGAAGCTGGCTGCCCTGGGCCTGACCCTCAAGGACAGCCCGCCTGGCTTCGACCCGACCACCGCCGCCGTGGAGTTCCCGAGCAGTGGTTGGTCCACCGGTGGTGCTGCCGTCAACCACGACAGCGGCAACGACGACGGTCAGGACTACGCAGAGACGGAGCAGCTCTGACCCGACCGACGTCTCCGGACGTCACGGGACAGACTGAGCAAAGCAAGAGGAGCAACCGATGCCCAGCCCCAGCAAGGGCCCCCGTCTCGGCGGGTCTCCGGCCCACGAGCGGCTGATGCTGGCCAACCTGGCCACCTCGCTGTTCCAGCACGGTCGGATCACGACGACCGAGGCCAAGGCGCGGCGGCTGCGCCCCCTGGCGGAGCGGCTGATCACCAAGGCCAAGCGTGGTGACCTGCACAACCGTCGCGAGGTGCTGAAGGTCATCCGCGACAAGGACGTGGTGCACAAGCTGTTCGCGGAGATCGGGCCGTTCTTCGCGGACCGCAACGGTGGCTACACCCGCATCATCAAGACGATGCCGCGCAAGGGCGACAACGCCCGGATGGCGGTCATCGAGCTGCTGGCCGAGAAGACCGTGACCGCCGAGGCGGAGGCTGCTCGCGGCACCAAGTTCGCCAAGGACGAGAAGGCCAAGGAGAACGAGGCGCCGAAGGCCGAGGCCAAGGAGGAGACCGCCGAGGCTCCGCAGGCCGAGCCCGAGTCCCAGGCCGCCCAGGCCGACCAGAAGGAGCAGGCCGAGGGCGACGACACCGCCGCCGAGAAGAAGGACGAGGCCTGATCTTCTCCGGTGATACCGGCCCGTGACGAGCCCGCCACCCCGATCGGGGTGGCGGGCTCGTCCGTGTCGACGATCCGACGAGGGCACGAGGAGTGTGGAGCGTGCGCATCCGCCTTGACCTGGCCTACGACGGCACCGACTTCTCCGGCTGGGCACGGCAGCCCGAGCGCCGGACCGTGCAGGGAGTGCTCGAGGAGGCGCTGTCCCGGGTGTTGCGGACCGAGGTGTCCCTGACTGTGGCGGGACGCACCGACGCCGGGGTGCACGCCACGGGCCAGGTCGCGCACGCCGACGTCCCCGACGACACGGACACCGGTGCGCTGCTGCACCGGTTGGGCCGGTTGCTGCCCGCCGACGTCCGGGTGTTCGGGGTGCGCCCGGTGCCCTCGGACTTCGACGCCCGGTTCAGCGCCCTGCGGCGGCACTACGAGTACCGGGTGTGCGATGCGCCGTGGGGTGTGGATCCGCTGCTGCGTCGGCACGTGCTCGCCTGGCCCCGCCCGCTGGACGTGGCCGTGATGAACGAGGCGGCGGCCCGGTTGCTCGGCGAGCACGACTTCGTGGCGTTCTGCCGACGGCGGGAGGGGGCGACGACGATCCGGGAGCTGCAGCGGCTGGAGTGGGTGCGAACCGGGGAGCACCTGCTCGTCGCGCGGGTCTCGGCGGACGCGTTCTGCCACTCCATGGTGCGCAGCCTGGTGGGGGCCCTGCTGGCCGTGGGGGAGGGACGACGGCCCGTCGACTGGCCCGCCTCGCTGTTGACCGTCCGGGAACGAGCCAGTTCGGTCACCGTGGCTCCGGCGCACGGACTGACCCTGGTCGGGGTGGACTTCCCGCCCGACGAGGAGCTGGCGGCCCGAGCCGCGGCGACCCGCCGGGTGCGCACCCTGTCCGGTCGGGTCGAGGCCGTTCCGGGAGTCGGCGAGTGAGCCGTTCGACGGCCCGGAGGTGAACGGACGCCGTGGGGGCCGCCCCGTCGGACGGACGGGAGCGACCCCCACGGTCAGGGAAGGATCAGGCCACCGGTGCGGAAGGATCAGTTACCGGTGTAGAGCAGCAGGTTCGGCGAGCCGCTGCCCGGGTTGCTCACCACGCCCGGGGTGGCGTTGGCGACCAGGGCGTCCCGCACCTGCTGCGGGCTGGCGCTGGGGTTGTTGGCCAGGTAGAGGGCGGCGGCGCCGG
>DATCJU010000169.1:0-5071 GCA_036562635.1 Pseudonocardiaceae bacterium
CCGCCGCGGCGGTGGCCTACGACCCGCGGACCCGGGAGCGTCGGGTGCCGATCCGTGGGGTGCGCAAGGCGACGGCGCAGGCCATGGTGGACAGCGCGTTCACCGCGCCGCACGTCACCGAGTTCCTCACCGTGGACGTCACCCCGATGATGGAGCTGCGGCAGCGGCTGAAGTCCCACCCGCAGTTCCGGGACGTGAAGCTGACCCCGCTGGTGTTCGCGGCGAAGGCGGTGTGCCTGGCCATCCGGCGCACCCCGGACGTGAACTCCACCTGGGATGAGCAGGCCGGCGAGATCGTCTACAAGGACTACGTGCACCTGGGCATCGCCGCGGCCACCCCGCGTGGCCTGGTGGTGCCGAAGGTGCGCGACGCCGACCAGATGTCGCTGCGTGAGCTAGCCGAGGCGATCGAGCAGCTGACCGACACCGCGCGGGCGGGCAAGACCGCCCCGGCGGACATGCTCGGCGGCACCTTCACCATCACCAACGTCGGCGTGTTCGGCGTGGACACCGGCACCCCGATCATCAACCCGGGCGAGTCGGCGATCCTGGCCCTGGGCGCGATCCGGGACATGCCGTGGGTGGTGGACGGCCAGGTGGTGCCGCGCAAGGTGTGCCAGCTGGCGCTCAGCTTCGACCACCGGGTGATCGACGGGCAGCAGGGCTCGCAGTTCCTGGCCGACGTCGGCGCCATCCTCTCCGACCCGGCGATGGCCATCACCTACTGACCGCCGGGACCGTCACCCGCTGACCACCGGACAGGTCGGTGACGTGGTCGGACGGCGGGCGCTCCACGTGAAACGTTCCACGTGGACGCCCGCCGTCGCCATGTCCGGGTTGTTACGATCATCACGGTGCCTCGCCCGGTCCGGACGGCGCCTGCGCACCGGGCCCTTCCGACGTGGCGTCACGGCGCCCCACTGGGAGGGGGTTCGGATGTCCGTAGCCGGGGTGAGCCGGCGGGAACGGTCTCGTCGTCTGCCGCGTCCGGTCCGGGAACGGCAGATCCTGGACGGTGCGACCTCCGTGTTCGCCCGCCGGGGTTACCACGCGGCCTCGATGGACGAGATCTCCGAGGCCGCCGGCATCTCCAAACCGATGATCTACGCCTACCTCGGCGCCAAGGAGGAGCTGTTCGCCGCGTGTGTGCGGCACGCCATGGACCGCATGACCGAGCTCATCGAGCAGGCGGTGACCCCCGTGGCGTCCCCCGAGCAGCGACTGTGGCGCGGGCTGCTGGCGTTCTTCGCCTTCGTCGACGAGGACCGGGACGGCTGGAACGTGCTGCACCGGCACGCCGGCGCCCACGGTGAGCCGTCGGTCCCCGTGGCTGCCGAGTGGCGGCAGCAGATGATCGACCTGGTGGCGCGGCTGTTGGCCGAGGCCGCCGACGCGACCGGGGTCACCGAGGGGGCCACGGCCGACGTGCAGGCGATGGCGGTCGGCCTGGTGGGCGCGGCGGAGAGCCTCGCCGACTGGTGGCAGCACCACCCGGAGCGCACGGCCTCGACCCTGGCCACCTGGTTGATGAACCTGGTGTGGCTGGGCTTCGGCAGGTTGGTCACGGGGCAGGTCTGGCGGGCCGAGCCGGAGACCGTGCACCCCGTGGAGGACTGAGCCACCGCACCCGCCCGTCGGGTTCAGGACTCGGCCAGGGACCACGTGGTGGTGCAGCGGGCCTCCACCCTGATGGTCGAGGGCTCCAGGTTGAGGTCCTGGACCGCGGCCACCGTCGACTCGGGTGCTCCCCCCGCGAAGCCGGGGGCGCCGTAGACGCCGAGCGCGGGCGTGGGGAAGCTCTCGGTGCCCTCGGTCAGGCGCACCAGCGGGCCGAGCCGTGCGCCGACGGCCTCCGCGTAGTTCGCGGCTCGCCGTCGCGCGTCCTGCGCGGCCAGGATCTGCGCCTCGCGCAGGGCCTCGGCCCGGTCGGACAGTTCCCAGTGGGGCCCGTCGAAGGTGTCGGGTTCGGCGGCGAACAGGCGACCGACCAGCTCGTCGAGCTGGTCCAGGTCGTTGACCCGCAGCTGGTAGCTCTGTTCGGCCCGGGCCGTGCCGCCCCGGCGCCGTTCCTGGTTGGTCATGTGCCAGCGCCAGGCGCGTCCGGCCCACAGGCGCCGGGACGTCACCTCGACCCCGTTCGCCACGAGGTCGGTGAGCAGTTCCTCGGCCCTGGTGACACGGCGGGCCAGCTGGTGCAGCGCGTCCTTCCGGTCCCGGCCGTGCGCCGCGAAGGTCACCGACAGCAGGGCGCGGTCGGCCACGCGCTCCACGACACCGTGCCCCTGGGTCACGATCTCCGCCATGGGCCCATCCAAGCGGACCGCGCCGACGGTGGTGAGGGCCCGAGCGGAGGAACGTCGTCGTGCTCGCGGGCCCTCCGGGCCGGGCGGTGGGGTGCCCGTGGGGGCTCCGGTGGAGGTGGGCACCGGCTCACCGAGGCGTTCCGGCCGGGTGGACCCGGCCCCGCTCCGGGGTGTCCCCCTTATCGCTCCACCCCGCCGACAGCGTTACCTGCGTGTTCGGCAGATCACAGAAATCGCCGGACAATGACGAGTGTGATCCAGGACTCTGCCGACGATTCTTTGGTATGTGCCCCATCTCACCGAAGAATCGTGTGTGTGTCCGGTTTTCTTGGTGCATACTGGTGGTGCGCGCGGCGGCGGGCCGCGCGGAACCCACAGGGTGATGTCGTAGGGGGCGCAACAACCTGATGAACCTGGTCGCGAGGATTCGTGCCCGTCGTAACCACTCCCGGACCCGTCGAGCGATTGCTCGCGCGATCGACAACGCCGCCACGCCGGCGCTGCGTCACGAGCTGATGGTGATCGCGCAGCAGCAGGTGACCAACCTCCGCTGAGTCGGCGGCCGCGATGGTGCCCGTCCACCCGGGCTGCCCTCCCGTCGCGGCCCCGCGGAGGTGCTGATGAAGCGGCCCCGGTGCTCCTCCCGCGCACCGGGGCCGCTTTGTGTGTCCGACGTGCACCGACCGCTGGTGCCAGCTACTGATCTTGCGTGACGTGTGTCACACTAGTGGGTGGGTGTAACACGAACGGGTAAAGCGTCGATATGCCGAATGACCCCGCGGTGCTGGCAGACCCCCGACCTGGCAGCACCGCGGGATTTCCACATTCGGGGCCCGAGTGCCCAGGTCCTCCGGTCCTTCGCGTCGCTCGGTGACCTTCGGCGCAGACTCTCACCAGGACGTGTGGGGTGACATCCACCGTCTGTCTTCGTGTTGATCACCCTGGGTACGGGTCCGTGCAGGACGTCGAGTCGGAACTGGCATGATCCTGTGACTCGGTGTTTGTCGAACGTTCGTCCGGATGGGGTGGCGGGGCGTGAACGACGCCGTCTTCGACGCGATCAACGGACTTGCCGGAACCAGTCCTGTGCTGGACGAGATCATGCTGTTCGCGGCAGGGCCGCTGATCTACGTCCTGTTCCTGGCCGCGGCCGCGGTGACACTCGTGCGACTGCGCAGCCAGACCTTCGCCGAGCGCGTCTGGCGGGCCGGCGAGACCGCGGTGGCCCTCCTGCTGGGCTTCCTGTGCAACCGGGTGCTCCGGGCCATGGAGCTGTCTGTGCGGCCGTTCCAGACCCGTGAGGTCAACCAGCTCATGGAACACGAACCCGGGGCGTCCCTGCCCAGCAACCACGCCACCGCGGCCCTGACCGTCGCCCTGGTCGTGGGCATCTTCGTCTCCGTCGCCTGGGGCGTCCTGCTCGGTGTGCTCGCGGTGCTGGTCGCCATCTCCCGGGTCTACGTCGGGGTGCACTGGCCGGCCGACATCCTGGTCGGCGGCCTGATCGGTCTGCTGGCCACCCTCGTGGTCTGGGCGGTGAGCCGACAGCTGCGACGGCGAATGCTCCCGGCCACCACCTCCACCGAACCGGAGGCGGACCCGGACGCCGAACCGGGCGGCGAGTCGGGGACCGACCCCGAGGCCGCGCAGGACACCGTGGTGCTGCGCCGCGGCTCCACCCAGCGCGGCAACAACGGGCTGCCGCGGCGGCCCGGCCGGTGGGTCATGGAACAGCAGACCGTCGCCCTGCGCCGCCCCGGCCAGCGCCCCGCACAACGGCCGTCCGGCGAGCGGGACTCCCGGTAACGTGGCGCGAAACCCCCATCCGCACCGCCCCACCCACCGGCCGTGACCGGCCCGGTACCGCACGGCGGTGCGCCGACGATCGGAGCCCTCATGACCCTGCCTTCCGGCAAGCCCCAGGTGACCCACCCCGGAGGCACGCCACCCACCGACCTGCAGATCACCGACCTCCAGGTCGGCACCGGGCCGGAGGCCCGGCCCGGACACACGGTGTCCGTGCACTACGTCGGGATCGCCTTCTCCACCGGGGAGGAGTTCGACGCCAGCTGGAACCGGGGCGAGCCGCTGTCCTTCCCGCTCGGCGCCGGATACGTCATCCCCGGCTGGGACCAGGGCGTGGCCGGTATGCGCGTGGGCGGCCGCCGGCAGCTCGTCATCCCGCCGCACCTGGCCTACGGGGACCGTGGCGCCGGCGGTGTCATCCGGCCCGGCGAGACGCTCATCTTCGTGGTGGACCTGCTCGGCGTGTCCTGACCTCCTCCCGCGGTGCCCGCGCGGGGCGGGCACCGCGGACCACGCTGCCCACGACCGTCACCTGCGTCCCAGACCGTGGAACACCCGTGGTCGGGTCGTGTTTGCTAGGGACGTGACAACTGCGAGGCGCCGCGCGCGGGTCCGCGCTCCCGAGCTGGTCGGACGCGGCTGGCTGAACACCGGTGGCAGGAACCTGACCCTCGCCGAGCTGCGAGGGAAGATCGTCCTCCTCGACTTCTGGACGTTCTGCTGCATCAACTGCCTGCACGTGCTGGACGAGCTCCGGCCGCTGGAGGAGGAGTTCGCCGACGTGCTGGTCACCGTCGGCGTGCACTCGCCGAAGTTCGTCCACGAGGCCGACCCGGACGCGCTGGCCGCCGCGGTGGAGCGCTACGAGGTGCACCACCCGGTGCTCGACGACCCCGAACTGACCACCTGGCAGGCCTACGCGGTCAAGGCGTGGCCCACCCTGGTCGTGGTCGACCCCGAGG
>DATCJU010000171.1:0-13814 GCA_036562635.1 Pseudonocardiaceae bacterium
GTCGAGCTCGCGAAGTCGAATATTTTGATGTTGGGGCCGACGGGGTGTGGGAAGACGTATCTGGCGCAGACGTTGGCGCGGTTGTTGAACGTGCCGTTTGCGATCGCGGATGCGACGGCGCTGACCGAGGCCGGGTATGTCGGGGAGGATGTGGAGAACATCCTGCTGAAGTTGATCCAGGCGGCGGACTACGACGTCAAGCGTGCCGAGACGGGGATCATCTACATCGACGAGGTCGACAAGATCGCTCGGAAGAGTGAGAACCCCTCGATCACCCGGGATGTGTCGGGGGAGGGGGTGCAGCAGGCGCTGCTGAAGATCCTGGAGGGGACCACGGCGAGTGTGCCGCCGCAAGGGGGGCGTAAGCATCCGCACCAGGAGTTCATCCAGATCGACACCACGAACGTGTTGTTCATCGTGGCCGGGGCGTTCGCCGGGCTGGAGAAGATCGTGCAGGACCGGGTGGGGCGGCGCAGCCTGGGGTTCGGTGCGGAGATCCGGTCGCGGGCGGAGCTGGAGGCGGCGGATGTGTTCCGGGAGGTCATGCCCGAGGATCTGATCAAGTTCGGGTTGATTCCGGAGTTCATCGGCCGGTTGCCGGTGGTGGCCAGTGTGGCGCCGTTGGACAAGCCGTCGTTGGTGCGGATTCTCACCGAGCCGCGGAATGCGTTGGTGCGGCAGTACCAGAAGCTGTTCGAGATGGACGGGGTGGAGTTGGAGTTCACTCGGGCGGCGTTGGAGGCGGTGGCTGACCAGGCGGTGGTGCGGGGGACCGGGGCGCGGGGGTTGCGGGCGATCCTGGAGGAGGTGCTGCTGCCGGTGATGTACGACATTCCCTCGCGCACGGACGTGGCCAAGGTGGTGATCACCGAGCAGACGGTGCGGGAGAACGTGAATCCGACGATCGTGGCGCGGCAGTCCACCCGGCGGGAACGCCGCGAGAAATCCGCCTGATCTCCTCCCGGACCGCGGGACACACCACCCGAGCGTGTCGTGTCCCTGGCGGGTTCGACTCTTTCCTTGCGCGACCATCTCCTGGTGGTGCATCAGGAGATGGTCGCGATGTTGCACGAGGTGACGGACCGGCACGTGCTCCTGGTCCACGGCTTCACCGGGGCGGGACCATGGCACTGGCAGACCTGGCTGGCCGGTGAGCTGGTCGGGCGGGAGATCAGTGTCGACCTTCCCGAGTTCCCCGATCCCGACCATCCGGTCCTGGACCGCTGGCTGCCCGTGCTGCGGTCGCACCTGGCCGCCGCCCCGCCCGGGAAGGAAGTCGTGGTGCTCGCCCACTCCTGCGGCACCACGTTGTGGCTGCACCACGCGGCGCAGGCGGACAGCCGGCGGTACCGCGTCGACCGGGTGTTGCTGGTCGCCCCACCCGCACGGGCCTGGACACACCCCGACGTACACGGTTTCCACCCGGCACCCCTGGACCCCGAGGGGATACGGCGGGCGGCGGGGGAGACCCGGCTCGTCGCCGGTGCCGACGACCCCTACTGTCCCCTGGCCGAGGCACGAGCCATCGCCTCGGCACTCCGGATCGACATGGACGTGGTGCCGGGTGGTCAGCACCTGAACACCGACGCCGGGTACGGGCCGTGGCCCGCGGTGCTCGACTGGGTGCTCGACCCCGGTGTCCGCATCACCGGGCGGACCTCCCGGAGCGGAAGTGCCCAGCCTCCGGCGGACTGGCCGGTGTGAGCCGTCCGGTGGCACCCGGCGGTGGCACGGACGGTCAGATCACCGCCGCCCGGCGCAGCTCCGCGATCTCCTCCTGCCGGTAGCCCAGCCAGGACAGCACCGATTCGGTGTGCGCCCCCAGCACCGGGACCGCGGCCGGGTCCCACTCCCAGGCGTCGGCGTCCACCGGGGGGACCAGGACGTCGATCCGCTCCCCACCGGGCACCGGGACCTGCTGCCAGCGTTTGCGCGCGGCGAGCTGCGGATGCTCGGGAAGATCCAGCACGTTGCGGGTCCGCGCGGCCGGCACGTCCGCGGCGTCCAGTGCGGCCAGCACCTCCTCGGCGCTCATGGTGTCGAACACCCGTAGCAGCTCGGCGTGCAGCGCCGCCCGGTTAGTCACCCGATCGGTCACCGTGCCGAAGCGTGGATCGTCCGCCAGCTCGGGCCGACCCAGTACCTGTTCGCACAGTCGTCGCCACTGCGGCTCGTTCTGCACCGCCAGGTGCACGGTGCCGCCGTCCCCGCACCGGAACGGCCCGTAGGGCGCGATGCTGGCGTGGTGCGCCCCGCTGCGCGGAGGCACCCGGCCGGTGCCCGTCGCGTACAGCATCGGCTGGTGCATCCACTCGGCCAGCGCCTCCAACAGGGACAGTCGCAGGGTGGCACCCTCACCGGTGCGGGACCGGTGCAGCAGGGCGGCCAGTACCGCGGCGTGCAGCTGCACCCCGGCGGCGATGTCCGCCACCGAGATCCCGGTACGGGCCACCACCTCGCCCTCACCGGTCAGCTCGATCAACCCGGTCTCGGACTGCACCAGCGCGTCGAACGCCTTGCGCCCCTGGTAGGGGCCGTCCTCCCCGTAGCTGGACAGTTGCCCCACCACCAGCTCGGGGCGGCGCGCACGCAGCGTGTCCCCGTCCACCCCCAGCCGTCGGGCCGCGGCGGGGGAGAAGTTGCACAGCACCACGTCGGCCCGCGCCAGCAGCCGGTCGAGCACCTGCCGGCCGGTCGGGTGCTTCACGTCGAGGGTGACCGACTCCTTGCCGATGTTGATCCAGGCGAAGTAGGACGAGACCTCCCCGCAGGCGGTGTCGTAGTGCCGGGCGAAGTCCCCGGTGCCCGGCCGCTCGATCTTGATCACCCGAGCGCCCAGGTCGGCCAGCAGCCGAGAGGCGTAGGGCACGGCCACGGCGTGCTCCAGACTGACCACCACCACACCGTCCAGCGGTTTCACGCCTCCGCCTCCTCACGTTCCTCGTGCGGGCGCCCGTCCGGTGCGTCGGGGCCGGTCACCACCCGGTGCTCCCCCGCATAGAGGTTCATGGACGCACCGCGCAGGAACCCGACCAGGGTCATTCCCTGCTCCTGCGCCAGGTCCACGGCCAGCGACGACGGTGCGGAGACCGCGGCCAGCACCGGAACCCCTGCCATCGCCGCCTTCTGCACCAGCTCGAACGAGGCCCGGCCCGACACCAGCAGGATGCAGCCGCGCAACGGTACCCGGTCGGCCAGCAACGCCCAGCCCAGGGCCTTGTCCACCGCGTTGTGCCGCCCCACGTCCTCCCGGACCGCCAACAGCTCCCCCGAGGTGGTGAACAGACCGGCCGCGTGCAGCCCACCCGTGGTCTCGAACACCTTCTGCGCCGCGCGCAGCGCGTCGGGCAACGCGGTGAGCACGTCGACTCGGACTCGACAGGGATCGTCGGACGGGGAGAACGCGGTGCGCAGTCGCACCGCCTCCAGTGCCGCCTTGCCGCACACCCCGCACGAGGAGGTGGTGTAGAAGTTGCGCTCCACCCCGGTCACCGGTGGCGCCACCCCCGGGGCGAGCGCCAGGTCCAGCACGTTGTAGGTGTTGCGTCCCTCGGCGTCCCTGCTGTCGCAGTACCGGGCGGTGTGCACGTCCGCGGCGGTGGTGATGACACCCTCGGTGAGCAGGAAGCCGTGTGCCAGCTCCACGTCGTGACCGGGCGTACGCATCGTCACCGCCAGTGCCCGGCCCCCGACCCGGATCTCCAGTGGTTCCTCCACGACCAGGGTGTCCGGGCGGCGGGTGCTGCCGCCCGGACCCAGTTTGCGCACCGGTCGGCGCGCGGTCAGTCGTCCCACGCCTTCGTCTCCTCCGGTCGACAGCCGCCGGTCGGTCCCTCGTCCGTGCCGCTCCCCGTCGAGCTTCCCACTCCGACTCCGGAACGTCCTGCCGACTCGTTGGGCACCAGGTCCGTCAGGCGTCCCCGGTACGGGGTTCCAGGCGGACCACGATGGACTTGGAGGTGGGGGTGTTGGACACCTCGGCGGTGGAGTCCAGCGGCACCAGCGGGTTGGCCTCCGGGAAGTAGGTGGCCGCGCACCCCCGTGCCGTCGGGTAGGCCACCACCCGGAACCGCTCCGCCCGCCGTTCCGACACCTTGCCGTCCCCGTCCGGCCACTCGCTGACCAGGTCCACCAGCGCCCCGTCCGCCACGCCCAGCGCGGCCAGGTCGTCGGGGTGTGCGAACACCACGCGGCGTCCGCCGGACACCCCGCGGTAGCGGTCCTCGAGTCCGTAGATCGTGGTGTTGTACTGGTCGTGGCTGCGCAGGGTCTGCAGCAGGAGCCGGCCGGACGGCACCCGCGGGTAGTACAGCGGGTTCACCGTGAAGTTCGCCCGGCCCGTGGCGGTGGGGAACTCGCGGGAGTCCCGCGGCGGATGCGGGAGCACGAACCCGTCGGGCTGGCGCACCCTGCGGTTGTAGTCGGCACAGCCGGGCACCACACGGGCAATGCGCTCCCGGATCAGGTCGTAGTCGGCCGCGAAGGACTCCCACGGGACCGGGTGGTCCGGACCCAGCACCGCACGCGCCATCCGGCAGATGATCGCCACCTCGGACAGCAGGTGCTCGCTGGCCGGTTCGAGCCGGCCCCGGGAGGCGTGCACCACCGACATGGAGTCCTCGATCGTGACGAACTGCTCCCGGCCGTTCTGCACGTCCCGTTCGGTGCGGCCCAGGGTGGGCAGGATCAGCGCGGTGGCGCCGTGCACCACGTGCGAGCGGTTCAGCTTGGTCGACACGTGCACGGTCAGCGCGCAGGAGCGCAGGGCCCGCTCCACCACCTCGGTGTCCGGGGTGGCGGACACGAAGTTGCCGCCGACGGCGACGAACACCTTGGCCCGGCCGTCCCGCATGGCCCGGATCGCCTCGACGGTGTCGTAGCCGGCCCGACGGGGCACCGGGACACCGAACTCACGTTCCAGGGCGGCCAGGAAGGGCTCCGGCATCCGCTCCGCGATACCCATCGTCCGGTCGCCCTGGACGTTGGAGTGACCGCGGACCGGGCACACCCCCGCGCCCGGCTTGCCGATCATGCCGCGCAGCAGCATCACGTTGACGATCTCGCGGATCGTCGGCACCGCGTGCCGGTGCTGGGTCAGTCCCATCGCCCAGCACACCACCGTGCGCTCGGACTCGGCGAGCATCCGGCTCACCCGGACGATCTGCTCCCGGGGCAGTCCGGTCGCCTCGTCCACCGCGGCCCAGTCCAGGTCGCGGACGTGTGCGGCGTATTCGGCGAAGCCGTGCGTGTGCCGTTCCACGAAGTCACGGTCGACCACGGTGCCCGGCGCGGACTCCTCGGCCGCGAGCAGCAGGTGACCCAGCGCCTGGAAGAAGGCCTGGTCCCCGCCGATCCGGATCTGGCAGAACTCGTCGGCCAGCGGTGTGCCCCGCCCCAGAAGCCCCCGCAGGTGCTGCGGGTTGCGGAAGCGCATCAACCCGGCCTCGGGCAGCGGGTTGACCGCGACGATCCGCGCCCCGTTGCGCTTGGCCTCCTCCAGCGCGGTCAGCATCCGCGGGTGGTTGGTCCCCGGGTTCTGCCCCACGACCAGGACGAGATCGGCGGAGGTGATGTCGG
The DNA here is from genome assembly GCA_036562635.1 of Pseudonocardiaceae bacterium. Lineage (GTDB taxonomy): Bacteria > Actinomycetota > Actinomycetes > Mycobacteriales > Pseudonocardiaceae > DATCJU01. Next base: position 5,578 of record DATCJU010000171.1, read on the forward strand.
CCAGGCTCACCGAGCCCTTGCCGACGCCGATGGTCTCCTTCAGCGCCGCACCGGAGGACTCGTGGCACATGTTCGAGCAGTCCGGCAGGTTGTTGGTGCCGAAGGAGCGGACGAACAGCTGGTAGAGGAACGCGGCCTCGTTGCTGGTGCGCCCGGAGGTGTAGAAGACGGCCTCGTCCGGGCTGTCCAGGCCACGCAGGTGCTCGGCGATCAGCGTGAACGCCTCGTCCCAGGAGATCGGCTGGTAGTGGGTGGCCCCCGGTCGTAGCACCATCGGGTGGGTGATCCGACCCTGCTGGCCCAGCCAGTAGTCGGTCCGCTCCGCCAGCTCGGCGACCGGGTGGGCGGCGAAGAACGCGGGGTCCACCCGGCGCAGCGTGGCCTCTTCGGCCACCGCCTTGGCCCCGTTCTCACAGAACTCGGCGATCTTGCGTCGTCCCTGCGGTTCCGGCCAGGCGCACCCGGGGCAGTCGAACCCGTCCCGCTGGTTGACCAGGCGCAACGTGCGCACCGACCGGGCCGCCCCCATCTGTGACAGCCCCCGGCCGGCCGACACCAGCACCCCGGGCATGCCCGCCGCCCAGTCCTTGGGCGGACGGACCCGGAGCTCGGACTCGTCGACGTCGTGCTGCGGGGGTTTGCGCACCATGGTCACATCCTGCGACCCGCGCCTGCGGCGCACCAGCCCTGATCGTGTCAGGGCCACCCGGAGGCAGCAGCGGACAGGGTGGTGTCGGGCACGGGAACCCGCCCTCCCGCGCGCAAAACCGTTCGGCCCGCTGGGCTACCCTTGACAAGACCGGGGACGTGTGGCTTTCGGGCAGCCCGAGCCCGGCGCCCGGTACCCCCGGCGACGCCGCGTGGCGTCGCGTTCCGACTCGGGAGCACTCGAAAGGCACAGCAGGACGTGACCAGTTACGGTTCGCCGTTGCCGGAGAAGCCGTCGCTCGACGGCCTCGAGCAGAAGTGGTCGGGCTACTGGGAGGAGAACGGCACCTACCGCTTCCAGCGGCCTGGTGACCGCGCACAGGTCTTCTCCATCGACACCCCGCCGCCCACCGTAAGCGGCTCGCTGCATGTGGGTCACGTCTTCAGCTACACCCACATCGACGTCATCGCCCGCTTCCAGCGGATGCGCGGCAAGCACGTCTTCTACCCCATGGGGTGGGACGACAACGGCCTGCCCACCGAGCGTCGGGTGCAGAACTACTACGGGGTGCGCTGCGATCCGTCGCTGCCCTACGACCCGGACTTCACCGAGCCCGAGCCGGTGATGAAGAAGGGTGAGCGCCCGACCATCAGCATCTCCCGCCGCAACTTCGTCGAGCTGTGCGGCAAGCTGACCGTCGAGGACGAGAAGGTCTTCGAGGCGCTGTGGCGCAGCATCGGCCTGTCGGTCGACTGGTCGCGGACCTACACCACGATCGGCCGGTACGCCCAGCGGATCTCGCAGCTGGCGTTCCTGCGTCTGGTCCGCGCCGGTGAGGCCTACCAGGCCGAGGCGCCGACCCTGTGGGACACCACCTTCCGCACCGCGGTGGCGCAGGCCGAGCTGGAGGACCGGGAGCACCCCGGTGCCTGGCACCGGGTGGCCTTCCACCGGCCCGACGGGGAGAAGGTCTACATCGAGACCACCCGTCCGGAGCTGCTCCCGGCGTGTGTCGCGCTGATCGCGCACCCCGACGACGAGCGCTACCGGTCGCTGTTCGGCACCACCGTGCGTTCCCCGCTGTTCGGGGTGGAGGTCCCGGTGCTGGCGCACCCGGCGGCCGAGCCCGACCGCGGCGCCGGTATCGCCATGTGCTGCACCTTCGGTGACCTGACCGACGTGCAGTGGTGGCGCGAGCTGAAGCTGCCCACCCGCACCATCATCGGCCGGGACGGCCGGATCATCGCCGAGCCGCCGGTCGGGCTGGACTCGGAGGAGGGCCGCGCCCGCTACGCCCAGCTGGCCGGGGCGACGGTGCACACCGCCCGGGAGCGGGTGGTGGCGATGCTGCGCGAGTCCGGTGACCTGGACGGGGAGCCGCGCAAGACCGTCCGCCCGGTGAAGTTCTACGAGAAGGGCGACAAGCCGCTGGAGATCGTCAGCAGCCGGCAGTGGTTCATCCGGACGCTGGACCACCGCGAGGGCATGCTGCGCCGCGGCGAGGAACTGACCTGGCACCCGGGCTTCATGAAGGCCCGCTACGACGACTGGGTGCGCGGCCTCAACAGCGACTGGTTGATCAGCCGCCAGCGGTTCTTCGGCGTGCCGATCCCGGTCTGGTACCCGCTGGACGAGAACGGCGAACCGCGCTACGACCAGGTCATCCTGCCCAGCGAGGACCAGCTCCCGGTCGACCCGTCCTCGGAGGCCCCGCCCGGTTACGACGAGTCGCAGCGCGGCAAGCCCGGCGGGTTCGTCGGTGACCCCGACGTGATGGACACCTGGGCCACCTCCTCGCTGACCCCGCAGATCGTCTGCGGCTGGGAGGAGGACCCGGAGCTGTTCGCCCAGACCTTCCCCATGGACCTGCGCCCGCAGGGCCACGACATCATCCGCACCTGGCTGTTCTCCACGGTGCTCCGCTCCCACCTGCAGTTGGACCAGCTGCCGTGGCGGCACACCATGCTGTCCGGGTGGATCCTGGACCCGGACCGCAAGAAGATGTCCAAGTCCAAGGGCAACGTGGTCACCCCCAGCCACCTGATCGACGAGTTCGGCGCGGACGCGGTCCGCTACTGGGCGGCCAACGGTCGCCCCGGCACCGACACCGCCTTCGAGCCGGGCCAGATGAAGATCGGGCGGCGCCTGGCCACCAAGCTGCTCAACGCCAGCAAGTTCGTGCTGTCCTTCCCGGCCCCGACCGAGGACGCCACGATCAGCGAGCCCCTGGACCGGGCGATGCTACGGGAGCTGGCCGGGCTGGTGGAGCAGGCCACCACGGCCCTGGAGGGCTTCGACTACACCACCGCCCTGGAGCGCACCGAGCGGTTCTTCTGGTTCTTCTGCGACGACTACGTCGAGCTGGTCAAGGACCGTGCCTACGGCGGGCGCGGCGAGCAGCCCGCCCAGTCGGCCCGGCTGGCGCTGCGCACCGCGCTGTCGGTGCTGGTGCGGCTGTTCGCCCCGGTCCTGCCCTACGTCACCGAGGAGGTCTGGTCCTGGTGGAACACCTCCTCGGTGCACACCAGCAGCTGGCCCACCCCGCAGGAGATCGTCCCCCTGGCCGGGGAGGCGGACGGCGAGCTGGTGTCGCTGGCCTCGGCGGCGATCGGCTTCATCCGCAAGGCCAAGTCCGAGGCCAAGCTCTCCATGCGTGCCGAGGTCGACCTGGTCACCGTGGCGGCCGACCGGGCGGTGCTCGAGCGGGTGCGGCAGATCGCCGGTGACCTGAAGGCGGCCGGTCGGGTCGCCGAGCTGCACTTCGAGGAGCGGCCCGAGGCCGAGCTGTCGGTGACCGTCAAGGTTGCCGGGGAGTGAGGGTGACCGGGAACGATCCCTCCCCGCTGGAGGCCCTGCGCGCGGTCGAGGCCGAGCTGGACACCCGCTGGCCGGAGACGAAGATCGCTCCGACCCTGGACCGGGTGCGGGCCCTGACCGCGCTGCTCGGGGACCCCCAGCGGGCCTACCCGGTGCTGCACGTCGCCGGTACCAACGGCAAGACGTCGACCTCCCGCATGCTGGATGCGCTCCTGGTCGCGATGGGGCTGCGCACCGGCCGGTACACCAGCCCGCACCTGCAGCTGGTCACCGAGCGGATCAGTGTCGACGGCGCGCCGATCCCACCGGAGCGCTACGTCGAGGTCTACCGCGACGTCCAGCCCTACGTGGAGCTGGTGGACGCCCAGCAGCGCAAGGAGGACAAGCCGCTGCTGAGCAAGTTCGAGGTGCTCACCGCGATGGCCTTCGCCGCCTTCGCGGACGCCCCGGTGGAGGCGGCCGTGGTCGAGGTCGGACTCGGTGGCACCTGGGACGCCACCAACGTCGCGGACGCCACGGTCGCCGCGATCTGCCCCGTGGGGCTGGACCACGTCGAGTACCTCGGTGACGACCTGGCCGGAATCGGCCGGGAGAAGGCGGGGGTGATCAAGCCCGGTTCGATCGCGGTGGTGGCCGAGCAGCCGCCCGAGGTGATGCGGGTGCTGCTGGAGCGGTGCGCCGAGGTCGACGCCGTCGTGGCACGCCAGGGCATGGAGTTCGGTGTGCTCAAGCGGGACGTGGCCGTGGGCGGGCAGATGCTGCGCCTGCAGGGTCTCGGCGGGGTCTACGACGAGATCTTCCTGCCGCTGCACGGCGCCCACCAGGCCACCAACGCGGCACTGGCCCTGGCCGCCGCCGAGGCGTTCTTCGGGGCCGGTGCCCAGCGTCAGCTCGACGTGGAGGTGGTGCGGGAGGCGTTCGCCTCGGTGATCTCCCCGGGCCGTCTGGAGCGGGTGCGTTCCGCGCCGACCGTGCTGCTGGACGCCGCGCACAACCCGCACGGCGCCAGGGCTCTGGCCGCCGCGCTCACCGAGGAGTTCGCCTTCCGCAAGCTGGTCGCGGTGGTGGGGGTGATGGGGGACAAGGACACCCGCGGCATCCTGACCGCGCTGGAGCCGGCGGTGTCCGAGATCGTGGTCACCCAGAACTCCTCGCCGCGTGCCATGCCCGCCGACGAACTCGCCCTGCTGGCCGGGGAGGTGTTCGGCGACGACCGTGTCCTGGTCGAGCACCGGTTGGAGGACGCGATCGAGACGGCGGTGCGTCTGGCCGAGGAGACCGCCGAGCCCGGCGAGCCCGTGTCCGGTGCCGGTGTGGTGGTCACCGGGTCGGTGGTGACCGCCGGAGAGGCCCGCGCCCTGTTCGGGAAGGAGCCGGCGTGACCGTGGAGCGGGAGTCTCAGCAGGGACGCACTCCCGACCCCTGGAAGGGGCTGCGGGGCGTGATGGCCGGCACCCTGGTGCTGGAGGCCGTCACGGTGGGTCTGGCCCTGCCGGTGGTGCACCGTCTCGGCGGTGGTGTCTCCTCCACCGCGGGGATCCTGGTGGTCGCGCTGGCTGTGGCCATGCTCCTGGCCAGCGGGACCATGCGTTTCCGCTGGGGGCTGCCGCTGGCCCTCGTCCTGCAGGGGCTGATGGTGTTGGGTTTCCTCGCCGCTCCGGCCCTGGGTGCGCTGGGCGTGTTGTTCAGCCTGGTGTGGGCCTACCTGTTGTGGCTGCGCCGCGAGGTGGCCCGTCGCCTCGCCGGGGGACACCCGCCCGGAGGCTCGCGCTGACCTGCCGGGTGAGTGGTGGGGCATCGGCCACCGCTCGTCCCCGTGATGTCACCTGCAGGGGCCGCGGCCCGGCCACCCGTGCCCGCCTCGCCACCGGGGGCTGCTCCGAGCAGCTGATCCCACTGCCCCACCGGCGGTAATCCCGGCGTCGGATCCTCCCGTGCTCCGTGGCGAGCTCTTGATCGATGCCGTCCCGAAATGATTCAGTGCCTGCGCCCCGGCGCGGTCCTCGGACCGGTGCCGGGGCGCAGGCACGAGGAGGTGTCATGGGGCGGAGATCCCGGTCGAGGTCGTGGCGGAGCCGGACGCTCGCGGCGGTGCTCGGCGCGACGTTGGCACTGCCCCTGGCGGTGGTGTTGCCCAGCGCGCCCAGGGCCGACGCCGACACCGGCGGCGGTCCCCTGGTGGTGCGGGGGGTGACCGACCTCGCGCCCGAGGTACGGCCCGGGGACCAGGATCTGGCACGGGACTCGTTGCGCGAGGACCTGGCAGGGGAGCGGTTCTACTTCGTGATGCCGGACCGGTTCGCCAACGGCGACCCCGGCAACGACCGCGGTGGCCTGCAGGGGCCGGAGGCGGACGACCCGATGCGCTCGGGATTCGACCCGACCCATCGGGGCTTCTACCACGGCGGCGACCTCGCCGGCCTGCGGTCGAAGCTGGACTACCTGCAGAACATGGGGGTCACCGCGATCTGGATGACGCCCATGTTCCGCAACCGGTGGGTGCAGGGCTCGGGGGACGACGTCTCGGCCGGCTACCACGGCTACTGGACCGTCGACTACACCCAGCTCGACCCGCACTTCGGCACCGCCGAGGAGATGCGCGCCCTGATCGACGACGCCCACCGGCGCGGCATCAAGGTGTTCTTCGACATCGTGGCTAACCACACCGCCGACGTGATCGACTACGCGGAGGGCAGCCACGAGTACCGCACCATCGGTGCCCACCCCTACCTGGACGCCGACGGGCGACCCATCGACCTGGCGGCCCTGGCCGGGCGGGAGGAGTTCCCCCGGCTGGATCCCCAACGTTCCTTCCCCTACCAGCCGGTGTTCCGCGACGAGGCCGACCGGACCGTCAAGAAGCCGGACTGGCTCAACGATCCCACGCTCTACCACAACCGGGGGGACTCCACCTTCGTCGGCGAGTCCTCCGAACACGGTGACTTCTTCGGGCTGGACGACCTGATGACCGAGCACCCCCGGGTCGTCGAGGGCATGAAGGAGATCTTCACCTTCTGGATCGACGAGCTGGGCATCGACGGCTACCGCGTGGACACCGTCAAGCACGTCAACCTGGAGTTCTGGCAGGCCGTCGCCCCCCACGCCGTCCGCCACGCCCGGGAGCACGGCCGACCCGACTTCTTCGTCTTCGGCGAGGTCTACGACAGCAACCCGGTCACCACCTCGCGCTACACCACGGCCGGCCGGATGCAGGCGGTGCTCGACTTCCCGTTCCAGTCAGCGGCCCGCACCTTCGTCGCCGGGCAGGGGGCCCAGGCCCTGGCCGACGTCCTGCTGGCCGACGACCTGTACATCGACGCCGACTCCAACGCCTACTCGCTGCCCACCTTCCTGGGCAACCACGACATGGGCCGGCTGGCCTGGATGCTGCGGCAGGACCGCCCGGGTATTACCGAGGCCGAGCTGCTGGACCGGCTCCGCCTGGCCCACACCCTGCTGTACCTGTGGCGGGGCAACCCGGTGGTCTACTACGGCGACGAACAGGGGTTCGCCGGAACGGGTGGGGACCAGCTCGCCCGGCAGGACATGTTCGCCACCCGCACGCCCGAGTACCTGGCCGAGGACCTGATCGGCACCGACCGCAGGCCGGACCAGGACAAGTTCGACCAGGACCACCCGCTGTACCGGCACCTGGCCGAGCTGGCGTCCTTCGTGTCCACCGACCCGGTGTGGCGGCGTGGCCACCAGGAGCTGCGCCTGGCCCGGGGCGACGTGCTCGCCTTCAGTCGCATCGACCCACAGACCCGGGTGGAACACCTGGTCGTGGCCAACGCGGGGACCGCACCGGCCACCGTCGACGTGCCCGCCGCCGCACCCGGTACGGCGTTCCGCCCCGTCTTCCCCACGGCGGGTGACGGGACGACCGACGCCGGGAACGGCACCGTGCGGGTGACGGTACCGCCGCTGTCCGTGCAGGTGTTGCGCTCCACGGACGCCGTGCCGCACCCGGAGACCGCCCCGGCCCCGACCCTGGTGGCCCCCGCGGTGGGCACCGCCCTGAACACGCGGGTGGAACTGCGCGCCGAGGGCGTGGACGCGCCGATGGCCCAGGTGACCTTCGCGGCCCGCGTGGAGGGCCAGGAGGAGTGGACGATCCTGGGCACCGACGACACCGCCCCCCACCGGGTCTTCGCTGACCTGACCGCGCTGCCCGGTGTGGCCGCGGACCGGTGGATCGAGCTGCGGGTGGTGGCCAAGGACACGGCCGGCCGGATCGGCGCCGACGGTGCCGAGCTGGCCCTGGAGATCGGTCCGCCCCCGGTGGGCGAGCCCGGTGCGGAGAGCCCGGAATGGCTGGTCGTGCACTACACCCGCCCCGACGGCGACTACGAGGGCTGGGGCCTGCACGTGTGGGGCGACGTGGAGCACGAGCCCAGCTGGCAGGACCCGCTGCCGTTCGCCGGGCAGACCGCCTACGGCCGGTTCGCCTGGGTCAAGCTCCGCCCCGGAGCGCGCTCGGTGGGGATCATCGTCCACCGCGGTGACGAGAAGGACGTGGCCGAGGACCGCATCGTCGACCCCGCGGCCACCCCGCAGGTCTGGCTCCGGCAGGGAGACCGGGTCGTCCATGCCAGCGAGCCCGCGGCCACCGGCCGGATCGGCGTGCACTACCAACGGCCGGCCGGGGACTACGACGGCTGGGTGCTGCGGGTCTCCGGTGGAATCGCTCCCGACCAGCCCACCGAGATCCCGCTGACCGGCCGGGACGACTACGGCGCGTCGGTCGAGGTGCGTCTGGACGGCTCCGGCC
>DATCJU010000138.1:0-19219 GCA_036562635.1 Pseudonocardiaceae bacterium
CAGCAGTCCCGGGTGCTGGCACAGCCCGCCGACCCGCACGGCCTGGTCAACGCCCTGCGCGAGGCCGGTCTGACCCAGGTGGAGTCGCTGCCGGACGGCCGGTTGGCGATCAGCGGGGCGGACAGCAAGCAGGTGGCCGACGTGGCGTTGAAGGCCGGGATCGCGCTGTACTCCGTGGAACAGGAACAGGTCGACCTGGAACGACTGTTCTTCCTGCTCACCAACGGCCAGTACGCCGCACCGGGCATGGGGCCGTACGCCCAGCAGTACGCCCCGCCCGGTGGCACTCCCACCCCGCCCCAGCCGGGCTGGGGGCCTCAGGCCGGTCCGGTGCCCGGTCACCCGGGTACAGGCCCGCAGCCGATCCAGCAGCCCGGTCACCCGGGTACGGGCCCGCAACCGATCCAGCCACCCGCACCGGGCTACGGTGGCCAGCCGCAGCCGTACCAACAGCCGGGGTACCCGCCCGGCACGTTCCAGCAGCCGGGCAACCACGGCACTCCGGGAGGTAACGCCTGATGGGGGCGCTGGTCAAGGCCGAGTTCCGCAAGATCTTCTCCACCAACCTGTGGTGGGGCCTGCTCATCCCGACGGTGCTGCTCGGCTTCGGTTGGAGCTGGCTGTTCTCCAAGCTCGGGTCGACGATCACCGAGGGCATCAGGAACGCGCCCGAGCTCCGGGGCATCGACGCCGAGATGTTCCTGTTCTCGGTGTTCGGGTTCGCTCGGGCCACCAACCTGAGCACGATCTTCCCGATGATCCTCGGGGCGATGGCGCTCGCCTCCGAGATCGGTCAGAAGACCATCACCACCACCTACCTGACCGCGCCCACGCGTGGGGCCGTTCTGGTCGCCAAGACCATCACCTACAGCCTCGTCGGCCTGGGCTACGGACTGGTCGTGGCACTGATGGCCAGCCTGGGCACCATGGTCGGTGCCGGGGACGCCCCGCTTCCCGAGGGAGGCGGGTGGGCCCTGCTGTTCCTCACCGCCATACTGGAGACCCTGCTGTGGACCCTGTTCGGCGTCGGGGTCGGAGCCCTGCTGGGCAACGTGATCGGCTCGGTGCTCCTCCTGCTCTTCTACACCCTGCTGGTCGAGAACGTCGTGGTCCTGAGCATCAACCCCGGGATCAGTGGCTTCCTGCCCAACGGGTCGGCCAGCGGTATGCCGGGTGCGGTGGCTGCGGACCTGTTCATGGAGAAGCTGGACAGCCTCGTGCCCAGCCAGTACGTGGAGGACGTGCAGGAGGTGGTCCGGGCCGCCGCCGGGGCGCCCGGCGCCTTCGACTGGTGGCTGAGCACCCTGATCTTCCTGGTGTACACCGTGGCGTTCCTGGCCCTGGGCTGGCTGGCCAGCCTGAAGCGCGACATCACCTGACCGGGGAACAGGACCGTTCCCTGCGGCCAGGTCGTCCGGACGAGGGGCGCGCCCGTGCGGGTGCGCCCCTCACCTCTTGTCGCACCCGTCGCGGCCTCCGCCCCACCCCGTTCCGCCTCGTCTGCCTAATCTGGCCTGGTGACCACCGTCGCGACCCACCCCAACGCACCGGCCAACACTCCTCCCGGCGAGGGCGACCGGTCACCGGGATGGATCCGACGACTGGCGGCGGCGTGCTGGCAGCACCGCGTTCCCCTGCTGGCCTCCTTCGGCGCCGCGATGCTGGGGGTGGGCTCCCAGGCCGCCATCCCCCTGCTGGTCCGCTCCGTGGTGGACGGCGCGGTCTCCGGTAGCACCAGCGCCCTGGTCCCGCTGGTGTCGGCCCTGGTGCTGGTGCACCTGCTGGGGTTCGGCGCCACCTTCGTGCGCCGCTACCTGGGTGGTCGCCTCGCGCTGGACGTGCAGCACGACCTGCGACGGTCGGTGTTCACCGCCATGCAACGCCTGGACGGCGGCAAACAGGACGAGCTGCGGACCGGGCAGGTGGTCTCCCGGGCGATCACCGACCTGCAGCTGGTCCAGGCGCTGTTGATGATGCTGCCGCTGTCGACGGGCACCGTGGTGTTCGCCGCGCTGGCCATCGGCGCCATGCTGTGGTTGTCCCCGCTGCTGACCCTCATCGCCCTGGTGGTGGCGCCCGGGGTGGCCCTGGTGGCGATGCGCAGCAGGCGCATGCTCTTTCCCGCCACCTGGTCGGCCCAGCAACGGGCCGCCGACCTGGCGCAGCACGTCGAGGAGACGGTCACCGGCGTGCGGGTGGTGAAGGGCTTCGGGCAGGAGGCACGGGAGGTCGCTGCCCTGGAGCGCGCGGCGCGGCGGCTGTTCGCGGAGCGGATGCGAGCCGCCCGGCTGACCGCGGTGCCCACCGCCACCCTGTCCGCCCTGCCCGTCGCCGGGCAGGTGGCGGTACTCGCGCTCGGCGGCTGGCTGGTCATGCGCGGGCAGATCAGCCTGGGCACCTTCCTGGCGTTCAACACCTACGTGATCCAGCTCGTCGGCCCGGCGCGGATGATCTCCAGCCTGGTGATCCAGGGGCAGCTGGCCCGGGCCAGCGCCGAGCGGGTGTTCGAGCTGATCGACTCGCAACCGGACGTGCGGGAGGCCCCGGACGCCCAGGACGTGCCGGACGGCCCGCTGCAGGTCGAACTGGTCGACGTGCGCTTCGGCTACACCCGCAGCAACCCGGTGCTGGACGGGGTGTCCCTGCGGGTGCGTCCCGGGGAGACGCTGGCCCTGGTGGGCACCGCGGGATCGGGCAAGTCCACGGTGTCGCTGCTGCTCCCCCGCTTCTACGACGTGCACGCCGGCTCGGTGCGCATCGGCCCGCCGTCGAATCCGACGGACGTGCGCCGGCTGCGCCTGTCCTCGTTGCGCCGCACGATCGGTGTGGTCTTCGAGGAGGCGTTCCTGTTCTCCGACACGGTGCGGGCCAACATCGCCTACGGCCGGCCCGACGCCACCGACGCCGAGATCGAGGCGGCCGCCAAGGCCGCCGAGGCGCACGAGTTCATCACCGCGCTGCCCGACGGCTACGACACCGTGGTCGGCGAGCGGGGCCTGACCCTGTCCGGTGGGCAGCGGCAGCGCATCGCCCTGGCCCGGGCCCTGCTCACCGACCCGCGCATCCTGGTGCTGGACGACGCCACCTCCGCGGTGGACCCCGCCACCGAGGCCGCCATCCACGCCACGCTGCGTTCGGTGACCGCGCAGCGCACCACGATCCTCATCGCCCACCGCCGGTCCTCGTTGGCGCTGGCCGATCGGATCGCGGTGTTGGACGCCGGTCGCGTGGTCGACGTGGGCACCCAGCAGGAACTGGAACAGCGCTGTGCCCTGTTCCGCGCCCTGCTGGCCGGCCCCGGCGAGGCGATCGAGGAGCCGACGTACGACCGGTCGCGGCCGCAGCCGGGTTCCGACGCCACCCCGCAGCTGTGGCCCGAGCCCGACGACGAGGACGAGCTCTCCTCCCACACCTCGCGGGTCGGGACCGACCCGGGGGCCCGGGGGCTGGGTGGGCGCGGCGGCCGGGGCGGACTCGGCCCCGGCGGAGCCGCCGCGGACGTGCCGCCCACCCCGGAGCTGCTGGAGGCGGTGCGTGCGCTGCCCCCGGCCACCGCGAGCCCGAAGCTGGGTGACACCGACCCGACCGCGCCGGACCCGAACTTCCGGCTCCGGCGTGCCCTGCGCCCGGTGCGCTGGCTCCTGGCCCTGTCGGTGCTGCTGGTGGCGGCCGACGCCCTGGCCTCGATGGTGCTGCCCTCCCTGGTGCGGTGGGGGGTGGACGGTGGGGTGCTCACCGGCCGGAGCGGTCCGTTGTGGACGGCGACACTGCTGGCCGCGCTGATCGTCGGGATCGGGTGGGTCGTGGTGAGCGCGCAGACCCTGGTCACGGCCCGTGCCGGGGAGACCGTGCTGTACCTGCTGCGGGTGCGCAGCTTCGCCCACCTGCAGCGGCTGGGGCTGGACTACTACGAGCGGGAACCGGCCGGCCGGATCATGACCCGGATGACCACGGACGTCGACGCCCTGTCGACGTTCCTGCAGACCGGGCTGAGCGCCGCGGTGGTCAGCGCCCTCACCCTGGTGGGGGTCTCGGTGGCGCTGGTGGTCACCGACGTGGGTCTGGGCCTGGTCGCCCTGTCCGTCCTGCCGGTGCTGCTCGCCGCCACCGCGGTGTTCCGTCGCCTGTCCTCGGCCGCCTACGCCGAGGCCCGGGAGCGGGTCAGCGCGGTGAACGCCGATCTGCAGGAGAACGTCACCGGACTGCGGGTGGCCCAGGCCTTCGCCCGGGAGCAGCGGTCCGCGGCGGCGTTCGAGAAACGTGCCGACGCCTACCGGCGCTCCCGGCTGCGGGCCCAGCGCTACATCGCCGGGTACTTCGCCCTGGTCGCGTTCCTGCTGGGCCTGGCCCAGGCCGCGGTGCTGGTGGTCGGGGCGCACCGGGTCGCCTCGGGTGAGCTGACTCCGGGGGTGCTGCTGGCGTTCCTGCTGTACCTGGGTATGTTCGCCAACCCCGTCCAGCAACTGTCCAGTGTGTTCGACGGGTACCAGCAGGCCCGGGTGGGTCTGCAGCGGATCGGTGACCTGCTGCGCACCCCCACGTCGGTGCCGCCGGCGACCGACCCGGTCCCGGTGACGGGCCGGCTGCGCGGGGAGGTGGAGCTGCGGGACGTGGTCTTCCGCTACTCCGGGAGTGACCGCCCGGCGCTGGACCGTGTGTCCCTGCGGGTGGCTCCCGGGGAGACGGTGGCGCTGGTCGGCCCGACCGGCGCGGGGAAGTCGACCCTGGTCAAGCTGGTCGCGCGGTTCTACGACGTCACCGAGGGGCAGGTGCTGGTGGACGGGGTGGACGTCCGGCGCTACGACCTGGCGGGTTTCCGCCGACGTCTGGGTCTGGTGCCCCAGGAGGCGCACCTGTTCACCGGGGACGTGGCCCGGAACATCGCCTACGGACGGCCGGACGCCTCACCGGCCGAGATCGAGGCGGCGGCCCGGGCGGTCGGAGCACTGCCCGCGGTGGCGGCGCTGCCCGCGGGATTCCGTCAGCCGGTGGGGGAACGGGGGCAGCGGCTGTCCGCCGGACAGCGGCAGCTCGTGGCACTGGCGCGGGCGCAACTGGTGGATCCGGACCTGTTGCTGCTGGACGAGGCCACCGCGGCCCTGGACCCGGCGACCGAGTCCGCGGTGCTGGCGGCCAGCGAGCAGGTCAGTCGGGGACGCACCACCTTCGTGATCGCGCACCGGCTGGCCACCGCGGCCCGGGCGGACCGGATCGTGGTGCTGGAGAACGGGAGGATCGTGGAGCAGGGGCGGCACGAGGAACTGCTGGCCGCCGGGGGTCGTTACGCCCAGCTGTGGGCCGCAGGAGCACTGGACGCAAGTTGATCACAAAACGCTCCCGGAAAGGGTGAAAAGATTCACACGGCCGCCGGAGCGCGTTGCCGCTACCCTCTGCTTGTCCTCGATCACGGTCGGACACGGCACTGCCTGCCGTTCGGGTGATGGAACGGTTTCCTGATCGATCCTGTGACTGACCCCTCCATCCCAGGAGCACCACTGCTTACCAAGCGGTGTCGGAGGACGGCTAGCCTGGATACTCCAGTGTGACTATCCCCTAGCAGATGGATCGAGGCGAGAGCCAGCCGTGTCCAGCAGCAGTCCTGCGTCACCGTTCGGCCCCAACGAGTGGCTGGTCGAGGAGATGTACGAGCAGTTCCTCGCCGATCCCTCCTCGGTTGATCCGGCGTGGCACGACTTCTTCGCTGACTACAAGCCGGCAGGCAAGGCCGGCGACGGGGACACAAAGGCACAGCCCAGCAGCGGTGGTGTGGCCACCAGGACCGACACCACCTCGGACAGGAACGGCCACGTCCCCGCCAGCACGGTGACCGCTCCGCCCACGACCAAGACCGTGAACACGAGCACCCCGACCGCGACCCCGAAGACGACAGCAGCCAGGACCACCGCCAAGCCGACGCCGACCGAGGCGAAGACGGCCGCCCCGGTCAAGCAGCCGGCCGGTGAGGAGCGCAAGCCCCTGCGCGGTGCAGCCGCCGCCATCGCCAAGAACATGGAGCAGTCGCTGACCATCCCCACCGCGACCAGCGTGCGCGCGGTGCCGGCCAAGCTGCTCGCCGACAACCGGATCGTCATCAACAACCACCTGCGGCGCACTCGCAGCGGCAAGGTCTCCTTCACCCACCTGATCGGCTACGCGCTGGTTCGCGCCCTCGAGGCGTTCCCGAACATGAACCGGCACTACGCCGAGGTGGACGGCAAGCCCACCGTGGTGACGCCGGAGCACGTGAACCTCGGTCTGGCCATCGACCTGCCCGGCAAGGACGGTCAGCGCTCCCTGGTGGTGGCCTCCATCAAGGGCTGCGAGCGCATGTCGTTCACGCAGTTCTGGCAGGCCTACGAGGAGATCATCCGCAAGGCCCGCACCGGCAACCTCACCGCCGACGACTTCGCGGGCACCACGATCTCGCTGACCAACCCGGGCACCATCGGCACCAACCACTCGGTGCCGCGGCTGACCAAGGGCCAGGGCTGCATCGTCGGCGTCGGCGCCATGGAGTACCCGGCCGAGTACCAGGGCGCCAGCGAGCAGACCCTGGTCGAGATGGGCATCAGCAAGATCATCACGCTGACGTCCACCTACGACCACCGGATCATCCAGGGTGCCGAGTCCGGTGAGTTCCTGCGGCGCATCCACCAGCTGCTGCTCGGCGAGGACGGCTTCTACGACGACATCTTCGCCTCACTGCGCATCCCGTACGAGCCGGTGCGCTGGGCGCAGGACATCCGGGAGGGCACGGTCGACAAGACCGCCCGGGTCCTGGAGCTGATCGACGCCTACCGCACCCGCGGCCACCTGATGGCCGACACCGACCCGCTCAACTACCGGCAGCGCCGGCACGAGGACCTCGACGTCCTCTCGCACGGCCTCACCCTGTGGGACCTGGACCGCGAGTTCCCCGTGGGCGGCTTCGCCGGCAAGGAGCGGATGAAGCTGCGCGACATCCTGGGTGTGCTGCGCGACTCGTACTGCCGCACCGTCGGCATCGAGTACATGCACATCACGGACCCGGCGGAGCGGCGCTGGCTGCAGGAACGCATCGAGGTTCCGCACGAGAAGCCGCCGGCCAACGTGCAGAAGTACATCCTGAGCAAGCTCAACGCGGCCGAGGCGTTCGAGACCTTCCTGCAAACCAAGTACGTCGGCCAGAAGCGGTTCTCGCTGGAGGGCGGCGAGTCGGTCATCCCGCTGCTGGACTCCGTGCTGGACCGGGCCGCCGAGCACGAGCTGGACGAGGTCGTCATCGGCATGGCGCACCGCGGCCGGCTGAACGTGCTGGCCAACATCATCGAGAAGCCGATCTCGCAGATCTTCCGCGAGTTCGAGGGCAACCTCGACCCGGGCCAGGCCCACGGCTCCGGCGACGTGAAGTACCACCTCGGCGCCGAGGGCAAGTACTTCCGCATGTTCGGTGACGGTGAGGTCAAGGTCTCGCTGACCTGCAACCCGTCCCACCTGGAGGCCGTGGACCCGGTGCTGGAGGGCATCGCCCGGGCCAAGCAGGACCTGCTGGACAAGGGCGAGCAGGGCTTCACCGTGATGCCGGTGCTGATCCACGGTGACGCGGCGTTCGCCGGCCAGGGCGTGGTCGCCGAGACGCTGAACCTGGCCCTGCTGCGCGGCTACCGCACCGGCGGCACCGTGCACGTGATCATCAACAACCAGGTCGGGTTCACCACCGCGCCGGAGCACTCGCGCTCCAGCCACTACTGCACCGACGTGGCCAAGATGATCCAGGCGCCGGTGTTCCACGTGAACGGTGACGACCCGGAGGCCTGCTACTGGGTGGCCAAGCTGGCCGTCGACTACCGGCAGACCTTCCACAAGGACGTCGTCATCGACATGGTCTGCTACCGGCGTCGTGGCCACAACGAGGGCGACGACCCGTCGATGACCCAGCCGGGCATGTACGACATCATCGACGGCAAGCGCAGCGTCCGGAAGACCTACACCGAGTCGCTGATCGGTCGTGGCGACATCTCGGTCGAGGAGGCCGAGAAGGCGCTGCGGGACTACGCGGCCCAGCTCGAGCACGTGTTCAACGAGGTGCGCGAGCTGGAGAAGCGCCCGCCGGCCCCGAGCCCCTCGGTGGAGACCAGCCAGCAGGTCCCGGCGAACGTGCCGACCGCGGTGCCCCGCGAGGTCATCGAGCGGATCGCCGACGCGCACGTCAACCTGCCCGAGGGCTTCACCCCGCACCCGCGGGTGAAGCCGGTGCTGGAGCGCCGGGCGAAGATGGCCCGCGAGGGCGGTATCGACTGGGCGTTCGCCGAGCTGCTGGCCTTCGGTTCGCTGTGCATGGAGGGCCGCCTGGTGCGCCTGGCCGGTCAGGACTCGCGGCGCGGCACCTTCGTGCAGCGGCACGCGGTGCTCATCGACCGCAAGACCGGCAGGGAGTACACGCCGCTGCAGAACCTGGCGGAGAACCAGGGCCGGTTCCTGGTCTACGACTCGGCGCTCAGCGAGTTCGCCGCCCTGGGCTTCGAGTACGGCTACTCGGTGGGCAACCCCGAGGCGCTGGTGCTGTGGGAGGCCCAGTTCGGTGACTTCGTGAACGGTGCCCAGACGATCATCGACGAGTTCATCTCGTCCGGTGAGGCCAAGTGGGGGCAGCGTTCCGACGTGGTCGTCCTGCTGCCGCACGGCCACGAGGGGCAGGGCCCGGACCACACCTCGGGCCGCATCGAGCGCTGGCTGCAGCTGTGCGCCGAGGGGTCGATGACGGTGACCATGCCGTCGACCCCGGCGAACTACTTCCACCTGCTGCGTCGCCACGCACTGGACGGGGTGCACCGCCCGCTGGTGGTGTTCACGCCCAAGTCGATGCTGCGACTGAAGGCGGCCACCAGCTCGGTGGAGGAGTTCACCCACGGCCGCTTCCACCCGGTGCTGAACGACCCGCTGGTGCGGGACCCGAAGGCGGTCCGCCGGGTGCTGCTGTGCAGCGGCAAGATCGCCTACGAGCTGAACGCCGAGCGGGAGAAGCGGGGTGCCTGGGACACCGCGATCATCCGCGTGGAGCAGCTCTACCCGGTGCCGGTCGAGCAGCTGACCGAGACGCTGGACCGGTACCCGAACGCCACCGACATCCGCTGGGTGCAGGAGGAGCCGGCCAACCAGGGTGCCTGGCCGTTCTTCGGCCTGGTCCTGCCGGAGCTGCTGCCGGACCGGCTGTCGGGCATCCGCCGGGTGTCGCGCCGGGCGATGGCCGCTCCGTCCTCGGGCATGAGCAAGGTGCACGAGGTGGAGCAGGCCGAGGTGATCGCGAACGCCTTCGCCTGATCCGTCGTCCGACCCCGTCGACCGCGAGCCGCCGGGCCCCCACCGGGCCCGGCGGCTCCGCCGTTCTCCGCCGGTACCCTTCCCGAGGACCTGCAGGACCTGGAGGACAAGCGTGTACTTCACCGACCGGGGCATCGAGGAGCTGGAGGAGCGCCGCGGTGACGAGCAGGTCAGCCTGGCCTGGCTGGCCGACCGGATGCGCGTGTTCGTCGATCTGAACCCGCACTTCGAGGACGCCGTCGAGCGGTTCGCCACCTTCCTGGCCCGCGACGACTCCGACGACTTCGACGAGTGACGGGAAGCGACCTCGTCGCCGGTGACCGGTGCGTCCGGCCACCGGCGACCGGACGTGGTCAGACGGCGCGGTGGCCCCGCTGCCAGACCGCCCAGGTCAACGGCACCCCGGGACGGTAGGCGAGCCAGGCCGCGCTGGGTGCGTTGAGCACGTGCACGTCGGCCCGCGCCCCCGGGCGCAGCACCCCGATGGCCCCGTCGCCCCGCTCCCGGCGCAGGGCCCGGGCCCCGCCCCAGGTGGCGGCCCGTACCGCCTCCTGCACGCTCATCCGCATCTGCAACACCGCGACGGCCACGCAGAACGCCATCGACGAGGTGTACGAGGACCCGGGGTTGCAGTTGGTGGCCAGCGCCACCGTCGCCCCGGCGTCCAGCAGCTCACGCGCGTCGGGCAGGGGCTGGCGGGTGGACAGGTCGCACGCCGGCAGCAGCGTGGCCACGGTGTCCGAGGAGGCCAGCGCGTCGATGTCCCCGGCCTCCAGGTAGGTGCAGTGGTCCACACTGGCCGCACCCAGCTCCACTGCCAACCGGACTCCCGGGCCGGGCCCGAGCTGGTTGCCGTGCACCCGCAGTCCCAGGCCGTGCCGTCGGGCCGCGGTGAGCACCTCCCGGCTCTGGTCCTCGTCGAAGGCCCCGCTCTCGCAGAACACGTCGACCCAGCTCACATAGGGCGCGACCGCCTCCATCATCGGCCCGCACACCAGGCGCACGTACTCGTCGGCGGACGTCCCCGGCGGGACCAGGTGCGCGCCGAGGAACGTCACGTCGTCCACGTACCGTCCGGCCAGCCGGGCCGCCCGGACCTCGTCCTCGACGGTCAGCCCGTACCCGGTCTTGGTCTCCACCGACGTGGTGCCCTGGGCCAGCGCCTCGGCGAGGTGGTGGACCAGGTTGGACTCCAGCAGCTCGTCGTCGGCGGCACGGGTGGCCTCCACGGTCACCGCGATCCCCCCGGCCCGGTACGGCTCCCCCGCCATCCGCGCGGTGAACTCCGCGGTGCGGTCACCGGCGAAGACCAGGTGGGTGTGGCTGTCCACCCAGCCGGGCAGCACGGCACGGCCCGCCACGTCCACCTGCTCGTCCGCGTCGGGGGCCCGCTCCACCGGCCCGACCCAGACCACCCGTTCCCCCTGGATCACCAGCGCGGCGCCGCGGATCTCCCCCAGTTCGGGGTCGTTGGTGGTGAGCTCTCCGATGTTGGTGATCACCGTCGCCCGGCCGGCGTGCCCTGGAGCCCGGTTCTCGTCCCCCGGCTCGATCCACCTGCCCGTCATGACCACAGCTCCTCGACCACCTCGGCGAGCACGCGCCCGACCTCACCCAGAGTCTCGTGTCGACCACCCCGGGCCACCACTCGGCCGCCCACCACCACCGTGTCCACGTCGGACGCGGAGGCGGCCAGCAACACCTGCTCGGGCAGCACCCCCGCGGTGCGGGGAGTGTCCAACCGCACCGCGACCAGGTCGCAGTGCGCACCGACGGCGATCCGCCCGTTCCCCGGCCAGCCCAGGCACTCGTGCCCCCGCTCGGTGGCCGCGGCCAGCAGCTCCACCGGACGGAACCGGCCGCGCCGGTTGCTGCGCATCCGAGCCCCGTGCTCCAGCGCCTGCGCCTCCGCCAACGGGTCCACCACGGCGTGCTGGTCGCTGCCCAGGCTCAGCCGACACCCGGCGTCCACCAGCTCCCGGGCCGGGCCGATGCCGTCCGCCAGGTCACCCTCGGTGGTGGGGCAGAAACACACCCCGGTCCGTGCCGCGCCGAGCAGGGCGACGTCCCTCGCGGTGAGGTGGGTGGCGTGCACGGCAGTGGTGCGTTCGGACAGTGCGCCGGCGGCGTGCAGCAGCTCGGTCGGGGTGCACCCGTAGCGGTCCCGGCACGCCTCGTTCTCCGCGGGTTGCTCGGACAGGTGCACGTGCAGCGGCCGACCGGCCGGTGCGCCCGCCACCACCTCCGGCAGGGCCTCGCGCGGCACGGCACGCACCGAGTGGACGGCCGCGCCGATGCGGGTGTTGTCGTCCTCGGTCAGCTCGGCGACCCGGGCCGCCCACGCCGCCGCGGTGCCGTCCCCGAACCGGAGCTGCGGACCGGCCAGCGGGGCGTCGATGCCCCCGGCCAGGTAGCAGGTGTCCAGCAGGGTCAGCCGGATGCCGGCCTCGGCCGCGGCCTGCCGCAGTGCCTCCCCCATCGCGTTGGGGTCGGCGTAGCGGGCACCACCCGGGGCGTGGTGCAGGTAGTGGAACTCCCCGACGCAGCTGTACCCGGTCAGCACCATCTCGGCGAACACCGCACGCGCCAGGCGCAGGTAGCGGTCCGGGTCCAGACGCTCGGCGAGCGTGTACATCGCCTCCCGCCAGGTCCAGAACGTCCCGCCCCCGTCGTGGGTGCGGCCGCGCAGGGCACGGTGGAAGGCGTGCGAGTGGGCGTTGGCGAAACCGGGCAGGACCACCCCGGGCAGCCGGTGCGCCCCGGCGGGCGGGGTGGGCGCCGCGGACACCTCGGTGATCCGGCCCGCGCCGTCGGCACGCACCACCACCCCGCGTGCCACACCGGTGGGCAGCCAGGCCTGCTCGCACCAGAACTGCGGTCCCGCCGTCATCGGCGCTCACCCGCCAGGTGGGCCAGCACCTCGGTCAACGCGGCCACACCCTCCTCGCAGTCCTCCGGCTCGGCGTGCTCGGCGGGAGCGTGACTGACCCCGGTGGGGTTGCGCACGAACAGCATCGCGGTGGGCACCCGGGCGGCGAGAATCCCGGCGTCGTGCCCGGCACCGGTGGGCAGCACGGGCACCGCGTCCCGGCCGTAGCGGGGCCCGAGCAGGCCGGCCAGCTCGTCGCGCAGCCCCGGGTGGAACACCACCGTGTCGCCGTAGGACTCCTCGGTGACCTCCAGCTCACAGCCCTCCGCCCGGGCCGCTGCCCGGGCCGCCTCGACGATCTCCGCGACCACGGCGCGCGTGGTGGCGTCGTCCGCGGCCCGGGCGTCCAGCCAGGCGTCCACCCGGGAGGCGATGACGTTCGTCCCGCCGGGCACCGGACGCAGCCGCCCGACGGTCGCCCGGGCGCCGTCCACCCGCGAGGCCGCCCGACGGGCGGCGAGCACCAGTTCCGACGCCGGCAGCATGGGGTCACGACGGTCCCCCATCAGCGTGGCCCCGGCGTGGTTGCCCTCGCCGGTGAAGGTGAACCGCCAACGCCCGTGGGCCAGGATCGAGCCGGCCACCCCCACCGGGACCCCCAGGTCGACCAGGCCCCGCCCCTGCTCGACGTGCAGCTCCACGAAACAGCCGATCGAGGCGAGCGCCTCGTCGTCCCGGCCGAGGTGCGCGGGGTCCAGTCCCGCGGCCCGCACCGACTCGGCGAGCGTGGTCCCGTCAGGGTCCCGCAGGGCCCGGGCGGTGTCCGGGTCGATCGTCCCGGCCAGCAACCGGGAACCCAGGCAGGGGACGCCGAACCGGCCGCCCTCCTCCTCGACGAACACCACCAGGGCCAGGGGCCGGTGCGGGACGAACCCGCGGTCCCGGAGCCGGTCCACCGCCGCCAGCGCGGACACCACACCGAGCGGCCCGTCGAACGCCCCACCGCCCGGCACCGAGTCCAGGTGGCTGCCGGTGACCACGGCGTCGGGCCCCGGCTGCCCCCACCAGGCCCACAGGTTGCCGTTGCGGTCGGTGCGGACGTCGAGTCCACGTCGTCGCGCCTCGGCGGTAAACCACTCGCGCAACGTCAGTTCGGCACGGTCGAAACCGTGCCGGGAGAACCCACCGCGTGCCCGGTCCACCCCGACATCGGCGATGTCGGCGAGCAGGCCCGTCGCCGTCGCCATCCTCACCTCCCCGTGACGGGCGTGACGGCGGCACCGGGGCCCGGACGGGGACCCCGACACCGCCGCCGCGCCGGATCCGATCTCAGTTCTGCGCCGCCATGGGCACCCGCACCCCGCGCTCCGCGGCGACCTGCTCGGCCCGCTCGTAGCCGGCGTCGACGTGCCGCAGCACCCCCGTGGCCGGGTCGTTGGTGAGCACCCGTTCCACCTTCTGCGCGGCCAGCTCGGTACCGTCGGCCACCGTGACCTGCCCGGCGTGGATGGACCGGCCGATGCCCACGCCACCGCCGTGGTGGATGGACACCCACGACGCGCCCGAGGCGGTGTTGACCAGGGCGTTCAGCAACGGCCAGTCGGCGATGGCGTCGGAGCCGTCGGCCATCGCCTCGGTCTCCCGGTAGGGGGAGGCGACCGAGCCGCAGTCGAGGTGGTCCCGGCCGATCACGACGGGGGCCTGCAACTCGCCGGAGGCCACCATCTCGTTGAACCGCAGTCCCGCCAGGTGCCGCTCCCCGTAGCCCAGCCAGCAGATCCGCGCGGGCAGCCCCTGGAACGCGACCCGCTCCCCCGCCATGCGGATCCAGCGGGCCAACGGCTCGTTGTCCGGGAACAGCTCCAGCACCGCCCGGTCGGTGGCCGCGATCTCCGCGGGGTCCCCGGACAACGCCGCCCAGCGGAACGGGCCCTTGCCCTCGCAGAACAGCGGCCGGATGTAGGCGGGCACGAACCCGGGGAAGTCGAACGCCCGCTCGCAGCCGCCCAGCTTGGCCTCGCCGCGGATGGAGTTGCCGTAGTCGAACACCTCGGCGCCGCGGTCCAGGAACCCGACCATGGCCCCCACGTGCTCGGCCATGGACTCCCGGGCCCGCCGGGTGAACTCGTCGGGCTTACGCTGCGCGTAGTCGTGCCACTCCTCCAGGGCCACGCCCTTCGGCAGGTAGGAGAGCGGGTCGTGCGCCGAGGTCTGGTCGGTCACCACGTCGACCTCGACACCGCGGCGCAGCAGCTCGGGCAGCACCTCGGCGGCGTTGCCGATCACGGCCACGGACAGCGGACGACGCTCGCGCCTGGCCGCCTCCACCCGGCGAATCGCGTCGTCCAGGTCGTCGGCGATCTCGTCGAGGTAGCGGGTCTCCAACCGTCGCCGCGCCCGCTCCGGGTTCACCTCGACGCACAGCGCGACACCCTCGTTCATGGTGACGGCGAGCGGCTGGGCCCCGCCCATGCCGCCGAGGCCGGCGGTGACGGTCAGGGTGCCCCGGAGCGAGCCGCCGAACCGCTTGGTCGCCACGGCGGCGAACGTCTCGTAGGTGCCCTGCAGGATGCCCTGGGTGCCGATGTAGATCCACGAGCCCGCGGTCATCTGGCCGTACATGGTCAGGCCAAGGGCCTCCAGGCGACGGAACTCGGGCCAGGTGGCCCAGTCGCCGACCAGGTTGGAGTTGGCGATCAGCACCCGGGGCGCCCACTCGTGGGTGCGCAGCACACCGACCGGCTTGCCGGACTGCACCAGCAGGGTCTCGTCCTCGCGCAGCTCGGTCAGCTCCCGGGTGATCGCCTCGAAACTCGCCCAGTTGCGGGCCGCCTTGCCGGTGCCGCCGTAGACCACGAGGTCGTCGGGCCGCTCGGCGACCTCGGGGTCGAGGTTGTTGTGGAACATGCGCAGTGCGGCCTCGGTCTGCCAGCTCCGCGCGGTCAACCGGGTGCCCCGGGCGGCACGCACGGTCCGCGGTCCAGGTACGTTCACTGCTCTCCTCCTGCCTGCAGGTGCGGCTCGACGGCGGCGAGCACCGCACCACTGCGGATCAGCTCCTCGACGGCTGCGATCTCCGGGGCCAGGTGCCGGTCGGGACCGGGACCGCCGACCCGCTCCCGCACGACGGCCAGCGCGGCCGCGGTGGCCGGGGCCGGCCGCAGCGGGGCGCGCAGGTCCAGGGCACGGGCGGCGGTGAGCAGTTCGACGGCGAGCACGGTGGTCATCCCGTCCAGGGCGCGGCGCAGCTTGCGGGCGGCCGACCAGCCCATGGAGACGTGGTCCTCCTGCATCGCCGAGCTGGGGATGGAGTCGACCGACGCCGGGACCGCGAGGCGCTTGAGCTCGGACACGATCGCCGCCTGGGTGTACTGGGCGATCATCAGGCCGGAGTCCACTCCGGGGTCGTCGGCCAGGAAGGCCGGCAGACCGTGCGACCGGGCCACGTCGAGCATGCGGTCGGTGCGCCGTTCGGCCATGCTGGCCACGTCGGCCACCGGGATGGCCAAAAAGTCCAGCACGTAGGCCAGTGGTGCGCCGTGGAAGTTGCCGTTGGACTCCACCCGCCCGTCGGGCAGCACCACGGGGTTGTCGACGGCCGCGGCCAGTTCACGGTCCGCCACCAGCTCGGCGTGGGCCAGGGTGTCCCGGGCCGCGCCGTGCACCTGGGGCGCGCAGCGCAGCGAGTAGGCGTCCTGCACCCGGGTGCAGTCGGGACCGCGGTGGCTGGCCACGATCTCCGAACCGGCCAGCAGGGCGCGCATCCGGGCGGCGGAGCGGGCCTGGCCGGGGTGGGGCCGCAGGGCCTGCAGGTCGGCGGCGAACACGCGGTCGGTGCCCAGCAGGGCCTCGACGCTCATTGCCGCGGTGAGGTCGGCGACGTCGAGCAGGCGGGCGAGGTCCGCGGCGGCCAGCACCAGCATGCCGAGCATGCCGTCGGTGCCGTTGATCAGTGCCAGGCCCTCCTTCTCGGCGAGCTGGAGCGGTTCGATCCCGGCCTCGGCCAGTGCCTCGGCGGCGGGCCGGCGACCGCCGGTGGCCGGGTCCACCACCTCGCCCTCACCCATCAGGGTGAGCGCGATCGCGGACAGCGGGGCGAGGTCCCCGGAGCAGCCGAGCGAGCCGAACTCGTGCACCACCGGAACGATCCCGGCGTTGAGCAGGGCGGCCAGGGTCCGTGCGGTGACGGGCCGCACCCCGGTGCGACCGGTGGCCAGGGTGCGCAGTCGCAGCAGCATCAGGGCGCGCACCACCTCCGGTTCGACCGCGGGGCCGGCGCCGGCGGCGTGCGAGCGCACCAGGGAGCGCTGGAGCTGGGCCCGCCGGTCGGCCGGGATGTGCCGCACGGCGAGGGCACCGAACCCGGTCGAGACCCCGTAGACGGGGCGGGACCCGGCGGCCAGGGCGTCGACGTGGTCACGGGACTCGGCGATCGCCTTCAGCGCGACGGAGGTGAGCTCGACGGGGGCCCCGTCGCGGACCACGGCGAGCACCTGCTCGCGGGTCAGCGGCTCGAGACCGATCGGGACGGGTCGTGGCATGTCTCCATCCCAACCCCTGCCCACCCTGGTGCAGAACACCGCAGCGGGTGAGAGTGTCTGGAATGCCAGACACCGGGTGGTGGGTGTCGACATCGACGACCGGTGGGGAGGTGACCGCGAGGTGGGTGCCAGCAGCGACGTCCCGGCGCTGCGGCGCGGACTGGCGGTGCTGCGGCTGCTGGCCAGCAAGGCTGGCCCGGTGTCGGCCGCGGCGATCGCCCGGGAACTGGGGCTGCCCCGCTCCACCACCTACCACCTGCTCTCCGAGCTGGTGGCCGCCGGTTTCGCCACCCACCTGCCGGAGGAGCGCCGCTACGGGCTGGGGGTGGCGGTGTTCGAGCTGGGCTCGGCGTACCTGCGGCACGACCCGCTGGAACGCCTGGCCCGACCGCTGCTGCGCCGCCTGGTGGACCGGCTGGACCGCCCGGCCCACCTGGGGGTGTTGCACGGCCGGGAGACCCTCTACCTGGTCCGGGAGCAGCCACGGCACCCGCAGACCCTGGTCACCGACGTGGGGGTGCGCCTGCCCGGGCACCTGCCGGCCTCGGGACGGGCCATGCTGGCGCACCTGCCACCCGCCCAGGTGCGGGCGTTGTTCCCCGACACGGCCAGCTTCGTGAACCGCACCGGCCGTGGCCCACGATCGCTGCCGGAGCTGCGCCGGCTGCTGGCCGCCGAGCGGCGGCGCGGCTGGGCGGTGGAGGACGGCTACGTCACCCCGGGGTTCGCCTCGGTGGCCGCGCCCGTGTTTGACCACGGCGGGCGCCCGGTGGCGGCGATCAGCCTGACCTTCCGGCACGACTGTCACCCGGACGCCCCGCCCGGCACTCCCGTCCCGGAGTGCGGCGAGCAGTGGCCCGAGCTCGCCGCGGAGGTGCGCCGGGCCGCGGACGAGCTCAGCGCCCGGATCGGTGGCCGCCGGGCCGCGGACTGAGGGCCCTGCCCGGTCGGACCGGAACCGTGGGGTTCCGACTCCGGCCCGACGGGGCAGGGCCGAACCGAGTGCCGTGCCCGGCGTCTCCGGTGAGGTGTGGTGGGCCTTCAGTTCCCCGACCGCGCCAGGTCGTGCAGCCGTGCGGCCAGGGTCCGGGCGTCGGCGGGACCGACGGTGACCCAGAGACGGCCGTCGGGCCCCGGGGCTTGGTGGGTCAGGTACCGCCCCGAGGGGGTGTCGAAGTAGGTGAGGGGGTGCGGGCAGCGCTGCCGGCGGCCGAGGGGGTCCCGGCGGGCGGTGTAGAGCTGGCCGCCACCGGTCCGGGGCTGGCCGAGGATCTGCTTGAGTCGGACCGTGTTCCCCGAGGGCCGCGCCACGGAGGCGGACATGAGGAACGAGCCCGTCTCCTGCTGCGGTCCGGGTCCGGCACCGGTGGCCGCGCCACGCGCCTCCTCGGCGGGCAGGGACACCACCCCACCCTGGCCGGGCTGCACGTTTGGCAGCAGGGCGACGAAGGCCGCCGCCGGGTCGGGTATCCGGACCGTGTCCAGCGTGATCCGGCCCGCCGCGACCACCGCACGCACCACGTTCTCGTTCCCGGCGGGCACCACCAGCGCGGACCGGGTGTCACCACCGTCCTCGTGGTGGAACCAGCCGAAGTACTCGACACCGGACCGGGCCAACAGGTGCAGGGTGTCGGCCAGGTGTTCGTGCACCCGCTCCCCGTGGGCCAGGCCCAGCGACCGCAGTTCGTCCCAGCCTCTCCGCCGGGCACCCAGCACCGAGCCCTCCACGTCGGAGACGTCGGCCGGGTTGACCGGGGCCAGCAGTGCCCGATGCGGCTCCGGGAGGTCCTCGGCCAGCCAGGCGGTGTAGAACGCCGTCGCGGACAGCGTGATCCTGCTGTGCAGCACTCTTCCCCCCGGCTACGTCAGTGGCTCGGTGGTGTCCCGCCGATGACGGGCGGGGCGACCAGCTCGGTCGTGCCGAACACGTCGTCGGTCTCGACCAGGTAGGACGGGCGCTTGTGCTCCTTGTCCTCCCCGCCCTGGCCGGCGCCGGCGCCACCCGCACCCATGGCACCGCCCATCGGGGACGCACCACGCCCGGCGGCAGCACCACCGCCACCCGGCCGGGCCCCAGGGCCGTCCGGGTCCATCACACCCCCCGGACCACCGGGGCCGAAACCGCCACCCGGTCCGAAACCACCACCGGGCCTGGGCCCGCCACCGGGTCCGAAACCACCGCCGGACCCACCGAGGCCACCGGCGCCGCCGAGGCCACCGGCACCGAACCCGACCCGGCCGCCGGACGCCCCGAACTGGCCTGCGCCTCCTGCACCTCCTGCGCCGACGGGCACGCCCGGCCGTCCGCCGGGGTACGAGCCGGGACGGCCACCCGGCCCACCGGGACCGGAGCCGGGGCGACCGGGCACCGTGGGCGGGCGCGAACCGGGGCCGTTGTTGCCACCGGGAGCGGGCCAGCCCGGAACACCCGGGGTGCCGGGCAGGCTCGGCCCACCGGTCCCCGGGCCCCCGGAGCTCGGCGGCGGCGTGTACGGGGTCGGTGCGGGAG
>DATCJU010000140.1:0-11076 GCA_036562635.1 Pseudonocardiaceae bacterium
GGTGAGGACGTAGAGTTACTGCTCATCCAGGCAGCACCGGCCCTTCGGGGCCGGTGAGGATCGCAACTCGTGCGCCGTCCAACGCTCCGCCACCACGGCCAGCAGCAGCACCGGCCCTCCGGGGCCGGTGAGGATCGCAACATCCGCGAGTTCGCCGACCCCGCGTGGCTGAGTCGCAGCAGCACCGGCCCTCCAGGGCCGGTGCTGCCGATCAGGGCCTACCGACCTGATGGCCGGTCTGTGACTCACCGGGGCCCGGCGAGCACGACGTTCTGCGGCCCAGCGGCCGGCGGGGTGATCGGGCGAGGCACCGGGTGGGGTGTGGACCCGGTATTCCGGGCTCGCCGGGCGGGAACGGAGGCTGCTGCGGTTGGCCCTGGGGGAGGAGAACCGGGCGCCGGATACGACGACACCATCCCGTAGGCCAGCGGAAGCGTCCCCCGGTTTCTGCCGATCCGGCGCCGGAACCTGGCGCCGGGGTGGGCTTCGTGGAGCTGGAACGAACGAGTTCGGTGACCGAGATGTCGGCGGCAGACGGGAGGGGAGCGGTTCGATCGTCCCGAAGCAGTGGACGTGAGCGGCTGCTCGCGGTCGACACCGACTCGTTCGGGACACATGACGACGAGGGCCCCGACCGGAACGTTCACCGGTCGGGGCCCTCGTCACCACAGGCCTTCGTGGTGCCCCCGGCAGGATTCGAACCTGCGCACCCGCCTCCGGAGGGCGGCGCTCTATCCCCTGAGCTACGGGGGCCCGCCGCGCGATCTCTCGCGCTGACGGGGTGAAGCTTAGCGCATCCCGTGGGGTGCGTGCGCGCACCCCCCTCCCCAAAACGGGCCCCCGAAAGGGTGATCGGCTACCGAAGAGGTGATCGCACCCCTACGGTGTGGGCCCGTGGGTGGGGTGCGTGAGCGTCGCGTGGTGTCGGGCGGAGTGGAGCTGCACGTCCGTGAGCAGGGCGAATCCACCGCTCCGGCGGTGTTGCTGGTGCACGGCTTCCCGGACTCGTCGCACCTGTGGGACGGGGTGAGTGAGATTCTCGCCACACGTTTCCGGGTGGTGCGCTACGACGTCCGGGGCACCGGAGGATCGGCGGCCCCCGCCGACCGTGCCGACTACGCGTTGCCGCAGCTCGCCCGGGATCTGGTCGCGGTGGCCGACGCGGTCAGCCCGGACGCCCCGGTGCACCTGGTGGGACACGACTGGGGTGCCATCCAGGGCTGGGAGGCGGTCACCGACCCGGCGCTGGCCCACCGGTTCGCCTCCTTCACCTCGATCGCGGGGGTCTGTCTCGACCACGTGCCCCACTGGATGCGCGGCCTGCTGCGCCGCCCCACGCCACGCAACCTGGCCCGCCTGCTCAACCAGCGGCTCCGGTCGACCTACATCTCCTTCTTCCAGCTCCCGGTGCTGCCCGAGCTGACGCTCCGGCTCGCGGCTCGGTGGTGGTCGCGCCGTGGTGAGCGGGCCGAGGGACCGGCCCGGGTCCGGGTACGGGACGCGGTCAACGGTCTGCAGCTCTACCGCGTGAACATCCGCCCGCGGCTGGGTCGGCCCGGTCGGCGGCACACCGCGGTCCCGGTGCAGCAGGTGGTGCCGCTCCGGGACCGTTTCGTCACCCCTGCGATGCAGGAGTCGGCCGAGCCCTGGTGCGCACGGCTGTGGCGGCGTGAGCTGCCGGCCGGGCACTGGGCGCCCCGCACCCATCCCGAGGTGGTGGCCCGCTGGATCGCCGAGTTCGTCGACCACGTGCGCGGTGCCGCTCCGGTCCGGGGCCTGCAGCCGGTTCGGGACCGTGTCCGCCGGCCGCTGGCCGGGAGGCTGGTCCTGGTCACCGGTGCGGGGGGTGGTATCGGCCGGGCCACCGCTCTGGCCGCGGCGGCCCGGGGCGCCGAGGTGCTGGTGGTGGACGTCGACGAGGCCGCGGCCGCGGACACCGTGCGATGTGTCACGTCCGCGGGCGGTCGGGCGCACGCCTACCGGGTGGACGTGGCGGACGGGGCGGCGGTGCACGAGTTGGCCGAGCGGGTGCAGGCCGCCCACGGTGTGCCGGACGTGGTGGTCGCCAACGCGGGTGTCGGGGTGGCGGGCCCGTTCCTGGCCACCTCGGAGGAGGACTGGCGGCGCGTGGTGGACGTCAACCTCTGGGGCGTGGTGCACACCCTGCGCGCCTTCGCTCCGCGGCTGGTGGCACGCGGGGAGGGCGGGCACCTGGTGGTCACCGCGTCGATGGCCGGTTACACCCCGAACCGACTGCTGCCGGCGTACTCGACCACCAAGGCCGCGGTGCTGATGCTGGCGCAGTGCCTACGTGCCGAGCTGGCCGGGCAGGGGATCGGGGTGAGCGCGATCTGTCCGGGGTTCGTGTCGACCGGTATCGCGGCCACCACCCGTTTCGTGGGGGCGGACCCGGAGGAGGAGCGTCGGCGGCGGGAGTCGGCGGTGCGGTTCTACCGGCGACGTGCCTTCCCTCCGGAGCGGGTGGCCGCGGCGGTGCTGCGTGCGGTGGAGCGGAACGAGGCGGTGGTGCCGGTGACGGCGGAGGCGGTCGCCGCCCAGGCGTTGTCCCGGCTGTCCCCGACACTGCTGCGTGCACTGGGCCGCCTGCTCGGCTGACGGACGGGTGGTGGTGGTTTTCCTTCTCCTGTGACCGGGAACCCTCTTGGTTGCACTTATGCGCATTTGGGCATATGTTCCGCGCCCGAAGGGAGGTGCCATGGGGCACGGTCACGGTCACGGACACGGCTCGGCGGCGGTGCGCGCAGGTAGTGCTTCCGGGCGTTACCTGGGGCGCCTGCTCGTCGCCGCGACGCTCACCGCGGGCACCTTCGTGGTGCAGCTCGTCGTGGGCCTGGCCACCTCGTCCCTGGCCGTGCTCTCCGACGCCGCCCACGTGTTCACCGACCTGCTCGGCCTGCTGGTCGCGGTGGTCGCGGTCCTGGTGGCGCGGCGCAACGCCCGGCACCCCAGCCGCACCTTCGGCATGTACCGGGCGGAGGTGGTGGCCGCCCTGGTCAATGCGGCGCTGTTGTTCGTCGTGGCGGGCTGGGTGCTCTACGAGGCGGTGCACCGCCTGTCCGCGCCACCGGAGGTTCCCGGGCTACCGGTGATCGTGGTGGCCGTGGTGGGCCTGCTGGCCAACGCGGTGGCCCTGTTCCTCCTGCGTGACGGTGCCGAGCACAGTCTCAACGTCCGGGGCGCGTACCTGGAGGTCCTGGCGGACCTGGTGGGGTCGGTGGGCGTGCTGGTGTCCGGTCTGCTCACCGCGGTCCTCGGCTGGCGGTACGCCGACCCGGTGGTGGGTGCGGCGATCGGTCTGTTCGTGCTGCCGCGGGCCTGGGTGCTGGGGCGGCGGGCGATGCGCATCCTGTGCCAGCACGCCCCCGAGGGGGTCGACGTGGAGCGGTTGCGGGGTGATCTGGCTGCGGTGCCCGGGGTGGCCGAGGTGCACGACCTGCACGTGTGGACGCTCACCTCGGGGATGGAGGTGGCCTCGGCACACCTGGCCGTTCGTTCCTCGGACGACCATCCGGGGGTGTTGGCCGCCGCCCAGCGGTTGTTGGCCGAGCGGTACCACATCGAGCACGCCACGTTGCAGGTCGAGCTGGACGAGCAGGCCACCCGCTGTCGGGAACTGAGCTGGTGAGTCCCGGTCGGGGCCGGTCCGGTACGTGAGCCGTTCGGCCGGCTGTCGCACCTGGTCGGCGTGGTGGTCACCCGTGGTGGCGGTGGTCACCGGACGCCGTCGGTGGGCGATGTCGGTCGCACCGCCACGGCACCCGTTCCATGATGTGGATCATTCGGGTGAATGTTCACCTAAATGGGTTATATCGATTTTGTGGGCCATGGCATAGCGTGACCTTCTCCTTCCTGGAGAACTGCCCTATCCGCCGCACGAGGAATGCCGAGGAGGTCGTCACGAGGGCGTTCCACCACCTCGGCCATGCGGGACAGGTGCCGCGCTGACCCAACGCCTGTCCCGCTGCGGCATGTTCGGGGCCCTGGTCACACCTCAGTCGTCGACAGCCGGACGGATGCGTCGGTGCACACTCGTGCGCCGGGACGGACCGTGGTCCTGCTCGGCGATCCAGGGCCCCGGCAGTGACGGGTCCAGCACCCCCTCCTCCAGCCAGGTGTACCGGTCGGACAGCACCCGCCGGGCGAGCCGACGGTCGACGGTGTCGGTGTTGGTCCACAACCGGTCGAACAGCGTCTCCACCCGCAGCCGAGCCTGTCGGCAGTAGGCGTCCGCCAGGTCGAGGGCACCCGTCCCGCGGCCGGGAGCACCGTCGGAGTCCGTCAGCAACGCCTGGGCACGCACACAGCACGCGGTCATCGCGAACAGCTCCGCCCCGATGTCGACGATCCGGCCCAGGAAGCCCTCCCGCCGCTCCAGGGCACCCCGCCACCGGGACATGGCGTAGAAGGTCTGCCGGGCCAGGCGACGGCTGGCCCGCTCCACGTAACGCAGGTGCGGCGCGAGCGGCCCGAACTCGAGGAACGACGCCGGAAGCTGCCCCCGGCCCATCGCCAGGGTGGGCAGCCACCGGACGTAGAAACCGCTCGCCCGGGCCGCGGCCCGGGCCCTGCGGGTCAGGTCGGCTCCGGGGTCGATGATGTCCCCGGCGACCGCCAGGTGCGCGTCCACCGCCTCCCGGGCGACGAATAGGCGCATGATCTCCGAGGAGCCCTCGAAGATGCGGTTGATCCTCAGGTCCCGCAACACCTGCTCGGCCGGGACACCCCGCTCACCACGCGCGGCCAGCGACTCGGCGGTCTCGAAGCCACGCCCGCCCCGGATCTGCACCAGCTCGTCGGCCACCAACCAGGCCATCTCCGAGGCGTACAGCTTGGCCAGGGCGGCCTCGATCCGGATGTCGGTCTCCTCGACGTCCGCCAGTGCACCCGTCAGCTCCAGCACCGACTCCAGGGCGAACGCGGTGGCCGCGATGAATGCGATCTTGCTGCTGATCGCCTCGTGCTCCCCGATGGGACGGCCCCACTGCACCCGGGCCCGGGACCACTCCCGGGCGATGCGCAGGCACCACTTGGCCGCCCCCGCGCACATGGCCGGCAGGGACAATCGGCCGGTGTTGAGGGTGGTCAGGGCGATCTTCAGGCCCTGCCCCTCCTCACCGATCCGGTTGCGGGTCGGCACCCGCACCCGGTGGAACCGGGTGACCCCGTTCTCGATGCCCCGCAACCCCATGAAGGAGTTGCGGTGTTCCACGGTGATACCGGGGGAGTCGGCCTCGACCACGAAGGCTGTGATGCCACCGGGGTGCCCGTCACCCTGCGGCACCCGGGCCAGCACGACCAGCAGGTCGGCGATCACCCCGTTGGTGGTCCACAGCTTCACCCCGTCAAGGAGGTAGCCGTCGCCGTCCTCGGTCGGGGTGGCCGTGGCACGCAGCCGGGCCGGGTCGCTGCCCACGTCCGGTTCGGTGAGCAGGAAGGCACTGATGGCGCCACGGGCACAGCGAGGCAGGAACTCCTGCTTCTGCTCGGGGGTGCCGAACAGCGCCAGCGGCCGCGGCACCCCGATGGACTGGTGGGCGGACAGCAGGGCACCCAGCGCCGGGTGCACCGAGGCGACGAGCATGAGCGCGCGGTTGTAGTGCACCTGGGACAGCCCCAGCCCGCCGTACTCGCGGTCGATCCGCATGCCGAAGGCGCCCAGCTCCTGCAGCTCGCGCACCAGCTCGTCGGGGACCCGGCCCTCCCGCTCGATCCGCCTCCCCTGGTCGAGCCGGCGTTCGCAGAACTCGCGCAGCCGGGTCAGGAACTCCGCGCCACCCGGATCGGCCGTCCCGCCGGGGCGGGGACGGAGCAGGTCCGGGCGGAACCGGCCGAGGAAGAGCTCACGGCCGAAGCTCGGCTTGCGCCACCGGGTCTCCCGTGCCGCTTCGGTGACCCGGCGGGCCTCGTGTTCGGTGACGTGGGGCGGTCGGTCCTTGCGAGCCTGGTTGTCGGTACGGGTCGGATCCACCGCGGTCATCGCAACCCCCTGCGGGACGCTGCCCGGGACGTGGTGGACCCGACGCTACTGCCGGTCGGGGGCCCCGGCGACCGCTCGGCCGGCACGATCCCCGAGCGGAGGACCGACCCTCCCGAAGCGGTGACACCGGGGTCGGTGGCCCGATGCCGGAGCGTGGACTCAGCTCAGCGGCAGGGGTTCACCGCCGCGTTCGGTGAGCAGGCTCAGCATGGTGTGGGTCTCGGCCTCCTGGGTGTCCAGCATCCGCTGTGCCAGGTTCCGCAGCGCCGGCTGCGTGGCGTGCTGGGCCGCGTACTCCATCATGTGCTTTCCGCCCTGGTGGTGCCGGATCATCAGCTGCAGGAAGTACACGTCCAGCTCGCGACCGGACAACGACCGCAGCCGGGCCAGCTCCTTCTGGGAGGCCATGCCGGGCATCGTGGTCACCGCACCGCCCTGCCCGGTGGGCGCGCCCCCGTGATGACCGCTCTCCGGGCCGGTCATCCAGGCCATGTAGCCCCCTGTGGGGATCTCGGGCTGGTTCCACATCGACAGCCAGCCCCGCATGCGGCCCACCTGCTCCAGCTGGGAGCGCTCGATGTCGAAGGCGAGCTGCTTGATCACCGGGTCGGTGCTGTGCTCCCGGGCCCAGCCGGCCATGGTCACCGCCTGGAGGTGGTGCACGGACATGTCCTGGGCGAAGCCGACGTCCACCGAGCCGGCGGCCGGGGTCGTGGACTGCCGCGCGCCGGGCAGCTGGATCAGCATGCCCAGGGCCGCACCCAGCAACAGCACGGCCAGCACCGCCACCGCGGCCACCACCACGCGCACCGTGGTGGTGGTTCCTGCACCCCGGGATCCGGTGCCCGGTTCCGCCGGACCGGTGTCGTCCCCGTCGACCTCGGTGCGGGCCGGGCGGTCCTGCTCCGTGTCGTCCGGGGCGTCCGTGGAGGTGGGTGATGCCGGCGGGACCGGCTGCTGCTCAGCCGGTCCCGCGTCGTACTGCCTGTCCGAACTCATCAGCCCTGTCCGCTCGGAGCCTGCTGCTGCGGCTCCTGCTGGCCACCCTGCTGGTCCTGCTGCTGGTCGTTCTGCTGCTGGTCCTGCTGCTGCGGCTCCTGCTGCTGGTCGCCCTGCTGCTCACCCTGCTGGCTACCGGGCACGGTCCCCATGCCACCCGGCAGCTGGCTGGCGTCCTGACCGCCGTCCATCGGGACCGCGTCCGGCCCCGGAGGAGTGGGGTCGAACGGCGGCGGGTTGTCCGGGTCGAACTGGCCCGGACCCAGGGCGTCACAGGAGGCGCCGGTCTCCGGGTAGGTGTACGGGTTGCTGCGCAGGGCGCGGATGAACTGGTCGATGCGCTCGTCGTCGGCGCTCTCCACCTTCAGCTGGTGGCCCCACGACTGCAGCGAGATCGGCTTGTCCAGCCCCGGGTAGGGCGACATCAGCATGTAGGGCTGGTTCTCCACCCGCTTGCGCAGCTTCTCCAGGGCCTCACCGCTGACCTGGTCCGGGTTGTAGGTGATCCAGACCGCCCCGTGCTCCAGCGAGTGGATCACGTTCTCGGTACGGATCGCCTGCTCGTAGACCATGCCGTTGCAGGCCGCCCAGTAGCTGTCATGCGGACCACCGAACGGCGGCGACTGGTCGTAGGCCACCCGCTGGTCCGGGGTGACGTGACGCTGACCCTGGTACTCCTGGATCACGATGCCGGGGATCTGCGTGGACGGGTCCCGGTTGCTGTCCGAGGGGGTCCACTTGGCCAGCGCAGCCTCGCGCTCCTGCTTGTCGGAGTACTGCACGTAGGCGTAGCCGAACACGCCCCCCGCGAAGAGCACGACGACCAGCACCGCGGCCACCATGCCCCACGGTTTGGGCTTGTTCACCACGACCGAGGAGCGAGCAGCGCGTACGCTGCGTGCCCCCTTGTTGTTCTTGCCGCTGGCCATCCCTGTTCGGACCTCGTCTCGTCACCTGACCGGGGTTGTCGCCGGCCAGTGTATGGACTTTTGCCGGGGGCGTCGTCAACGCGCGGATCGGCGCGGCCCGACCGGCGCCACGCGCACTGGGACGAACGGGGTTCGCAGGTGCGACGAACGGGGGACGCGCCGTCCGGGTGATCACCGGGTGCGTCGACACCCACGCGCGATGCGTCCCGTCGTCCCGCACGGAATGCCGGATCGGGTGCGGATGGCTCCGGACCGGGTGGTTCCCGCAGGTGGTTCCGCGTGGCGGTGAGCCGGGTCACCGACCGGCGCTCCCACCTGGCGGGACAGGGGTAACCCCTTCGTGAACAGTGCGAACGCCTCCCTAGACTGCATCGGGTGACTCCTGCCGCGCTCGCTGAACTGGTTCGTTCCGTAGCTGTCGACGTCCTGTCCGCTCGTGGGCTGGACACCTCGGTCCTGCCCGAGACCGTGACCGTGGAGCGACCGCGAAACCCTGAGCACGGCGACTACGCCACCAACCTGGCGCTCCAGACCGCCAAGAAGCTGGGCGTCGCCCCGCGGGACCTGGCCGGATGGCTGGCCGAGGCGCTGGCCGGGCACCAGGCCGTGGCCTCCGCGGAGGTGGCCGGGCCGGGCTTCCTGAACCTGTGGCTGGCCGCCGACGCCCAGGGGCAGATCGTGCGTGAGGTGCTCACCGCCGCCGAGGAGTACGGCCACGCCGATCGTTTCGGTGGACTGAAGGTGAACCTGGAGTTCGTCTCGGCCAACCCGACCGGCCCCATCCACCTGGGAGGCACCCGGTGGGCCGCGGTCGGTGACGCCCTGGGGCGGATCCTGGCCGCACAGGGGGCCCAGGTCACCCGCGAGTACTACTTCAACGACGCCGGTGCGCAGATCGACCGTTTCGTCCGGTCGTTGATCGCCGCCGCCAAGGGTGAGCCGACCCCCGAGGACGGGTATGGCGGCGCCTACATCGCCGACATCGCCGGCGAGGTGGTGCGGCGCGAGCCCGGCGTGCTGGACCTGCCGGAGGCCGAGCGGCACGAGGTGTTCCGCCGGGTCGGCGTCGGACTGATGTTCGACGAGATCAAGCGGAGCCTGCACGAGTTCGGCACCGACTTCGACGTCTACTTCCACGAGGACTCGCTGCACACCTCCGGTGCGGTGGGCGCCGCCGTGGAGGAGCTGCGCAAGCGTGGGCACCTGTACCACGCCGACGGGGCCTGGTGGCTGCGCTCCAGCGAGTTCGGGGACGACAAGGACCGGGTCGTCATCAAGAGCGACGGGCGGCCCGCGTACATCGCCGGTGACATCGCCTACTACCGGGACAAGCGGCAGCGCGGCTTCGACCTGTGCATCTACATGCTGGGCGCCGACCACCACGGCTACATCGGCCGGCTCAAGGCCGTCGCGGCCGCCTTCGACGACGACCCGAACACGGTCGAGGTGCTCATCGGCCAGATGGTGAACCTGGTCCGGGACGGCAAGCCGGTGCGGATGAGCAAGCGGGCCGGCACCGTCATCACCCTGGAGGACCTGGTCGAGGCGGTCGGTGTGGACGCCGCCCGCTACGCCATGATCCGCGCCTCGGTGGACTCCGCCCTGGACATCGACCTGGACGTGTGGAGCCGGCGCACCAACGACAACCCGGTCTTCTACGTGCAGTACGCGCACGCCCGGCTCGCCTCGCTGCTGCGCAACGCCGCCGAGCTGGGCATCGAGCTGGACACCGACCTCGACCGGGTGGACTTCGGCCTGCTCACCCACGAGCGGGAGGGCGACCTGATCCGCACCATCGGCGAGTTCCCGCGCATCGTGGCCTCCGCGGCCGAGCTGCGGGAGCCGCATCGGGTGGCCCGCTACCTGGAGGAGTTGGCCAGCGCCTACCACAAGTTCTACGACTCGTGCCGGGTGCTGCCGCAGGGTGACGAGCCGGCCACGCCGCTGACCCAGGCCCGGCTGCAGCTGTGCGCCGCCGCGCGCCAGGTGCTGGCCAACGGTCTGGGGCTGTTGGGCGTCTCCGCCCCCGACCGGATGTAGGAGTGCTGACCTGATGCGTGCCCACCCCGCGGGGCCCCGCCACGCCGACGTCCTCACCCCCGCGAACACCGCCGGGCCGCGCCCAGCCACCGCCGAGGAGCTGAACCGGCTGCACCCCGCGGTGTGGCCGCGCAACGCCGAACGCGGCCCCGACGGGGTGCTGCGGCTGGCCGGGGTCGACGTGCGCGACCTGGCCGAGCAGTACGGCACCCCGCTGTTCGTAATGGACGAGGCCGACTTCCGGTCGCGCTGCGCCGAGCACGCCGAGGCGTTCGGTGATCCCGCGCTGGTGCACTACGCCGCCAAGGCGTTCCTGTGCGGTGCCGTGGCGCGCTGGGTGGCCGAGGAGGGCCTGTCGCTGGACGTGGCCAGTGGCGGGGAACTCGCCCTCGCCCTGCACGCCGGCTTCCCTGCCGAGCGGATCGCCCTGCACGGCAACAACAAGTCGCCCGCCGAGCTGGCCCAGGCGCTGGACGCCGGGGTGGGCGTGGTGGTGCTCGACTCCTTCTACGAGATCGCCCGGCTGGACCGGCTCGCCCGGGACCGCGGGATCCGGCAGCCGGTCATGGTGCGGGTCACGGTCGGCGTCGAGGCCCACACCCACGAGTTCATCGCCACCGCCCACGAGGACCAGAAGTTCGGGTTCTCCCTGGCCGGTGGGGACGCCGCCGAGGCGGTGCGCCGGGTGCTCAACGCCGAGGGCCTGCAGCTGGTCGGCCTGCACAGCCACATCGGTTCGCAGATCTTCGACGCCAGCGGGTTCGAGGTGGCCGCGCACCGCGTGGTCGGTCTGCTGACCCGGATCCGGGACGAGCACGGCCCCGAGGCGATCGAGTCCATCACCACCCTGGACCTGGGCGGTGGTCTGGGCATCGCCTACACCCCCGAGGACGATCCGCCACCGGTGGCGCAGCTGGCCGAACAGCTCCGCGCCATCGTGCGTCGGGAGTGCGAGGCGGCCGGTCTGCCCGTGCCGCGGGTGGCCGTCGAACCGGGTCGGTCGATCGTCGGGCCGGGGACGGTGACCCTCTACGAGGTCGGGACGATCAAGGACGTCGAGCTGGACCGTGGGCGGCGGCGGTACGTCTCCGTCGACGGAGGGATGAGCGA